>CAIYQO010000302.1 GCA_903928345.1 uncultured bacterium | reverse complement strand
CGCCTCCAGCCACATCGCCGCCGCCGACGATGCCGGCGGCGACGACAACCTCACCGCGGTGGTGGTATTCCCCGAGCTGTAGGGTGCAAAGTGGCATGGGCGTCTCGCCCATGAGGTTACCCACGGGCGAGACGCCCGTGCCACAAACGACGCGAGGGGGCGGCCGTCAGGCCGCCCCCTCGGGGTTACATCGCTCGCGACGTATTATACTTCTTCCGACTCCACCATCTCGCGCAAGCGGGCCAGCGCCTTGTGCTGCAGGCGGGAGACGTGCATCTGCGAGATTTGCAGCGCCTTAGCCACGTCCGTCTGCGACCAGCCCTTGAAGAAGCGCAGGATGATGATCTTGCGTTCGCGCGGGTTGAGGCGGCCGATAGCGTCCTCCAGGCGGGAGCGCAGGCCGTACTCCTCGAAGGCCACGTCCTCTTTGCCGACGTAGTCCTCCAGGCGGGAGCGCGACTCGTCGTCGTCGTCCCCCAGCTCGTTGTCCAGCGATACGAGTTCGTAGAGGTGGCCGAGTTCCATCCCCTCCAGCGTCTCTTCCAGGCTGGCGCCGATCTGTTCGGACACCTCCTGCACGGTGGGCGGGCGGTTGAGCTTCGTCGTCAGCGCTTCCACGGCCTTGTTCGCCGCCAAGTTCACTTCCTGCAGACGGCGGGGCACCTTGATCGCCCAGCCGCGGTCGCGGAAGTGGCGCTTGATCTCCCCGACGATCGTCGGCGTGGCGAAGGTGGCAAAGCGAATGCCGCGCTCCGGGTCAAAGCGATCGATGGCGTGCATGAGCCCGATGGACCCGACGCCGATAAGGTCATCGAGCGGCTCGCCGCGGTTGGCGAACTTCTTCGCCAGGAACCGCACCAGATTCATGTGATTGACGACCAACTGCTCGCGAATCGCCGGGTCCCGCGAGCGGTAGTAGCGCAGGAACAACTCTTCGTCGTAGTCATGGCGCGACTCCACGTGCGGCGCGACGGGTTCGCGCGGCAACGCTTCTTCCTCCACGGGGGGGGCCTCGGCGTCTTCATCCTCCGCCTCCAGCAACTCCTCCGGGCGCGCTTCTTCCTCTTCGTGACGCGGGGTTCCGTTTTCGGGTCCCGCGACCATGCCAAATATCATCCGCGCTCCTCCACCTCCATGGTTCGCAGACGTTTCACCATCCGCACCTGGGTTCCCGTATCCGGCGTACTGGTGAAGTCCACCTCGTCCATCAAGGACTCGATCAGGAGCATCCCCAAGCCACGCTCGGTGAGCGTGAGGGTATTGGTGTGCCGGTGCTGCCGCGTGGCGGTGGCCGGGTCGAATCCCTCGCCGGGATCCTGCACCGTAATCACCAGCGCGTCCGCATTCAGGTCACAACGCAACACAATCATTTCCGTCCCATGTTTCGCCGGGCACCCATGTTCGATGGCGTTGTTGCAGGCTTCGCCCACCGCCACCTTGATATCGTCGATATCTTCCACCGTGAATTGCATGCGCGTCGCGATGCCCGCCATGGTCAACCGGGCCACGGCGACAAATTCCGGCAGATTCGGAATGCTCAGCTCTACATGACACCCGCTGCAGGTAGTCATTCGGCGTCTCTCTCCTCTTGTGCGAGATGGGCCGTCGCTTCCTGCTCCGACGCATCGATGGAAAACACGTTGATCAACCGGGTGATCTCGAGCAACCGGCGGATCTTCGGCGGGGGCGCCACCAGGCGCAACTCGCCGCCGCGCTCGCGCACGCGCTTCAGCGTGCCGACCAGCACACCCAGCGCGGTGCTATCCAGATACTCCGCCCGCCGCAGGTCAACGATAAGGTGAGAGTACCCCTTCTCGAGCAGGTCTAAAAAGGTATCTTTCACCTGCGGCGTGGTATACACGTCCATCTCGCCGGCGATGGCGATCACCGCCGTTTTCGCATTGACGCGCCGCGTCTGAATTTCCAGGTTCATCGTGCTGCCCACTTCGGCCTCCATTTTCCCTGTCGGATGCGGTCGGACCATCGTTTCGTAGTATACGGAACTTTCCGAGCGGCGTGTGCGTCCAGGTCGACAGGCGCCGGACATCATCGGACCCATTGTCGCACATCCGCGCGGGAAATGTCGATTACTCGCTACCGGTCTGTTGCTGCAACTCCGCCACGCGTTCACGCGTCGCCTCACGTCCGGCGATAACCGCCTGTTGCAGGTCGCTGCAACACTCGGACAGGCGCTCTTTAGCCAACGCGGCCACTTCCACGGCGGTGGCGTCGAGGCGTTGCTTCGCCGCGTCCAGCCGCGCCAGCAGTTCGGCGCGCGTCTCCTCGCCCTTCTTCGGGGCGTAGAGTAGGGCGGCCACGGCGCCGATGGCGGTACCGAGCAGGACGCCGGCGATAATCTCCGACCACGAGGTTGACGGTCTGGGGTTCCCGTTCATGCGTGTTCTCCTTCCCGGCTTCCCGGGGGTTTTTCTTCGCGATGTCCGCTCAGCGCGCGCCGCGCGCCGGCGACCAGGCCGCCCACGGCGGCTGCCGGTTGCAGCAGCGCCAGCAACTGTTCGATGCGCTCCAGCGCGTGGCGCAGGCGATCCGTGCTCTCCTGCGTGCGTGCCAGCATCCGGTTCACGTGATGCAGCGACACGCTCATGTCCGCGATCAGCTTGGCCAGTTCGCTGCGCGTGGTGTCGATGCGCTGCATGAGCAGCAGCACCCGCGCGGTGACGAGCGGCACGGCAATCAGCACCAGCGCCGCGGCCACACTTCCCAGCGTGTAGAATACGGTTTGCATCGTCGTGTGTAGTCTAGCGGAAATCTCCGCCTGATGCAAAGGCAAGGGGGCCGGCCTCGCCGCGCTAGCAGCCTATTGAACTACTCCGGCGGCCCGCCTCGCCGACCAGGATTCCGCCTGGCTGTGTTGGACTTTTGCGCAATATCAGCCCGATATGGTGGCAAAAGTCCGTCGCGCCATACGAAATCCTGACTCAGCGATCCGACCACCGGAATAATTCAACAGCCTGCTAGGCGGGGGCGAGCTTCCCCACGGCCAGCGCCGTGTTCAGCGCGGCCACGCCCGCTTCTTCCGCGTCACGCGCGGTTTCCAGGTGCCCGGCCAGGGCGCGGCGCGTCTCCAACTCCGGCAGCGGGGCGGAGAGCGGCCACGCGGTGCAGATCGCCTCCAACGCCTCGGCGACGCGGGCATACGCGGCGGCGGCCGGCGCATAGGCGGGACCCTGCGCGGCGAGGAAGTCGGCGGCGTGGCGGCGGCATTCCGCATAGATGGTGTGGTTGAGGGCGATAGCGCCGGCGTCGTGCGCGGGTTCTTCATCGGTCAGCGCCGCGATCCACACCTGCCACGCCTCGCCACCGAAGGTCCACTGCGACGACGGGTCCGTCGGCCAGCGGTGCCAGGCGACCGCCCCGCGCAGCGCCAGATCGCGCGCGGCGGTGCGGTTGGCCCCGTCGTGCGGGCCGGGGAAGAGCGCCCACACCTGCCCGGTGTGCAGCCCGAGGTGCGACGAGGGCACGCGGCCCGCCGTGCGCGCCGCGCCCGGCCCCTGCACCAGGTATTCGCCGCGCTCGGTGTCATACCCGTTGGCGAGGTAGAACTCCGGCAGCAGCGCGTCCCACAGGATGACCGGGCGTCCTTCGTCGATGCTTTCCACGGTGCGCTGCCAGATCAGTTCGCGGGCCTCGTCGGAGCTGCGCATGTCGCAGGAGGCGCACAGCCGGCGCAGCGTATACATCTGGCGCAGCGGGAAAAGGATCGCCCCCCAGTCCCACGCGGTCGGGCCGCTTGGGCACAGGGTGCGCTCGATGTTCAAAATAAACGCGTGGCCGGAGTAGCCGAACAGCTCCGTCAGCGTGACATCGTCCCAGGTGTGCACGGCGCCGTAGAGGCTGGCCATCATCGAAGTGGCGAGGGTCGGCGTTTGCACCTGAGACAGTATGGTGGGCATGCAGTGTTCCTCCGAAGGCTGAAAGGCCGCGCGTGTCGCGCAGTAATGTTCCTTTCGCCTCGCCGGGGGGAAGTCCTGCCGGTTCTTCCGCACATCGCGCGACGATTATTGTACCGCGCCGGCGACCTGCTCTACGAAAAACCGCTTGGGTGTGGTAAAATACCCGCATCGCCATCTAAAGGAGAGTTCCATGCGTTTCCTGCTCCTCGTTGCGGCGCTCCTGGCCGCGCTGACCGTTTGGGCGCAACCGACGCCCGGCACCCAACCCGCGCCCGACGTCACGAAGTACTACTACCTCATTGGTAGCTGCGATGCCATCGTGACCGCCACCGCCAGCGCGGTGAAGCTGCCCGAGCCGCCCAAGGCGGCGTCGAGCATGATGGGGTACAACATGCGCCAGGCAACCGGCGCGGTGACGTGGAAGATCGACAAGACCCTCCTCGGCACCGTGGACGCCACGACGCTGAAGCTGGACGTGTCACTATACCCCAACTATCAGAACGACGGCGGCAAAATGACGGTGAAGGGGTGGCAGCCCGCGCTGGTCGACGGCCAGGCCTACGTGGTGGGCCTGACGAAGGCATCCACCGGCTGGAAGATGTATGCCCAGGTGCTGCCGGTCGCGGAAGCCGCCGCGGTGAGCGACGCCATCGCCAAGTTCCCCTTGAAGGCTACGCTGGTCGCACCGGCGGGCACCCCGGCCATCGACAGCACGGCCACCTGGACGCTGAAGGTGAAGAACGTGGGCACGGTGCCGTTCGAATTGCGCATGGTCTACCTCAGCGGCATGCTCGCGGTGAAAGAGGCGGACGTGTGGGTCGGCACCCAGATGGTGGACGACGGCACGGTGCTCGCCAACGAGAAGAACGAAACGCAGTACCGCACCGTGGCGCCGAACGAGGAAGCCAGCTTCCCGGTGACCGCGAAGCTCACCGGCCCGGCGGGCTGGCAGCTCTTCGATAAGAAGTACTTCCCCCTGCAGACGCTGATCACGGCGCAGGTGCAGTTCGGCTTTGCCGGCGACCCGACGAAGGCCGCGCCGCAGATGGCCCGGTTCCAGCGCTTCATGGTGAAGTCGAACGCCGTGCCGATGACCCTCACCGTGCCGGTCAAGCCGGTCGAATAACGCGCCGTACCATGGCATCCACCGCCGCGGGGGTTACGTCCGACTGCAGGTTATGCGCCGCAGCGAAGATGTAGCCCCCGTCGCGCGTGGGGTGCATCGCCGTCAGCAGGGCATCCACCGCGGCGGCGATGGCGGTCTCGTCGCCGCCGGGCAACACCGCCTGGGTGTCCAGCCCGCCGTGGAAGACGATGTCGCGCCCGTAGGTCGCCTGCAACCGCGCCGGGTCCATGCCCGTCACCGGCTGAATGGGGTTGAGGATGCCCACCCCCATGTCGATGAGGTCGGGGATGAGGCCGAAGATCGACCCGCAGGAGTGGTGCAGGTAGACGGCGCCGGTCAGGCGCGCGGTATCGGCAATGCGCGCCGCCATGTAGGGCTTTACGAAGTCGCGGAACATCGCCGGCGACATGAACGGCCCCTGCTGGGTGCCGAAATCGTCCCCGCTGGTGGTGATGTGCAGGTAGCGGCCCAGGTGGGTGTAGTACGCCTCCACCACCGGGCGCTGGAAGGCGAGGATCTTGCTGAAGAGCAGGTGCGCCGTCTCCGGGTCGTCGAGGAGCATGTAGAGCAGCGTGTCGTAGTTGCACAGCCAGCACGCCAACTCCAACACGCCGAACACCGGGTGCTCGCCCACCACCACGTACGGCGTCTGCGTGAACAGGTGCGCCGCGTCCGCCGCCCATTTGTCCAGCAGGCCCGGGCGCATCTGGTCGATGGTAGGGAACTGGTACGCCGCCACCGCGTCGCGCGTGCCCGATGCCAGCGGCCCGTCCACACGCTCCCAGTAGTGCCCGCTGAAGCGGTAACGCATACCGTAGTCGTCCACCGTCTCCGTGTCGGAGATACGGCACCCCCGGCCCGTGTCGAAGGGCACAATGCCGCCCGTGCGGCGGAAATCCACGTCGTAATGCGCCAGGATACGCCGGTCGAAGTAGCGGTAGTCGGCGGGCGCCTCCCCGGTAAACCCGAGATGCGCCGCCAGCGCCGTCATCAGCGCCGGGTCGTCGATAGTCGCCTGCGGGCACCCGCCCAGGTCGAGCGGCGGCCGGTCCACCGGCTGGTGCGCCATGGTGGCGGCGAAACGTTCACGGTAGATAGATGTCATGCACGGTTCCTTCACTCAGCCAGCAGACGTGCGGCAGAATACATGATATGCATAGATTCACCCCCCATATACCGGCTACCTTCTGCCCCGAAATGGCCCTTGTTGTGGTACAATGGGAGGCAACGATTGACCAAGGAGGCTATATGCGTACTCTATTCCTCATGGCACTTATTCTTTTTGGGCTATCCGCTTGGGCACTGCCGAATTCGCGTTCTCTATTATTGGACCATGAAATGGATTATTTAACATTGACTGGTAGTTGTGACGCCATAGTCGTCGTAAAAGCGACGTCTGTTATGTTGCCGCAGCTTCCCAAATCTCGACCACTGTCGCATATGGGGCCTATGTATACCAATTATGGTACTGTTACTTGGATTGTAGACAAGTCACTCAAAGGTAATGTTGATGTAAAAGCTATAACAACAAATGTGCATTTCCTAGTTAAAGCTGATTACAAGTCCGATGTAGAGATTGTGACAGGATGGGAAAATGAAGTTGTAGAAGGCCAACGATATATTATTGGGTTGGTAAAAACGAGAATGGGATGGGAAATGTTCAGAGGGGGATTCAATAGCATATTTCCCATAGATAGTGAAAAAGAAATAACTGATGTTATCGCACATTTTCCTTTAGAGGTATTCCTTATTACACCCGATAGAAATCAAATAATAGATAGTAAAATGAAGTATACATTCAAAGTGAAGAATACTGGTGATAAACCTGTTAATATACATTATGCTAATGTTGATGGTCTTTGGAATGGTCCCGGTGATGTTGATATGTTTATATCGAGAGTTATCGCCGATGATTTGGTTGTATATAATAGTCATAACTTGCCGGAGTTACGAATCATTGCACCAGGAAAAGAAGAGTTGTTTTCCATAACCGTAACAACGAAATTTTATATACCATGGCAAGCGCTCGATACAAAGTTTCTCACACTGCAAACGCTTGTTTCTGCGAATTTAGAGATTGGGTTTAATACAGATAAGTCTGATTTTAACTCTCGTGATCTATTCTTTCTTATGAAATCGAATGAAGTACCAGTGACATTCGTTCCGCCAGCGAAAGTTGCCAACTAATTATTATTGCAGCATCTGCTCCACCAGCGCCGCCGCGTCGTGCACGAAGACGGCGCAGCGGATTTCGTGCATCTTCTCGGCGCGCATGCGCTGAAACCCTTCCTCGGTGCCGATGTCGCACCCCAGCAGCGCGCGGCAGGTGACGGCGCCGTGGAGGGCGGTGAAGCGTGCCAGGAAATCGCGCACGCGGGCATACAGGCGCGCCTTGGCCTCCGGGTCGTCCCCCGGAATGTCGGCGCCGAAGTGCAGCCCGAGGATGAAGACCGCGCCGGACACCGCGCCGCACGTTTCCCCCGTGCGCCCGATGCCGCCCCCGAAGCCGGACATCGCGCGCAACGCCGTGTCGCGCGCCATCCCCTCATCCTCCGCAAACGCCGCCCCCACCGCCTGCGCGCAGTTGCAGCCGGCAGCGAAATTGTGATCGGCCTGGTCGATGTGCGCCATGTGATACCCCCCTGGTAGGTTGGTGACAAAAATCGGAACGGTCGTGAACGCGAAACGGTATCCCTGCTAACCCCTAATCCCTAACCCCTAACCCCTGCAATGAATGAAACGCCTCGCGAATCCACTGATAGTTGCACTCCGGCATCCCCAGGCAGGCGTAGTCTTCCACGTAGCCGATGAAGCCGCCGTGGGGCGTGCTGAGGGTGTCGGCGAGGCGGCGGGCGTAGGCGAAGATCTCCGCGCGCGTGGCGCTCACTGCACGGCGCTGATGGTCGACGGCGCAGCAGAAGCACACCGTGCCGCGGAAGGCGTCGCCCAGGCGCTCCACACCGAAGATATCCGGCTGCAGCAGTTCCAGCACGTCCACGCCGATGTCGATCAGGTCGGGGAGGATCTCCCACACGTTGCCGCAACTGTGGAACCATACCTTCTTCCCCGCGGCGTGCACGGCGGCGAATTGCGCGGCGTAGCGCGGGCGGAAAACCTCGCGCCACAGCGCGGGGGCGATCATCAACCCCTGCTGCGTGCCCCAGTCGTCGGCGAAGGCGATGGCGTCGAAGTCAAAGTTCACGGCCTGCGCGATCAGTCCGTTTTCGTAGTCGAACACGTAGTCCAGCACGCGCGCGGCCTGCGGCGGGTCGAGCACCAGGTCTTCCAGCAGCCCCTCAAACCCGCGCAGGAACGACGCCTGGTTGAAGCCGGTGATGCCCACGCCGTAGCGCAGAAAGCGGTCGCGGTTGGCGTCGATCCACGCGGGCAGGTGGTCGTGCCGTCCCGGCGCGTCGGGGTCGGGCGGGCGATACGTCGCCAGGGCGCCGGCGTCCGCCAGCGGGTGCGTGGCCGGTTGCCCCATGGTGCCGTCCAGCGTGCGCCACACGTAGCCCCACTCGGTCATCCCCGGCTCCGACGGCACGAACCCCGCCGCCGGCGCCGCCCCATGGCACAGCACGTCCGACGCCGCAAAATCCCGGTTGCAGTAGCTCACCGGCACCCGCGACGGATCGCAGAACTCGATAGCGCGCAGTACAAGCTCTTTGGAAGTCATAGCCGTTGGTTACCTTAAGGCGCAACGAAATGTTGAGTTTTGAATGGTCCGCAGTGCCATTAATGGCAGACTAATCCAAAATCCAAAATTATTTCTATTCCGCCGGTTCTTCGAAGCCGATCTCCCACATGGCGGCGAGGTCGCGCTGGGAGTAGGCGCGGAAGGCGATGAGGGTGTTGGTGGCGGTGATGCCGGGGATGCGCTGCATCTGCGCGGCCACCATCTCCGCCAGCTCCTCGTGCCGACGCACGCGGGCGATGGCCACCAGGTCATAGGTGCCGGCGACGGAATAGGCCTCCGCGATGCCGGGGATGCGGATGAGCGCTTCCGCCACGTCGGGCACGAGGCCCTGTTCCACGTTGATGAGGATAATCGCCGTTACCATAGCCCACCTCCATACGTTCCTTTCGCCGTGCGCCGGGGGAATCCTCGCGGTGCGGACGGCGTTCTGCGACACTCTTCGCCGGACGGGAAGGAATCCGTTCCTTCGGCGTGGAAAGCTTTATATATCCCCGGCAAAGATCCCGCACCGCGGGTTGTCGAACTATTGGAGGTGGCCATGGCGCCGCAAGTAAAGGTTGCGTTAGTCAGTGTGTCCGATAAAACCGGGCTGGTCGATTTTGTGCGTGGGCTGCATGCGCTGGGCGTGGAGCTGATCTCCACCGGCGGCACGAAGAAGGTCATCGCCGAGGCGGGCGTGCCGGTGAAGGACATCTCCGAGCACACCGGGTTCCCCGAGATGATGGACGGCCGCGTGAAGACGCTGCACCCGAAGGTGCATGGCGGGTTGCTGGCGCTGCGCGATAACGTGGAACACATGGCCACCGCGGACCAGCACGGCATCACCATGATCGACATGGTGGTGGTGAACCTCTATCCCTTCGAGGCCACCGTCGCCAAGCCGGGCGTGACGCTGGAAGACGCCATCGAGAATATCGACATCGGCGGCCCGTCGATGGTACGCTCCGCGGCAAAGAACTACCGCAGCGTGGCGATCGTGACGACCCCGGCGCAATACCAGAAGGTGCTGGCGGAGATGCGCGCCCACGAGGGCACGGTGAGCGACGCCACCCGCGCCGAATTGGCCGTGGAGGCCTACACCCTCACCTCCGGCTACGACAACGCCATCTCCACCTGGCTGCGGAAGAATATGCTCAAGGAGCAGGAGCTGCCCACCGTGTTCAGCGTACGCGGCGGCAAGGTGCACGAAGCGCGCTACGGCGAGAATCCCCACCAGCGCGGCGCCTTCTACCGCACGCTGGGCGGCCCGGCGTACGGGCTGGCGGCGGCGAGCATCCTGCAAGGCAAGGAACTCTCCTTCAACAACTACCTCGACCTGGAGGCCGTGCTCTCCGGCGTGCGTGAATTTACGCAGCCCACCGCCTACATCGTGAAGCACACCAGCCCCTGCGGCGTGGCGTCCAACAACGACCTGGCGCAGGCCTACTCGCAGGCACTGGAATGCGACCCGCTCTCCGCCTTCGGCGGCATCGTGGGCTTCAACCGCGAGGTCGATCCCGGCACGGCGCTGGCGCTGATGGGGGGGATGGATAAATACGGCTTCCTGGAGTGCATCCTGGCGCCGAAATTCTCCACCGGCGCGCGCGAACTGCTTGCGGTAAAGAAGAACCTGCGCCTGGTGGAGGTGCCGGACATCTTCGCCGCTGACCCATACGACTTCAAGCGCGTCACCGGCGGCTTTGTGCTGCAGGAGCCGGACACCAAGACGGAGCCCGACGAGATGCGCGTGGTGACGAAGGTGCAGCCCACCGCGGAGCAGATGGAAGAGTTGCGCTTTGCCTGGCGCGTGGTGAAGAGCACCAAGTCCAACGCCATTGTCTATGCCAAGGGCACCCACACGGTGGGCATCGGCGGCGGAGTGTATTCGCGCGTGGATTCCAATAAGATCGCCGCGGGCAAGGCGGGCTGGCGCGCGCGCGGTGCGGTGATGGCCTCCGATGCCTTCTTCCCGCAGGCGGACAACATCGACGTGGCCGCCGAAGCCGGCATCGCCGCCATCATCCAGCCCGGCGGCTCCATCAAGGACGAAGAAGTCCTCGCCGCCTGCAACAAACACGGCATCGCCATGGTCGTCACCGGTGTGCGGCACTTCAAGCACTAGGGGTTACGAACCGCAATGGCGCAAAGGACACGCGAAGGAAGATGAGCAAGGGCCGGGAGGAAAGGCGAAACCAGAGCGGAATCGCCTGCCTTCCCGGCCCAATCTTTTTCTCTTCGTGTGTCCTTCGCGCTCTTTGCGTCTTTGCGGTTCGTACCCCGTTACTCCGCCGTCTTCTGCTCCGCCGAGTACCGTTGGACGTAGTTCATCTGCAGCGTGGAGAGCAGGTTGCGCAGGTCGCGGACGACGTGGGGGTCGAAGCGGCCTTCGGCGAGGGGGAGCAGGGCGTTGATGGCGTCGATGGCTAGCCGTGCCTGCGGGAAATCGCTCTTCGTCTCCCCGGTGGCGCGGTCGGCGTGCAGGCCCAGGTGCTTCCACGCCTGTTCGGCGAAGAGGTTGATGCTGAAGATGAGCCCCATCTCCGTGGGGAGCATTCCGAGCAGGTGCAGGCAATAGCCCATAATCTGCTCGGGTTGCACTTCCGGCGCCTGTGCCTCGCCGTCGCCCTCAGTCGCCACGTCCGGCGTCTCTTGCATGTCGTCTGTCATGATGTCCTCCACGGTGATAACTGAGAACTGTTATTTGGGCGGGAAGGGCGAAAATCCTCCTGGGATTCGATAAAGCCTTACCGGCGCGCCGGCATGATCCGTCCGCTTTCGCAGGTGAGTTCGTAGCCGTAGGGTTGGTAGCCGTTGGCGGCGCAGACGTGGGCGGAGGCGGTGTTGCTGATGTCGTGCAGGTAGAGGGGCTGTTTGCCGGCGTCGAAGGCGGCGCGGGTAGCGTGGGTGATGACGCTGCGCGCCAGGCCGAGGCCGCGGTATTGCGGTTCGGTGGCGACGGCCATCTCCCAGATGTCGTCCGATTTGCACTTGATCGCCGCCCAGGCGGCGATGCTGCCGCGCTCGCTGCGCGCCGTGAAGACCGGGCCGTCGAAGTGCATGCGGTACCAGGCGACGTGGATGTCGTCGTCGCCCAGGATATCGACCGGCATCGGGTCGGGCGTCGGGGTGAAGCCATCCCGCACGCAGAAGAGCACGCGGTGCACCTTGGCCTGCCCGGTGGGCAGGTGGGCCCGCGCGAAGTAGTGCAACTGGCGGCCGTCCGGGGGCAGGCACTCGCGCGGAGTCGTGTGCGGGGTGACATAGCGCGTGAGGGTGTAAGCGAGGGAGGGCGCCACGGAGACGACGCCGGACCCGCCCTGCGCCGCGGAGACGACGATGCATTCCAGCGGCACCATCCACCCCATCCAGCGCGGCCCCTCGCGGTGGCGCGGCGCGATAACGAGCATCCGCCCGCCGTATAAATCCGCCGGTTTGCACCCCAACTCCGCCGCCCAATAGTTATCCAGTCGTTCCGTCGCCGTCAGCATCCCTTACGCTCCCTTCAGCGAGGCGAGCATTGCGTCGAACTCCTCTTCCGTTAATATTCGCACCGCGAGCTGCCGGGCCTTGTCGGCTTTTGTCCCAGCTTTCTCCCCGACCACCACAAAATCCGTCGCTTTGCTCACGCTGGACGTCGCTTTGCCGCCCAACGCGCGCACGCGGGCCTCCGCGTCCTCGCGCGGCACGCTCAGCGCGCCGGTGAAGACGAAGGTCTGTCCCGTCAGTGGGCCGCCTTCCGTACGCTCCGGGTTGATGGGTGTCACACCCGCCGCGCGCAACTCCGCGAGCAAGGCCGCCGTCTGCTCCTGCTGGAAGAAGAGCGCCACGCTGCCGGCGATTTGCGGCCCGATACCGGGGATGGCGCGCAGGACATCCTCGTCAGCCTTCGCCAGCTCTTCCAGACTGCCGCACGCCGCGGCGAGCAGGTCGGCCACCGTCTCCCCCACGTAGCGGATGCCGAAGCCGAAGAGCAGCCGCGCCAGGGTGGGGGTCTTCGCGGCGTGAATCGCGGCCACGACGTTCTCCGCCGACCGCGCGCCCATGCGCTCCAGTCCCGCGAGCTGCGCCGTGGTAAGAATGAACAGGTCGGCGGGGGTGTGCACCAGCCCTTGCTCGACGAGTTGGTCGATCAGCGCGGGGCCGATGCCCTGGATGTCCAGCGCGCCGCGGGAGACGAAGTGGCGGATGCGTTGCTTGAGCTGCGCCGGGCAGGCGATGCCGGTGCAGCGCGCCACCGCCTCGCCCTCAGGGCGCTCCACCGCGGCGCCGCACACCGGGCAGGTGTCGGGCATGGTGAAGTCGCGCTCAGCACCGGTGCGTTTGTCTTCCACCACGCGCACCACCTCGGGGATGATCTCCCCCGCCTTCTGGATAATCACGTGGTCGCCGATGCGAATGTCCTTGCGGCGGATTTCGTCCTCGTTGTGCAGCGTGGCGCGCGCGACCGTGGAGCCGGCGAGGAGCACCGGCTGCATCACCGCCACGGGCGTCACCGCGCCGGTGCGCCCTACCTGCACAATGATGTCGTCGATGACCGTCTCCGCCTGCTCCGGCGCGTATTTGTAGGCGATGGCCCAGCGCGGGCTGCGGGAGACGAAGCCGAGGCGCGTCTGTTGCTCGACACTGTTCACCTTCACCACCACGCCGTCGATATCGTAAGGCAGCGTGCGGCGCGCGGTCTCCCAGTGGTCGCAGAAGGCCAGCACCTCATCCACGGTGCGCGCCACCTGCACGTTGGGGTTGACGGGGAAGCCGGAGGCGCGCAGGAATTCCAGCAACTCCCATTGCGAAGTGAAGGTCACGCCGGCCGTCTCCCCGACGGCGTAGCAGAAGATGGTCAGCTTGCGCGAGGCGGTGACACGGGGGTCGAGCTGGCGCAGCGAGCCGGCGGCGGCGTTGCGTGGGTTCGCGAAGGGCGGCTCGTCCGTCTCCTCGCGTTCAGCGTTGATGCGGTCGAACTCGGTGCGGGAGAGGAAGATCTCGCCGCGGATTTCGTTGCGCCCGGGCAGCGGCGTCCGCAGGCGCAGCGGGATGGCGCGCACCGTGCGCACGTTGCCGGTGATG
The DNA here is from genome assembly GCA_903928345.1 of uncultured bacterium. Classification (GTDB taxonomy): domain Bacteria; phylum Armatimonadota; class Hebobacteria; order CAIYQO01; family CAIYQO01. Next base: position 99,221 of record CAIYQO010000302.1, on the reverse strand, counting down.
TCTTCCCCGGTCACCCCATCGCCGCGCGTGGCCCCGGTGACGAGGACGCCGTCGAGGTAGGTCAGCGAGACGGCCAGCCCGTCGATCTTCAGCTCGCAGACGTACTCGACGTCCGTCTCCTGCGCCAGGCCGCGCTTCACCCGCGCGTCGAATTCGCGAAACTCGTCGTGGCCGAAGGCGTTGCCCAGCGAAAGCATCGGCACGCGGTGATGCACCGTGCCGAATTCTTTCGCCGGCTGTGCCCCCACGCGCTGGGTGGGCGAATCAGGCGTCACCAACTCCGGGTGCGCGGCCTCCAGCGCCTCCAGCGCGCGCAGCAGGCGGTCATACTCCGCGTCGCTGATCTCGGGCGCATCCTTCACGTAGTACAGGTAGTTCGCCCGGTCGAGCTGCGCGCGCAGCCCCGCCGCCTGTGCGGCGGGGTCGTCCGAAGTATGTTTCCACAGGTCGAGCTGTTCCATCAGGCAACCTCGAAAGAACGTTCAACGTTCCAAGTTCCAAGTTCAAAGTTACTGTGAATATTGTGAAGCGCGTCGTTTCGTTGAACGTTGAACTATGAACGTTGAACGAGTCCGACGATTTTCTCCGTCGTAGCGAAGTGCAGCTTCGCTACCGTACCGAGTAACGCTTTGCCGCCGCGGGCGAAGAGTTCGGCGCCGACGGGCAGCACGTGGGTGGCGCCTTTGGGCAGCGTGACGCCGACCTCGCGCGAGAGGGCATCCAGCCGCTGCAGAAAGGTGGCGCGCGCCACGATGCTCGCGGCGGCGACGGCCATATCGCGCTCGCCCTTCGTCGCCTGCACCAGGCGCACCTGCCGACCGGCGCCCAGCAGCGCGTGCTCCAGCACCGCGGCATCGCCGAATTGATCCGCCACAACTACCCGGGCGCCGGTGCGCGGCAGCAGGTTCTCGATCACCCGCGCGTGCGCCCACGCCAGCAGGTGGTTGAGGTTTTTCATTTTACCATAGAGTTCATTATATTTCGCTGGGGAGATGCGGACGACCTCGCAGGGGAAGGCGCGCTGCACCTCCGCCGCCAGCGCGCGCACTCGCCCGTCGGAGAGGGTTTTGCTGTCCTTCACCCCCAGCGCCCGCGCGCGCGCCGCGTCGCCGGCGTCCAGAAAAACCCCCGCCACCACCAGGTCGCCGAAGTAATCGCCCTTGCCCGCTTCATCCGTGCCGACGCGTGGCACATCGGCCAGCGCGTCGAGGCTGTCGCTCGCAGTCACTAAAGGGGATTTCGCTGTTGGGGGAAGGAACCCTGCCGTGTCGGGAGCTTGATTCGCGGGATTTGGGGGTGCCACCGGCTGAAGTGTGCCACCGGCTGAAGCCGGTGGCTGATCATCTCAAGCACGCTGAAGCGCGCTGTCGTTCAATTACGCTCGCTTCGCCTTCCTGAACGCGGCCCTCATCCCCCGCCCTTCCCCCCGAGGGGAAGGGGGCAACCTGGTATAAAATTCGTATGACGGGAGCGAAAAACCCACCCCGGTACTCCCCTCTCCCAGCCGAGTCGTGCGAGGCGCCCGGGGGGAGGGGCGGGGGTGGGGTCCGCGTGTCGGCGGACGTACGGAGCTTATTTGAACGGCAGCACGCTGAAGCGCGCTGGTGGCGAAAATACGCAAGCCTGCCACATTGACCGGAGCCGGTTTCAACCGGCTTGAGCACGTCAGCCGGTGGCATATATCCGACAATTCACGGTTCAGACAATACCGGCACGTCCGCCGTCTTCGCCTGCCGCACGCTTTGCCACAGGCCCCACGCGGCCAGCGCCCACAGGCCTTCGCCGACGAGGGTGAGGAGGCGCAGCATCAGTGGGAAGATGTCGGCGATGGAGACGTCGAAGTGGAGCGTCTGCAGCACGGTGCGGATGGAGAGTTCGGTGATGCCCAGGCCGCCCGGGCTGGGGATGATGAAGCCCACCGCCCACGTGCCCGCGGCGGTGCCCATGAGGGCGATGACGTGCGACGCGGCCTGCGACGTGAAGGCGAGGAGAAGGAGCAGGAAGGCGCCGCCATACACCAGCCAGCGCAGCAGCAGTAGGCCGAAAAGGCCGAGGACTTCGCCGTAGCGCACCGGGCGGGTGATTTGGGCGCGCTTCATCAGGCGCAACGCGAGGTTCGTGAGGGGGATCATCACGCGCGGGTGGGTGCACACCAGTGCCAGCGCCACCAGGAAGGTGAACAGGTACGGCAGCAGCGGGCCGATGTGCGCGAGGAATTTACCCTCGTGCGGGAGGGAGATGCCCAGCCCGACCATCGGCACCAGGAAGAGGAGCAGCGCCGAGGCGCAGCGCAGCGCCATCTCTACCACGCTCGCGGCGAGCACCGGCACGGGCGGGCGGTCGAACTCCGCCGCCAACGCCACCCGCGCGATGAGGCTGAAGACCTTGCCGGGGATGTAGCGTGCCATGTAGGACCAGATATACACCGGCGCCGCCTGCCCATACGGCAGCCGGTCGGTGAACCACCCCAGCGTGCGGTTCCAGATGGCGATGTCCAGCCCGGTACACACCAGGAAGAGCGCCAAACCGGCGCCGGCGAGGAGCCAGTCCACGTGCCACTGGTAGGCGCGGATGGCGGACCAGTCCTTGCGGAGTTGCCACACGAAGACGCCGACCAGCGCGAGCAGGATCAGCACGTTCAGGGCCAGCTTCCACAGCGGGGTACGCTTCACCGGCGCGTCAGGCGTTGACATGGTCAGCCTCTTCCGTGGGCACGAAGTTCAGCCGCTCGGACACCGGGGGCGGCGGCAAATTGTGCACGGTGGAGGCGAGCAAGGATTCGGCCAGCACGCCCATGCCCATGAAGATCGGCCCGATGACGATGCATGCAGTGGCGAGCAGCCACATGAAGAAGTGCCACGCCGGCGGCGGCGTCAGGGCGGTGACGGTGAGGAAGGGACTGAGCACCGCGCCCAGGATCAGCCCGAAGAGCATAATCCCCACGCCCAGCCCGCCGAACAGGTGCGAGGGGCGGAAGCGGTAGCGCATGATATAGGCTACAGTGAGCAGGTCCATAAAGCCGCGGATGAAGCGCTCCCAGCCGTACTTGCTAACCCCGCTCTTGCGCGGGTGATGGGTAACGCCCAGCTCGCCGATGCGGAAGCCGCGCGCGGCGGCCAGGGCGGGCACGAAGCGGTGCAGCTCGCCGTAGAGCGTCACTTCCTGCACCACCTGGCGGCGGTAGCCTTTGAAGCCGCAGTTCATGTCGTGCAACTGCACCTTCGTTACCTTGCGCACGGTGGCGTTGAAGAGTTTCGACGGCAGCGTCTTGCCCACGGGATCGTGCCGCGTGACCTTCCAGCCGGAGACCACGTCGTAGCGCTGCAACGCGTCGAGGAAGCGCGGAATCTCCGCCGGGTCGTCCTGCAGGTCGGCGTCCATGGTGAGGATGTATTCGCCGCGCGCCGCCTGGAACCCCGTCTGCAGCGCGGCGGCCTTGCCGCTGTTGCGCCGGAAGAAGATCGACCGGCAGTCGGGGTCTTCCTCTGCCAGCGCGCGCAGAATCTCGCGCGAGGCATCGGTGCTGCCGTCGTCCACGAAGAGGATCTCGGCGGCGATGTCCAGCCGCGTGAACTCCGCGCGGATGCGCGTGTGCAGCTCGCGCAGCGTGCCTTCCTCGTTGAAGCAGGGGATGACGACAGAAACCGTGGGTGTCAGCGCAGGCATACGACCTCCAGCCGTGTTAGTGTTCCTGAACGTTAGACGTTCCCGGGGTGGAAAGGTTACGGGGATGTAGGCACGGCGCCCTACACCACTGCGGTTTTACCCGCCCAGATACGAAAAATGCATATAGTCCGTGGGGTTCGACACGTCACCGCCCCAGTACCAGCCATGGCGCTTGAAGACGCGCACCACCGAACCGTTCGCGGGCAGCGAGTAGGGGTTGACGCCGGGCTGCCAGCAGCGCCCCACGCGGGTGCCGCTGGTACGGTCGATGAAGTAGTTCTCATCGGCGTTGATATCCAGCGCGGTGCCGTAGGAATGGTGCGACAGCACATTGTACGTGCGCATCCGGCGGAAGGCGTAGCCCTCCAGGCGTTTGATGGGGAAGCGCTCGGTATCGGCGGCGATTTCGTGGAAGATCGCCTGCACTTCCTCGGCGAGTTGCGCGTTGACCGTAACGCGGCGCGTGCCCAGGCGTTTGCGCCCGCGACCGTCACGCTCCCACGCTTCCACCGTGACGGTGCGCATGGCGTGGGAGGTTTGCGCCTCCGTGGTGAAGGGCACGCCGCCGGGAAAGACGCGCAGGTAGCGCGCGTGCATGGGGTCTTCCGATGCCCGGCGCATGCACGTCGGCGCGGCGAGCAGCAACACCGCCGCCAGCAAGAAAAGAATGGGCAGCGCGCGCTTCATGGCAGCGCCTCCCGGTGCGCGTCGGCCACGCGCACGTAGATCGCGGCGTTCTCGCGGATATGCGCCTGCTGCTGGGGGGAGAGCGTCTTGAGCACCTTGCCTGGCACGCCGGCGACCAGGCTGCCCGGCGGCACCTGCATCCCCTCGCGCACCACGGTGCCGGCGGCGATAAGGCTGCCCGCGCCGATGACCGCCCGGTTCAGGATGATACTGCCCATGCCGATGAGCGCGCCGTCGCCGACCACGGCTCCGTGCACCACCGCGTTGTGCGCGATGGTGACATCGCACCCGATGACCGCCGGCAGCTCGGGGTCGACGTGAATCGACGCATTATCCTGCACGTTGCTCCCTGCGCCGATGGTGATCGCCGCCAGGTCCGCTCGCACCGACGCGCCGTACCAGATGCTCACGCCCACCCCCAGCGTCACCGCCCCGATCACCGTCGCCGTCGGCGCAATAAACTGCGTCGCATCCGGCACGTAGCGGGTGGTGTCGATGGGGAAATCCGTCATGGGTGCTCCTATAGTCGAGCCGGGCTCCCGCCCTGTTCCAAACAGTGACCGATAGCCAAACCCGACCGTTATTCGCCTTTCAACTCGACCCTAAAAACTTCCCTTTGCGTCCTTTGCGTCTTTGCGGTGAATCGTCCCCCTACCACGGCAACCACAGACCTGACCGGTGGAAGTTGCCGACGCGCACTTTGTCGCGGTACATTTCGGCATGGCGCTTTTGCAGTTCGCGGGCGGCGGGCCAGTTGGCCAGGCGGTCGTTGGTGATCAGCACCGCGTTGTGTGCGGCGGCTTCGGCGATCAGCACCTCGTCGGCGGAGGTGCCGGGGGTCACCATGCGCACCTCGCCGCGTTCCACCATCGCCATCAGCCGGTCGGGATCGTCGATCTGGTGCGGCAGGCTGGCGTCCACGATGATCTCCGCGGGGAAGTACCCTTCTTCCCACGCCGACTGGCGAATCTGCTCCAGGTATTCGAGGCGGGCGCGGCGGCCCGGGCTCATGTTCGCCACGTTGCTGCCGTCGATGAGCGCCGGGCGCAACGGGCCGGTGAGCACGCACATCGGGATGCCCGTCTGCGCCAGCGCGTCCAGCGCGATACGCTCTTTCGCCGGCTGCGACGCCAGGTATGCCAGGCCGTCGCGCACGTCGTTGACGACGGCGAGATCGTTGCGCAGCAACGCGGTGCGCACTCCGGCTAGCGTGACGTGCCGCTTGCCGTGCGGGGTCTGCAGCGTCAGGCTCGGTTCCGGCGTATGCCGCTTGGGCGGCGCGGGCGGCGGCGGGGGTGGGGGCGGTGGTGCCGCGGCCGCGACGACGGGCACCGTGCCCGGTAGCGCGCGCTGTAAGATGGCGATGGCCTGCGTCACGGCGGCGAGCAGCTCCGGCGACGGCGGGGTGGGGGGCGCCGTGACGGCGCGGGCGGCCTGGCGCAACTGCTTGCCCAGGCTCGCGCCTTCTTCCTCCGCTTTGCGTGCCTTGCGCGCCTCGCGCTCCAGCCGTTCGGAGAAATCGCGTACCTGCTTCGTCAACTCGGCTTCGCGCAGCAGGCCGTCGTCCGCCTCGCGCGCGATGCGCGCCACCTCGCGCTGCAGCGCCGTGCGTTCCGCCTCCAGCGCCTGCACTTGCTGCCGCGCTTCGGTAAGCTGCGCGCGCAGGGCGTCCGACTTATCCGCCTTCACCGGGACGGGCGGCGGCGCGGCGGGGGTGGGGGGTGTGTCGCTCAGCGTCTCTGCCAGCGTATGCAACGCGGGGCGGTCGGTGTGGTGAAGTGCGTAGCGCAGCACGGGCAGCCCGTGGGCGCGCAGCAGCGGGGCCAGCGCTTCCGCGTCGGCGGGCAGTGTTTCGTCGTTAAGTTGGGCCAGCACATCGGCATACATCGCCATCCACGCGGCAAAGAGGCGCTCCGTCAGCTCCGGCGTTTGCGCCAGCTCGCGCAGCAGGCGTTGTCGCACCACCGGCAGCCCCAGCGTCGGCGGACGCGCGGAAAAGCCCGCCAGCACGGTGCGCGCCAGCAGCGGGTCCTCCGTGATGGCGCTCAGCAGCGCCTTGGGAGGATACGCCGCGACCAGCCCGTCCAGCGGCTCCGGCGAGGATATGGCAATGTCCGGCTCCAGGGTCATTGCGTAAGTATAACAGGTCCGGGCGCGATGCGGGAAGCCGGGGGCGTGGCGCGGGGAGGTGCTGAGAGCTGCCTGCGCCGGAAGAAGCAAGGTTCAGCGAATCCCGGCAGGAACCCCATCCCCCGCGGGTCGAATATACACGCATCTCCCCTTGCGAGGTGTGACCATGACTACGATTACCCCGTGCCGGGCCAAATGGGCGGGCGCGCTGACCGACCGCGAGCGTTTCAACCGACAGATGCACTACCAGTCGGTCGACCGCTGCTTCAACATGGAGTTCGGCTACTGGGACGAGAACTACCGCGAATGGGACATCTTCGTGGACAACGGCATTCACCACGAGGGTGAGGCTAACATCTTCTTCAACTTCGACCGCATCGACGGGGTAGGGGGGCAGACATGGATACACCCGGCCTTCCCGCAGAGCCGGGTCGGCGAAACGGAGACGACCTACCTGCTGATGAATGGCGACGGGTTGATCGCCGAGGTGCCCAAGGACGGCCACGACACCATCCCGCACTACGTGAAGGCGACGGTGGTCACCCCGGACGACTGGCAGCGCTGTAAAGAGGAGCGTCTGCGTCGCGACGACCCCGCGCGCAAGGTGGACATCGCCGCGCTCAAGGCCGCGCACCCCACCGACCGCACCTACGCCGTGGGCGTCTACTGCGGCAGCATGATCGGCACCATTCGCAACATGCTCACCTTCGAAGGCCTGGCCTACGCCACCTACGACTACCCGGAGATGGTGGAGGACATGGTGGAGACCTCGTGCGTGCTGGTAGAGGATTTCCTCGACCAGGTGCTCGGGCAGATCGACTTCGACTATGCGAGCGGCTGGGAAGACATCTGTTTCAAAAACGGCCCCATCGTCAGCGTGGATTTCTTCAACAGCGTGGTGGTGCCGCGCTACAAGCGCATCGGCGACCGGCTGCACGCCCATGGCATCGACCTGTGGTACACCGACTGCGACGGCGACGTGCGCCCGATTCTCCCCGGCCTGCTGGCAGGCGGCATCAACTGCCTCTTCCCCTTCGAGGTCAATGGCTGCGCCCACCCGGGCGAGCTGCTGGACCAGTACGACGGCCAACTGCGCATCATGGGCGGGGTGGACAAACTCGAGCTGGGCAAAGGCCCGGCGGCGATCAAAGCGTATCTCGAATCGCTGGCCCCCTACGTGGCGCGCGGCGGCTACATCCCCTTCTGCGACCACCGCTGCCCGCCCAACGTGACCCCGGCGGATTACCTGTACTACCTGGATCTGAAAGAGCAGATGTTCGGGATGCACGGGTAGAGAAGCGGCACTTTGGGAGGGCGAGCGTACCCGCGAGCCACGAGCGAGGCATCCGCAAATGAGATAGAAAGACGGCCTGTGCGCGAGAAGCGTTCTCACGTGCAGACCGTCTCTTATTGTATAATCAGTTCTCACGCTCGTGGCTCGCGGGTACGCTCGCCCTCCCAAAGGATTATGCTTCGTCTATTCTGTGTCGACCGGCACCACCACCGGCGGCGGCGCATAGGGCGGTGGCACGTTGTGCTCCTTCGGCACCGGCGGCGCCAGATGGCGGGTGATGAGGATGAGGAAACCGATGGCGATGGCCAGGCTGAAACCAAAGCTGATCAGCGAGTTGATGATCATGATAATCTCGTAGGTATTCGTACCGTATTTCCGAAACCAGGATGCCATATCCCAAAAGAGGATGGTCGAGGCAAGGCTGTAAAGAATAGATAGGCTCCACGTGACGAGTAAATACAGTCCGATGCCGTTGCGCATACGCCGGGTGTAGATGATGTAAGCCACGAAGGTTAACGTACTGGGTATGAGCCAGAGCAGGCGCATAATCGAAGAGAGCAACTGAGTTACGAGCGGCGATGATGAGAGCGCATTCATTTTCCAACCTCCCGTCCCGCCCAGCATACCGGCGGCTTGACTGCTTGTCAACGCCGGGAGGAAGTCCGTACCGGAGCGCGAAGTAAAGCAATAGATCACTTCGGAGGGGCTTATGCATCCCATTGAACAGGCTTATGAATACGCGCGCGAGCGCTATGCGGCGTTGGGCGTGGACACCGAGACGGCGCTGGAGACGTTGACCGGCGTGCCGATCTCCATGCACTGCTGGCAGGGCGACGACGTGACCGGGTACGAGGCCGCCGGCGACATGGCGGGCAGCGGGCTGGCGGTGACGGGTGGGCATCCGGGCCGCGCGCGCACCGCCGACGAGCTGCGCGCCGACATCGAGCAGGCCTTGCACCTGGTGCCCGGCTCGCACCGCGTAAACCTGCACGCCATCTACGCCGAAACGGGCGGCGTGAAGGTGGAGCGCGACGTACTGGCGCCGGAGCATTTCGCCCGTTGGATCGACTGGGCGAAGGCGCAGGGGCTGGGGCTCGATTTCAACCCCACCTTTTTTGCGCACCCGCTGGCCGCCGACGGCCTGACGCTGTCGCATCCCGACGCGGGCATCCGCGCCTTCTGGGTGCGCCACGGGCAAGCCTGCCGCACTATAGGCGCGGCGATGGGGCAGGCGTTGGGCACCCCATGCGTGGTGAATGTGTGGATTCCCGACGGCATGAAGGACCTGCCCGCCGACCGGCTGGCCCCGCGCCTGCGGCTGCGCGACGCGCTGGACACCGTTTTTACCGATGAGCTGCCGCGCACGCTGCTCATCGACGCCGTCGAGTCAAAACTGTTCGGCATCGGCTCCGAGAGTTATGTGGTCGGCTCGCATGAGTTCTACATGGGCTACGCGATGGCGAAGAAGAAGTGCCTCTGTCTGGACAGCGGGCATTTCCATCCCACCGAGTCCATCGCCGATAAGATTTCCGCCGTGCTCCTCTACCTGGACGAGGTGCTCCTGCACGTCAGCCGCGGCATCCGCTGGGACAGCGACCACGTGGTGATCCTTTCCGACGAGCTGCGCGCGCTGGCGGAAGAGATCATCCGCGGCGGCTTCCTGCCCCGCATGCACATCGGCCTCGATTACTTCGACGCCAGCATCAACCGCGTGGCGGCGTGGACCATTGGCATGCGCAGCATGGCGAAAGCGCTGCTCATCGCCCTGCTCGAGCCCCGCGCCGAACTCCTCGCCTACGAAAACGCCGGCGACTACGCGGGCCGCCTGGCGCTGCTGGAAGAGTGCAAAACCCTCCCCTTCGGCGCCGTATGGGATGCCTACTGCCTGCGTCACGACGTGCCCGTCGGCCCCGCCTGGTATGCCGAAGTGCAAGGCTACGAGCGCGAAGTGCTGGCGGCGCGATAGGAATAGATCCTGAATCCGGTACTCACGGCCTGCGCGTGTGAACGGTCACACGCGCGGGCCGTTTATAGCTTTAAGCAAGGATAGCTGACGGGCCGGAACACCCGGAAAGAAAAAGGTATATCCCTCCCCGGAAGCGAACAACGGCGTAGGCCTGCCACGCTCAGTGCGGGGCGAATGCCGGGTTGTTTTCGGAGGTGTCGCGATGCGAGCCCATGCCGGTCTCTTTCTCCTGTTGCTCCTGTCGGCGCTGTGCGCATCATACGCCCGCGCCGGAGGGGTGATTATCGCCGGGAAGCACCCGTCGATCTCCGTGGTGCCGGCACCGGGACCGGTGACCATCAACGGCAAGCTGGACGACTGGGACCTGTCCGGCGAAATCCTCACCTACGAATTCGTCGAGACGGCGGAGAAGCGCCACGCGCGCACGGCGATGATGTACGACGCACAGAACCTGTACATCGCCGTCACCTTCGCCGACGACACCCCGATGATGAATATGGTCGACGGGAAGATCGACCCCTCGCGCGGCTGGGACGCCGACGCCTACCAGGTGCGCCTGATCAACGATCCCACCCTCGGCTATCCCATCAACGTGACCAAGGCGCTGCCGGTGGGACGCGACTGCATCTTCTGGTACTTCACCGGGCGCAAAGAGCCGTGGCTGAGCATCACCAACGTCACTTTCGTGCCGCCCGGCGAGGCACAGTACGACTTCCCCGGCGTGAAGGTGTTCGGTGGCGCCGATGCCGGCGCAGCTTTTCAACGCGTGGACGGCGGGTACGTGATGGAGGCGAAGATCCCCTGGACGCGGCTGGGGATGACCGGCGCGCCGGCGCCGGGCACGAAGCTGGCGATGACCTCGCAGCACCTGTGGGGCAACGACACCGGCACGCGCTACGCCACCTCGGTGAATGACATCACCGCGCCGGGCGGCGGATTCACCTACCAGTGCATCAGTGGGTGGGGGTACGCGCTGTTCGAGCCCGCCGGCAAGCTGGCGCGGGCGCGTGAAGAGCTGCCCACCGCGCGGGAGGTGGCGCAGACCCAGTCCTTCACCTACACGCTGCCCGAAGCGCGCCATGTCAGCGTGGGCCTGTTCGACGCCACCGGCAACCTGGTGCGCACGCTGCTCACCGACGCGCCGCGCCCCGCCGGGACGACTACCGAGCACTGGGACGGTCTGAACGACTTCGGCGATCTGCTCCCCGCCGGCGCTTATACCGCCAAAATGCTCACCCATACAGGCATCACGCAGGACTGGGTGGTGTCGCTGCATAATTCCGGCACGCCGCCGTGGGTGACCGCCGACGGCACCGGCAGTTGGGGCGGCGATCACGGCGTACCGCTCGACGCCGCCTGCGCCCCCGACCGCGTCTTCCTGCTGTGGGACACGGCGGAAGCGGGGTGGAATCTCATCGGCTGCAGCCTCGACGGGCGCAAGCAATGGGGCACCTGGTGCTACCAGAACTACCCATCGCCCAACGCGCTGGCTACCGACGGCTCGCGGGTCTACGTCTCGCAGCAGGCAGGCATCACCGTGCACGATGCCGCCACCGGCAAGCCGTGCAACTTCGCCAACGGGGCGCGCGGGCTGGATGTCGACGGCGGCGGGGTCACCGACCTCGCCTACCGCGATGGGCAGCTCTTCACGCTGGGCAACGGCAAGGTGACGGTCATCCAGCTCAGCACCTGCAAAACGGTGCGCAGCTTCCCCGTGGGCGCGGGCGCCAAGGGGCTGGCGGTGGTGCCCGGCACGCCGTATCTGCTCACCACGCGCGCCGACGGCACCGTCTGCCGCCTCGATCCCCGCTTCGGCACCTGCGTGACGCTCTTCAGCGCGTTGCTGGTACACCCGTTCGACGTGGCGGTCTCCGCCGACGGGCAGCGCATCTACGTGAGCGACCAGGGGCGCGGGCAGATGACGGTGAAGGTGTTCAGCTATCCGGCGGGCAAGGCGCTGGGCACGGTGGGTAAGCCGGGCGGGCGACCCGCACTGGGCAAGTACGATCCGAACGGCCTCTTCATGCCCGGCGGCATTGCGTTCGATGCCAAAGGCCGCCTGTGGGTGACGGAGATGGACCAGACCCCCAAGCGCGTCAGCGTGTGGCTCCCCTCCGGTAAACAGGGGAAGCTGGCCAAGGAGTTCTTCGGCGCGTCCGACTATGCCGTCGGGGTGAGCGCCGACCCCGCGCAGCCGGAATACGCCTATCTGCACAATACGCGCTGGATCGTCGACTACGACAAGAAGACCGCGAAGCTCGACTGCACCTTCGTGCGCCCCGGCTACGACGGCTTGCAGCCGACCTTCTCCAACGGCTGGATGGGGGAGATCATCCGCATCCGCCACGTGCAGGGCCGCACCTTCCTCTGCGCGGGCAGCTCGGTGTGGGAATTGCATGGCGATCGCGCGGTGCCCATCGCGGCGATGTGCTGGCTGCCGCGCGCCGCCAACTGGCCGGTACCCGATTACAATCGTCCCGACAACTGGGCCTATGTCTGCTACTGGAGCGACCTGAACGGCGACGGCTTCATGCAACCGGAGGAGATCGAGCTGGTGCGCGGCGGGGAGAGTTCCGAGGCGCCCGCTCTCAACATGGGCGACGACCTGGCGCTGGAGATCGGCACCAAGCGCGTGGGTGTGAAGGAATGGCGCCACGGGCTGCCCATCTGGTTCAAGCCGCAGGAGATAAAGGCGCCCTTCACCACGATCCACGGGAACTGGCCGGTGTGCTGGAATCCCGCGCATACCCGCTGCATCTCCCTGGACACGAACGACGGCTACTACACCAACGACATGCGGAAAAACGGCATCGGCTGCTACGCTCCGGACGGCACGCGCCTGTGGCGCTTCAAGGCGGGGATCGGCATGGACCTGAACGCGCCGCTGACGAAGCCGGGCGAGATACGCGGCGCCGAACGGGTGATCGGCTTCGCCCCGTCGCCGGTGGGGGAGATCTTCGGCGTCAACGGGTACTACGGCAACTACAACTTCCTCACCGAAGACGGCCTGTTTATCACCGAGTTGTGCCACGACAACCGCCGCGGGCATCCGCTGGATGGGACCGTGCTCTGCCCCGAAGGCTTCTCCGGCTACTTCCTGCAGCATCCGAAGTCGAAGAAGTATTACCTTTACGGCGGCGACTCCGATGGGCGCATCTGGGAGGTCAAGGGGCTGGAGACACTGCGGCAGAGTCAGTTCCCGCTGGCGATCACCGCGGACGACGCCGCCCACGCGGCGCAGGCGCTGGCAGCCTTCCAGCAAAACGGCGGCGGGGCCGCGGTGACGACGCTGAGGCACGTCGCCAAGCCGGTGCTGGTGGACGGCGCGCTGGACGAGTGGGACTTCACGCAAGCGGTGAGCATCGCCGCCGGGCCGGGGCGCGGCGGGAAGGCCATGGCGGCGTATGACGACACCATGCTCTACCTCGCCTACCGCGTGGCCGACGATTCCCCCTTCGTCAACGGCGGCGGCGACTGGGCCTACCTGTTCAAAACCGGCGATCTGGTGGACCTGATGCTTTGCACCACCGCGGGGGCCGACCCCGCGCGCAAGGCGGGCGCGGGCGATCTGCGCCTGATACTCGCCCCCTTCCAGGGGAAACCGACGGCGATCCTGAACCAGAAGGTGGCGGATGGCGGGCCGGCGGCGCCGCTGAAGTTCACCTCACCCGGGCAATTCGAAGAGTACGCGCGCGTGACGACGCTGCCCGGAGCCGTCGTCGCCGTGAAGACCAACCCCGACGGCTACACCCTCGAAGCCGCCGTGCCGCTGGCGGCGCTCGGGTTCACGCCGAAGGCGGGGATGAACTACCCCATCGATTTCGGCATCCTCTACGGCGATCCGGCCGGCGCCAAAACGATCATGCGCGCCTACTGGGCGAATCAGCATACCTCCATCATCGGTGACATCCCCACGGAGAGCCGCATCACCCCGGCGAACCTGGGCACCGCGCGCGTGGAATAGAAAGGCAGCCATGGGCACCCCTCCCGACGATCTTCTGTATACCGGCGACCCCGCGACCGGGGCGCTGACCTCTATGCGCTTGTTCGGCTGCGAGTTGCTGAACCAGGCGCCTGTCACCGCTACCGAGGTGCGCGTGAACGGCCATCCGCTGGTCACGCGCGTGCATCCGCCCTTCGAGGCGCGCGATGGGCACATCATGCGCATGAAGGGCGAGCAGTTCGTGAACCACCTCACCGGCCACGGGCTGGTGCTCACGCGCGAGATGGGCGAACGGCCCCAACTGCCGCACCGCTGCCTGGGCATCCAATACTGGGTGCGCCGCGAACAGGCGGATCTGACCTATCCCATCCCCGGGCCGGGCGGGCCGGTAGTGGAGTCGCCGCTGTGGGTAGACACGCTATCGCTGCTCACGCTGGACTGGCAATTCTGGGGCGACGCCACGCGGATGATCTTCCCGTCCTCCTTTTCCGCCGGTCCGAGCGACGCCTGGGGGCACATCGGTTACGAAAACGACACGCCCGAGAAGGCCAAAGCCTACCTGGACAACTTCTACCGGCGCGTCTACGCGGGCGGGCTGGTCATCCACGGCGGCGTCTTTTACAACATCGAGACGCAGCACTGGCTGGCGCTCACCTGCCGCCGTCCGCACCAGGGGTACATCCTCAACATGCACGACGCCGGGCGCGGGGTGGCGTACGACTTCACCTTCCACGCGCACGTGAACCTGGGCGACCAGGTGCGCATGCCGGAGATCAAGCTCTACTACGGGAAGACGCACGACGAGATGCAGCGCTTCATGGCCGACTACGTGACGCATTACTACCGGCAGCCGCCGGCGTGGACGCACAAAACGCTGTGGGGTCCGGGCATCGCGTGGAGCAACGAGGCAAGCTGGGACGAGCAAGGCGAGAAGTGGGAGCGCGACCTGGCGCAGGGCGACTACAACGGCCTGTGGATCAACCTTGTGACCGACCGCCCAGTGTGGAGCGGCACCGCGCCGACGAGTTACGCGCCTGACCCCAACCACGGCACGCAGGACGACTTCCGCCGCGCCTGCCGCCGCCTCACCGACCGCGGCATCCCCATCGTCACGTGGATGTCGCACAGCGGCTTTTTACCCGGCGCGCCGGATATCGATGATGATTGGTTCATCCGCGGCATCGACGGGCGGCTGGTGGCCTCCTGGGGCAATCAGGATTCCGGCATGATGTTCGTGAACCCCGGCCACCCCGGCTACATCGAGTATACGAAGAAGTGGATTCGCTACTACATCCAGGAGTGCGGCGTGAAGGGGATCTTCCTCGACTGCCTGGGCTTCCCCCTCCCGCCGGACTTCACCCCGCGCGACTTCATGCGCTACCCGGGCGACACCGGCGTGATGGCCATTCGCTTCATGGACGAGATATACCGTTTCATCAAGGAGTGCGACCCGGAGGCGGTGCTCATCGGGGAAGGCGCCACCCTGGACGGCCCGGTGGAGATGTACAGCATCATCACCAATCCGCGGCGCGGCATCGACGGCAACGGCCCGCGCGACTACCTGCTGAGCCTCAACCGCTACGCGAAGAAGCACATGACGATCTACCACGACATCGCCTTCTTCCCCGGCTCGGGCTACAACGCAGCGGCGGGCACGGGGTGGGAGCGGCACAACAAGTACATGCTGGCGCTGCTGGCGGAGCGCGGCGGCCCCGGCGTCTTCACCGCGCTGCCCGGCGACCTGTCCGTCCTCGACGACCTGCTGTTCGTGCCGCTGGAATACGGCCAGACCGCGGAGCACCGCGTGCCGAGCATCCAGCTCCCCGACCTCTGGAGCGCCGTGCGCACCCTCACCGAAGAGATCACCGGCGGTCACCTCCAGTGCACCCCCGACGGCGCCTTCCACGACGTGCCGCCGGGGATTTACCGGATGCGGTGAGCGGGGAACTGATTGCTCCGAAGGAGCGTGCGATGCTAGCCACGGGCGCAGCCCGTGGAACCGGTACCACCGAAAACCGAGCCCCGACGGGGCGGCAGATTCATAATCTGTCGCCCGTCGGGGCTCGGATATTTTCGTATCGCGCACCACGGGTTGCACCCGTGGCTAGCATCGCACGCTCCTTCGGAGCAGGGGACGAAGGTTCTCCTACGAAGCCCCGCCGCCGACCAGGTCGCAGACGCGAAGCTGGCGGTCGGGGCTGGCGCAGGGGACGGCGTTCCAGATTTCGCGGGCGTATTCGCCGATGACGCGGTCGCTGGAGAACTTGCCCGAGCGCGCCACGTTGAGGATGGACATGCGCGTCCAGCGCGTCGGGTCGAGGTAGGCGGCGGAGACCAGATCCTGCGCGGCCAGGTAGCTGTCGAAGTCCGCCATCAGGCAATATTCATCGCCCCACGTCGTCAGCGCGTCGTAGATGGGGCGGAAGAGGCCCGGGTCGCCGGGACTGAAGAAGTCGCAGTCGATCAGGTGCATCACCTCCTGCAACAGCGGCGAGGCGGCGATGTAGTCGCTGGGCCGATAGCCGCTGCGCTTGAGGCCCACGATTTCATCCGCCGTATTGCCGAAGATGAAGATGTTGTCGCGCCCCACTTCCTCCATGATCTCGATGTTCGCGCCGTCCAGCGTACCGATGGTGAGGGCGCCATTGAGGGCGAACTTCATGTTGCCCGTACCGGACGCTTCCTTGCCCGCGGTGGAGATCTGCTCGGACAGGTCGGAGGCGGGGAAGAGCTTCTCCGCCAGCGACACGCGGTAGTTCGGCAGGAAGGCCACCCGCAGCAGCGCGTTCGTCGACGGGTCCTGGTTAATCAGGTCGGCGATGTGGTTGATGAAGCGGATGATCAGCTTGGCCTGCCCGTAGCCCGGCGCCGCCTTGCCGCCAAAGAGGCACGTGCGCGGCACGGTGACCAGATCGGGGGTGTTCTTGATGCGCAGGTAGTCGGCGATGATGTAGAGCGCGAAGAGCAACTGCCGCTTGTATTCGTGGAAGCGCTTTACCTGCACGTCGAACAGCGTGTCGGGCAGCACGATGGTGCCCGTTTCGTTCTTCACCAGCTCCACCAACGGCGTCTTGTTGGCGCGCTTGATAGCCCGCCACTGCGCCTGGAAGGCGGGGTCGTCGGCCAGCGGCTCCAGCTTGCGCAGCTCATCCAGGTTCTTCGTCCAGTCGTCGCCGATCGCTTCCGTGATCAGCCGCGACAGCGACGGGTTGGCCTGGCGCAGCCAGCGGCGCGGGGTGATGCCGTTCGTCTTATTGTTGAAGCGATCCGGCCAGAATTCGAAGAAGTCGTGCAGCACCGTCTCCTGCAGCAGCCGCGTGTGCAGCGCGGAGACGCCGTTCACCGAGTGGCTGCCGACCACGGAGAGATACGCCATGCGCACGCGCTGCCCGCCCTCTTCGGCGATGAGCGACATGCGGCGCAGCCGGTCGATATCCCCCGGATACTTGCGCGCCACCTCCTTGAGGAAGTAGTGGTTGATCTGGTAGATGATCTCCATGTGCCGCGGCAACAGCCCCTGGATGAGCGACACCGGCCACTCCTCCAGCGCCTCGGGAAGCACGGTATGGTTGGTGTAGCCGAACGTCTTTACCGTGATCTCCCACGCGGCGACCCAGTCCAGCCCCTCTTCGTCGATGAGGATGCGCAGAAGTTCGGGGATCGCCAGCGACGGGTGGGTGTCGTTGAGATGGATCGCGACCTGGGTGGGGAAATCCGCCCACGCGGCGTTTTCGCGCTTGAAGCGGCGCAGGATATCCTGCAGCGACGCCGAGACGAGGAAGTACTCCTGCTTCAGCCGCAGCTCGCGCCCCACGAAGAAGTTGTCGTTCGGGTAGAGCACCTTGGTGATGTTTTCCGAGGTCACCTGGTTCTGGCACGCCGCCATGTAGTCGCCGCTGTTGAAGTAGTCGAAGTTGAACTCTTCCGTGGCGCGTGCCGTCCACAGGCGCAGCGTGTTCACGGTGTGCGTCTTGTACCCGCTCACCGGCGTGTCGTAGGGCATGGCCAGCACTTCGCTGGCGTCCAGCCAGTAGCTGCGCAGGCGGCCATCCGACTCGGTGCGCTGCTCGGTGCGTCCGCCGAAGTGCACGGGGAAGATGTATTCCGGGCGGCCGATCTCCCACGGGTTGGGCAGCGCCAGCCAGTTGTCCGGCGTCTCCACCTGCCGTCCCTCCACGATGCGCTGGTGGAACAGGCCGTAGTCGTAGCGGATGCCGTAGCCGTGCGCGGGCATGTCCAGCGTGGCCAGCGAGTCGAGGAAGCACGCCGCCAGCCGGCCCAGCCCGCCGTTGCCCAGCCCGGCGTCCACTTCACTCTCCGCCATCTCTTCCAGGCTCACGCCGATCTCCGCCATCGCCTCGCGAAAGGCTTCGTCCAGCCCCAGGTTGATCAGGTTGTTTTCGAAGGAGCGGCCAAGGAGAAACTCCATGGAGAGGTAGTAGACGCGCTTCGGATTCTGCGCGTGATACGTCTCCTGGGTGATGATCCAGCGTTCGACCAGGTGCTCCATGGCGGTGTAGGCCGCGCTGAGGAACTCGTCATACTTCGTTGCGCTGTAGCGGTCTTTGCCCAGCCGGTACTCGAGGTTATTCAAAAAGCTGAACGCCAGGGAGCGTACGTCGTCACCCTTGAAGCGAATTTGCCAGTTATCGGACAGCGAATGAACAGCCATCGTCCCCCCCTGCGTTATGCATACCGGCCCGGCACTCCCGCACATCGTGAAGCAGCCGGGCTCTACACCGGTGTCGACCGGCAGACGAGATATGACTCATCTTACGCAACAGCGCATAACCTGTCAAACAAAAAACGCCCGTGCCCCAAGGGCTCGAAACGCCTGCCGGCAGGCGGAGGACTTTGCGCGGGGTGGGGAGAAGTATAAACCTACCCCCCTGCTCCCCGCCCTCGAGGGAGGGGGAATGACGGGGGGAAGATCAAGGCCGTTAATCTTTTGAACCGGCCCACTCCCCTCCTTCGAGGAAGGGGGGCAGGGGGGTAAGTCCCGAGAAACGGGGTAGTATATCGTCGGCATGTCATCTCGCCTCTTACAATTCGTCCCGCTCTTCGTCGTGCTGGCTGCGCTGCTGGCGCTGGGGCACTGGTTCGCCTACGGGGGCCGGCTTCCGGCCTTCGCGGCGCGCGTGCCGAACCAGGACCGCGGGGCCAATATTGCCGCGGCACCGGCGCCGAAGCTCACCGGCGTGTTGACGGCAGGGCCGGGCACCCCCGCGGCGCTGCCCGGCGCGTGGCCGGCCTTTCGCGGCGCCAACCATGATAACGTGAACACCGACCCCGTGCCGCTGGCGCGCGAGTGGCCATCCGCCGGGCCGACGCCCCTGTGGGGGATCGACCTGGGCGAGGGCTATGCCGGCGCGGTGGTGCGCCAGGGGCGCGTGTATGTGCTCGACTACGATCAACCCGGCCAGCAGGACGTGCTGCGCTGCCTGTCGCTGGCCGACGGCAAGGAGATCTGGCACCGCGCTTACAAGGTAAAGGTGAAGCGCAACCACGGCATGTCGCGTACCACGGCGGCGGTGACGGAAAAGTACATCGTCACGCTGGGGCCGATGTGCCACGTGGTCTGCGCGGATGCTATCAGCGGCGATTTCAAGTGGGGTATCGACCTGGTGCGCGACTACGGCGCCACCGTGCCGCCGTGGTACGCCGGGCAATGCCCGCTGATCGACGGCGACCGGGTGATCCTGGCTCCCGGCGGGAGCAAGGCGCTGCTCGTGGCAGTGGACCTGGCGACGGGCAAGGTGGCGTGGACGACGCCCAACCCCCACGCGTGGACGATGACGCACTCGTCCCTCATCCCGATGGATTTCCACGGGCGCCGCACCTACGTCTACTGCGCCAGCGGCGGGGTGACGGGGGTGGACGCCGCCACGGGGCGCATCCTCTGGGAGACGCCGGACTGGCGGGTGGACATCGCCAACGTGCCCACGCCGGTGCTCTGCGGCGACGACCGTATCTTCCTCAGCGGTGGCTATAACGCCGGCTGCATGATGGTGAAATTGACGGCGGTGGGGGAGAAGATCACCCCGCAGGCCGTCTTCCGCCTGCCCGCGGCACAGTTCGGCAGCGACCAGCAGACGCCGATCTTTTACAAGGGCGATCTCTACGGTGTCATCCCCGATGGGCGGCTGGTGTGCATGGATTTGACCGGCAAGCAGTTGTGGAGCAGCGGGGCGGCGCGCTTCGGCATCGGACCGTATCTCATCGCCGACGGGCTGATCTACCTGTGCAACGACACCGGCACGCTGACGCTGGCGGACGCCGTGCCCGACGGCTACCATCCGCGCGCCGAGGCGAAGGTGCTCACCGGCCACGACGCCTGGGGCCCCATGGCGCTGGTGAACGGCCGCCTGCTGCTGCGCGACCTGACGCGCATGGTCTGCCTGGACGTGGCGAGGCATTGAGATGAGCAACCAGCCGAAAACGCGGAGCGATGGGTGGATTTTCGGCGTGCTGGGCCTCGCGTTGATCGGGGTGCTGGTCCTCTCCGCCCAGTTGGCCCGCCGCGTGACGGAGCAGAACCGACCCGCCGCCGTGGTGTCGAAAACGGTGACGGACCCTGAGCTGGTTGGGTACCGGGAAGTGGCAGTGGTTAAAATCGATGTGAAAGCTTCTGCCGCAATCGGCGTTTATGGCACCCAGGTAACTGTGGAGGGGAATGGTCGATATACCACAATCCTCGATGTTTCTCCCGTCATCTCAGGGAGTTGGGACGCCTCCGGCGCTGCGACAGCCACCGCGTTGGCACCGAATGATATCGGCTACGTGGCATACGGCAACCGCATTGAACGACAGCGTGGTCATACGAAGTTGATCGGCTGGTCGCTGCCCGAGAAGAACGCGTTAATAACCTCGTTGTCGGTGTCAGGAAAAACCCTCTGGGTCGCCGACGCCGGCAACCGGACGGTGTGGCGCTATACGACGGACGGCAAACGGCTGAATCGAGTGGTGAAGGGCCTGGAAGTGCCCAGCCCGCACATGGACGTGGCGGCGCTGCCCGACGGGACGGCGTGGGTGACGAATCCGGGGAAGCACCGGCTGGAGCATTACGCGGCGGACGGGACGCTGTTGGGATCGTGGTCGAAGCCGCTCACCGGCCTCGACGGCTTCTGCGGCTGCTGCAACCCGGCGGATATCGCGGTGCTGCCCGACGGGCGCATCGTGACGAGCGAAAAGGGCGAACCGCGGGTGAAGGTCTACAAGGCCGACGGCACCTTCGACTGCGTGGTCGCCGGGCCGGAGTGCTTCTCCGACACCGGCGCGCATGACGTGGCGACCGACGCGCAGGGGCGAATTTACGTACTGGACAAGGGGACGGTGCGGGTGTTTACGCGGAAGTAATGAATGACCCAAGTGGCACGGGCGTTTCGCCCGTGAAATCATGGCAGGGACGGCCATGCCACAATAACCACGGGCGGGACGCCCGTGCCACTTCCCTATGCAGACAGGGAGTTTCGATGGCGGACGACCTACAACAGAACCGGCGGGAATTTTTGAAGACGGCGGCGCGCTATGCGGTGCTCGGATTGCTGGGCATGGGGGCGGGGCTGCTGGCGTGGCGCGGGAAATCGGGCTGTACGCGCAACGGGTTGTGCCACGGCTGCCCGGTGGTGGCGGCGTGCGGCGAGCCCGAGGCGCTGAGTTATAGGCGAGAGACACGATGACGGACGAGAAGCAGCCGGTGAGCCGGCGGGAATTTCTGGGCATGGGATTGCGCGGGGCGGGGGTGCTCGTGGCGGGCGGCGCGTTGGGCGTGCTGGCGCACGCGCACGCCACCACCGTGTGGCAGATCGACCCGGAAAAGTGCACCCAATGCGCCGGCTTGCCCGAGGCGCGCTGTGCCACCGCGTGTGTGAAGACGCCCTCCGCGGTGAAGTGCGTGCACGCCCACGCCATCTGCGGCTACTGCAAGCTGTGCACGGGCTTCTTCCTGCCGCAACCGAACGACCTGAACACCGGCGCGGAGAACCAGCAGTGCCCCACAGGCGCCATCAAGCGGACGTACATCGAGGACCCGTACTACGAATACGTCATCGACCGTAACCTGTGCATCGGCT
Source organism: uncultured bacterium (assembly GCA_903928345.1). Lineage (GTDB taxonomy): Bacteria > Armatimonadota > Hebobacteria > CAIYQO01 > CAIYQO01. The sequence goes on along the minus strand of CAIYQO010000302.1, from coordinate 77,463 downwards.
GCGCCAAGTGCGTGAAGGGGTGCACCGACTTCGGCAACGGGTCGCTCTTCCTGCAGATCATCCATGACCGGGATCACTGCACCGAATGCAACGCGTGCGCCATCGCGGTCGCTTGCCCGGCGCAAGCCATCGTGCGCGTGCCCGGCACCGCGCCGTATCTGATTAAGACGAGTTTTAAATAGCCCATGCGACGACATCTCCGCTTATTACTCATATTCTGTCTGCTGCCCCTCGCCGCGTGGGGTGTCGAGCGTTTTCCGCCGCCGGAGTTCAGCACGGATTACCGGCTGCCCGAGCTGCTGCTGCCCGGCTTCCGGCCCGAATGGCTGCCCTTCCTCGACGTGGCCGTGCTTGCCGCCGCGCTGGCGCTCGCCGCGTGGGTGGTGCTGAAAAAGCGCTCGCGCGTGGGCGTCTTCGCGCTGACGCTCTTCAGCATCCTCTACTTCGGCTTCTTCCGGCGCGGGTGCGTCTGCTCGGTCGGCTCGCTGCAGAACGTGGCGTATAGCCTTACCCACGCCGATTACGCGCTGCCGCTGGCGGCGGCGGCCTTCTTCCTGCTGCCCCTCGCCTTTGCTCTTTTCGCTGGGCGCGTCTTCTGCGCGGCGGTATGCCCCCTCGGCGCGGCGCAGGATGTAGTGCTCTTCAAACCGATCAAGCTCCCGCCGTGGCTGGAGCATGTACTCGGGCTGCTGCCGTATCTCTACCTCGGCGCCGGGGTGCTCTTCGCGGCGCTGGGCACGCACTTCCTGATCTGCGAATACGACCCCTTCGTGGCGCTCTTTCGCCTCAGCGGGCCGGTGCACATGCTCCTCTTCGGCGGGGTGCTGCTGGCGGTGGGGATGTTCGTCGGGCGCCCCTATTGCCGTTTCCTCTGTCCCTACGGCGTGCTGCTGCGCTGGACGGCGCCGCTGGCGCGCTGGCGGGTGCGCATCACCCCGACGACCTGCGTGAACTGCCGTCTGTGCGAGGACGCCTGCCCGTACGGCGCGCTGCATCCCCCCACGCCGGTGGGTGGCGCGCGGCGCGAAGGCCGCGGGCGGCTGGTGCTCGCGCTGGTGGCGTTGCCGGTGCTCATGGCGCTGGGGGCGTGGGGCGGGTACAAAGCCATCACGCCGCTCTACTTCACCGACCCCATCGCCGTGCAGGCGCGCGCGATAGAGACGCAGGAGGCGGACACCGGCGCGTCGACCGCTTCCACGGCGGAGAAGCCGGTCGACCCGCTCTACATGCAGGCGTTGAAACAGCGGCGGCATTATGAGCTGGGCGGCGTGCTCTTCGGCCTGTGGGTGGGGCTGGTGCTCGGTGGCAAGCTCATCGCGTTGAGCGTGCGGCGGCGCCGGAGCGAATACGAGACGGACGCCGCCGCCTGCCTGGCCTGCGCGCGCTGCTTCGGGAGTTGCCCGGTAGAGCACGACCGGCTGGCCCGTCAGACGGAGGTGGAAACGTCATGACCACCCCCACTCGCGAGCCGGAAATCCGCTACGCCACCGCGCTGCGCGTCACGCTCATCGCCGCCCTCTTCGTGCTCCTCGTCAGCGGCACGCTGGCGGTGCATTACCTGGCCGGGCAACTCGTCAACCCCGCCAACCCGGTGAAGGTGACGGCGCTGCGCGCGGCGCTGCAGAAGAACGCCGCCGACGAGACGCTGAAAAACACCATCCGCGACGAGGATCAGCGGCTGCGGCAGGCGTATTTTAGCCGCCATGCCTTCGCCACCGAAGGCGTGTGGCTGCTCCTCGGCGGGGTGGCGGTGCTGGTGCTCGGGATCAAAGGCGCCTGCCATGCACGCCGGCAACTGCCTTACCCGCCGCGGCACGACATCGACGACCCGCGCACGGTGGCGGCTTACGGGCGCAAGGCGGTGCTCGCCTTCGGCGCCGTGGTGGCGGTGGCCGCCGCGGGCTTCATCGTGGGGTTGCGCGCCCCCGCCGACCCCGCCTACCTGGTGCGCGCGGAGCAGGCCGCGGCGAAGGCGGAGCGCGCGAAGGGTTATGCCAACGCGGCGGAGTTGGCGCACAACTGGCCCTGCTTCCGCGGCGCGGGCGACACCGGCACGGCTGACGCGACACCCCCGGCGACGTGGGACAAAACGACCATCCGCTGGTCGGTGGAGACGGGCCTGCCGGGGAAGAACTCGCCCATCGTGTGGGAGAACCGGATCTTCCTCAGCGGCGCGGACGAGCACAAGCGCGAGGTGTATTGCTACGACGCGGACACCGGCGCGCTGCGCTGGACGCGTTCGGTAGCGGGCCTCTCCTGCCAGGACGCGGGCACCGAGCCGCTGACGGTAATGGCGGACACCGGTTACGCCGCGCCGACGATGGCCACCGACGGCCGCCGCGTCTTTGCCATGTTCGCCAACGGCGACCTGGCCTGCTACGATGTCGACGGCAACCCCGTGTGGGCGAAGAATATGGGCCGCCCGGAGAGCACCTACGGCCACGCCGCCTCGCTGCTTACCTGGCACAACCGGCTGCTGGTGCAGTTCGACCAGGGGGGGAGTGCCGACGACGGCAAGTCCTTCCTCTACGCGCTGGACACGATTACCGGCGAGGTGGTGTGGAAGGTGAAGCGCCCGGTGCCGAACTCGTGGGCGTCGCCGATGCTCATCACCGCCGGGGGGCGCGAGCAACTCGTGACCTGCGCCAATCCGGTGGTCATCGCCTACGACCCGAAGAACGGTACGGAGCTGTGGCGCGCGGAGTGCCTGGGTGGCGACGTGGCCCCCTCACCGGCCTTCGCGGACGGACACGTCTTCGCCGTCAACACGGGGTCGAACCTCGCGGCCCTCGATCCCGGCGCCAAGGGCAAGGTGCTGTGGACGGCGCAGGACGGCCTGCCGGATATCGTCAGCCCGGTGAGCGACGGGAAGTCGGTGCTCCTCTTCAACCAGGACACCGCCACCTGCGTAGACGCGAAGACGGGGCAGAAGCTGTGGGATCACCAGTTCCCCGCCGCCTTCCGCACCTCGCCGATGCTCATCAACGGCACCGTATTTGTGCTGGACATCACCGGCGTGCTGCACCGCCTGCAACTCGGCCCGACCTATAGCGAAGCGGGCACCTCGGCGCTGGGCGAAGCGGTGGAAACCACCCCCGCCTTCGTCGGCACGCGTGTCTATATACGCGGCACGAAGCACCTGTTCTGTATCGGGAAGTAAATGGCTATTACCACGGCACAACCTGAATTCGACCTCGCCGTCGTCGAGGAGATCGTCGCCCGGCACAGGGGCGACGCGGCGGCGTTGATCCCCATTTTGCAGGAGATCCAGACGCACTTCCGCTATCTGCCGGAGGAGGCGCTGCGGCGGGTGAGCGCGCTGACGGGCATCGCCCCCGCGACGATCGCCGGCGTCTCCACCTTTTACACCCAGTTCCGCCACGCGCCGGTGGGCAAGCATGTGGTGAGCATCTGCCACGGCACCGCCTGCCACGTGAAGGGCGCCGGGCTGGTGCACGACGCGCTGCGCCGTGCGCTGAAGCTGAGCGACGACGCGGACACCGACGCCGACGGCGTCTTTACCCTCGAAAAGGTCGCCTGCCTGGGCTGCTGCACGCTGGCGCCGGTGATTCAGATCGACGGCGTCACCTATGGCCACCTCACCCCGGCCACCGCGCCCAACGCGCTGAGTGACTTTCTGGAGCTGGAGCGCCGCGGGCACCTGGCTGCGTCCGCGTCGGCCTCCGGCGCGCGCGGGCTGGCGGAGATCCGCGTCGGTGTGGGCTCCTGCTGTGTGGCGGGGGGCAGCCAGGAGGTGCGCCAGGCGCTGGAAGACGCCGTGCGCGATCTGGGGGTGGTTGCCGCGGTGAAACCCGTCGGCTGCGTGGGCATGTGCCACCAGACGCCGCTGGTGGAGATCGCCATACCCGGCGCGGCGCCCGCCTTCTACGCGCGGGTGCAGCCGCAGGACGCCGCGGGCATCGTGCAGCGCCACTTCACCCCGCGCAACCCGCTGAAGCGCGTGGCGAATGCCGTCTCGACGGCGCTCGACCGCCTGCTCACCGACGACGCGTGGACGCCCGTCACGCGCTACGCCCTCGACACGCGCGACGCCCCTGTATGCGCCTTCCTCGGCCCGCAGCAGCACCTGGCCACCGAGCACTGTGGCGACCTGGACCCCCTCGACTTTGACGAATACCTGGCCCACGACGGCTTTCAGGCCCTCGATGCGGCACGCGCCATGGACCCCGCGGCGGTGATCAACGCGGTGACCAGCGCGGGCTTGCGCGGGCGCGGCGGGGCGGGCTTCCCCACCGGACGCAAGTGGGCGCTGGTGCGCGCGGCGGAGGGGCTGGAGAAGTACGTCATCTGCAACGGGGACGAGGGCGATCCCGGCGCCTTCATGGATCGCATGTTGCTGGAATCGTACCCCTACCGCGTGCTGGAAGGGTTGCTTATCGCCGCCCACGCCGTCGGCGCGCGGGAGGGGATTTTTTACATCCGCGCGGAGTATCCCCTGGCGGTGACGCGCATTCGCGAGGCGCTGCGCCGTTGCGCCGACCGGCTGGGCGACGTGCAACTGCGCGTGCAGGAGGGCGCCGGCGCCTTCGTGTGCGGCGAGGAGACGGCACTGATCGCCTCGCTGGAGGGCCAACGCGGGATGCCGCGCCTGCGTCCCCCGTATCCCGCGGAGCGCGGGCTGTGGGGCAAGCCGACACTGGTGAACAACGTGGAGACCCTGGCCTCGCTCCCCTGGCTGCTGCGCCACGGCGCGGAGGTCTATGCGGCGCTGGGCACGCCGGCGAGCAAGGGGACCAAGGTCTTTGCCCTTACCGGCAAGGTGGCACGCGGCGGGCTGATCGAGGTGCCGATGGGCATCACGTTGCGGCAGATCGTCGAAGAGATCGGCGGCGGCATCGCGGAGGGGCACGCCTTCAAGGCGGTACAGATCGGCGGGCCCAGCGGCGGCTGCGTGCCGGCGTCGCTGGCGGACACCCCGGTGGATTACGAATCCCTCACCGCCGCGGGGGCCATTATGGGCTCCGGTGGGCTGGTGGTCATCGACGACACCGACTGCATGGTGGACCTGGCACGCTACTTCCTGGAATTCACGCAAAACCAGTCCTGCGGCAAGTGCACCTTCTGTCGCGTGGGCACCCGGCGCATGCTGGATATCCTCGACCGCCTGTGTACCGGCCACGGTAAGCACGACGACCTGGAGCGGCTAGAGGCGTTGGCGCTGCAGGTGAAGGCGGGCAGCCTGTGCGGGCTGGGGCAGACGGCGCCGAACCCGGTGCTCTCCACGCTGCGTTACTTCCGCGAGGAGTACCTGGCACACCTGGAAGGCCGCTGCCCGGCGGGCAAGTGCAAGGCGCTTATTACCTACACCGTCACCGAGGCCTGCATCGGCTGCACGAAGTGCGCGCAGGTTTGCCCCGCCGACGCCATTCCCATGACCCCCTTCGACCGTCACACCATCGACGCGGAGAAGTGCACCCGCTGCGACACCTGTCGCCGGGTCTGCCCGTACGGCGCCATTAAGATCGAGTAACCATGCCGACCTTCATGCTCGACAACCAGACCCTTACCGTGGACGCGGGCACGACCATCCTGCAGGCGGCCAGCGCGGCGGGGGTGCAGATTCCCACGCTGTGTCACCTGGACGGCCTGCCCGCACAGACCTCATGCATGGTGTGCGTGGTAAAGGTGCAGGGGGAGCGGCGTCTGCTGCCCGCCTGTGCCACCGCCGTGCGCGAGGGGATGGTCGTCGAGAGCGAGTCGGAGGAGGTGCGCACCGCCCGCCGCACCGCGCTGGAACTGCTCCTCGGCGATCACCTGGGTGACTGCCGCGGGCCCTGCCAGCTCGCCTGCCCGGCGCACCTGGACGTGCCGAACCTGCTGCGCGCGGGGGAGATCGGCGCCGTCAAGGCCATGCAACCGTGGCCCGCGGTGCTCGGGCGCATCTGTGCCGCGCCGTGCGAAAAGGGGTGTCGTCGCGCGCAGTGGGACAACGCGGTGAGCATTCGCGCCCACGAACGCCGCGCCGGGGACGCCGATCTCGCCGGCACACCCTACACGCCTCCGCTGCCCGCCCTAACCGGCTTCAAGGTCGCCATCATTGGCGCCGGGCCGGCGGGGCTCACCGCCGCGTATGCGCTGCGCCGGCGCGGGGTAGCGTGCACCGTCTTCGACGATCACCTGAAGCCCGGCGGCATGTTGCAGTACGGCGTGCCGGAGGAAACGCTCCCGCGTGACGTGCTGCAAGCTGAGCTGGCCACGCTGTTGCTGCCGGACATCACCCTGCGGCTGAACGTGCGGGTGGGGGAGACGGTGAGCCTCGACGCGCTGCGCCGGGAATACTCCGCCGTGCTCATCGCCGCCGGCCCGGGGGTCACGTTGGGATTACCCGCCGGCCCGCGGGGTATCACGGTGGAGAAGCACACGCTGATGACCACCGAGTCGGGGCTGTTCGCCGCCGGCGGGGCGGTGGCGCCGGGACACCAGGCGGTGCGCGCGGTGGGAGACGGGCAAGTGGCCGCGCAGGCGATCCTCGCCTACCTCACCGGCAAGCCGACGCCCGCGCATCGGCCGCCCGCGGTGTCGCACTATGGACGGATGCATCGCGGCGAGCTGGCGCTGCTGGCGGAGGGCGCCGCGCGCACGCCGCGCAGCGACGCGCCCGAAGATGCCGCCCGCTGCCTGCACTGCGACTGCCGTGCGCTGGATAGCTGCCTGCTGCTGCGCCACGGCGCGGCATACCACGCGGCGCGGCATACTTGGGAGGGCGAGCGCCGCCCGTTCACCTGGGATCGCTCGCACGCCGAGGTGACGTACGAACCGGGCAAGTGCATCGGCTGCGGCCTGTGCGTGCAAATCGCGTCGCGCGAAGAGCTGGGGCTGGCGTTCATCGGCCGCGGCTTCACCGTGCGCGTGGCCGCGCCCTTCGACGGCGCGCTGGCCGATGCCCTGCGCGCCACCGCGCAAGCCTGCGCCGAGGCCTGCCCAACGGGGGCGCTGGCGAAAAGGGACGGTTAACCACAAAGGCAGGGAAAAGTCGGGACTGCCACCACTTTTCCCTGCCAGGGTGTATGAATCTGTAGAAGGATCGTGGAAAAGTGGTGGCTGTCCCGACTTTTCCCGAGGATTACCGCAATGCCCAAAGACACATCCACACTCACCCTCACCGGCGTGAGCAAAACCTACCCCGGCGCGGAGATCCCGGTGCTGCGCGGCGTCGAGCTGCGCGCGGGGGCGGGGGAGACGGTGGCGGTGGTGGGGCCGTCAGGCGCGGGGAAGAGCACGCTGCTACACCTCATCGGCGCGCTGGACACACCGAGCGCGGGGAGCATCCGACTGGGTGACATCGACGTGACCGCGCTAACCGGCGCGGCGCTGGCGGTGTATCGCGCGACCCGGGTGGGCTTCGTCTTTCAGGATCACCACTTGCTGCCCCAACTCAGCGCGCGCGAAAACGTGCTGCTGCCCACGCTGGCGGCGCCGGGGGGCGACCCTGCGCGCGCTGACGCGCTGCTCACGCGTGTAGGGGTGGCGCACCGCGCCGACGCCTTCCCGGCGCAGCTCTCCGGCGGTGAGCGGCAGCGCGTCGCCATCGCCCGCGCGCTCATCAACGGCGCCGGGTTGCTCCTCTGCGACGAACCCACCGGCAATCTGGACCGCGACACCGGCACGGGTATCATCGACCTTTTCCTCGACCTGGCGGCGGAAGGCGTGACGGTCATTATGGTCACCCATAACCTGACCCACGCCGCGCGTTTCACGCGCTGCCTGGAGCTACGCGACGGCGCCCCGGTTCCGCTGGAGGTAATGGCGTGACCCCCTGGCGCCTGATAGCCCGCAACCTGTGCGGCTTTGCGCGGACCGGCATGGCCGTGGCACTGGCGCTGGCGACGGCCACGGCGGTGATCACCGGTTCGCTACTGGTGGGTGATTCCGTGCGCGGCAGCCTGCGCGACACCGCGCTGGCACGGCTGGGCGCTATATCCACGGCGACCGTCGGCAGCCATGCCTTCCGCGAGGCGTTGGCCGGGTCGGACGCCCCCCTGCTGCAGACGCGCGGCGCGCTGACGGCGGAGAACGACGCCACCGTGCCCCGCGTGCAGGTGTATGGCGTGGAGGGACGCTTCTGGGCGCTCTTCGGTACCGCGAACCCGGTGAACGGGCGGCAGGCGGCGGTGAATGCGGCGCTGGCGCGCGACCTGGGCGTGGCGGTGGGGGACGACGTAATTCTCCACGTGCCGCGCGCGGGGGCCGGGCCGGCGGATTCCCTCTTCGCGCAGCGCTCCCGGCAAGCGGCGCTGCGTACGGTACGCCTTACCGTGGCGGCCATCCTGCCCGACCGCGGGGTGGGGGGCTTCGCGCTGACGGCCTCTTCGCAAACCCCGCGCAACGTGTTCATCGATTTGCACTGGTTGCAGGGGCAGCTCGACGACGCGGGGCTGGCGAATGTAATCGTCTCCCACGGCACGGAGCTGGCGGAAGCGGTACGGACGCACGCCACCCTCGACGACCTGGGCCTGACACTGAAAACCAACCCCGCGGCACGCACCCTCACCGTGCAGAGCACCGACCTGCTGCTGCGTCGGCCCATGGTGAAGGCCATCGCCGACGCGGCGGATCGCGCGGGCGTGCGCGCGGCGCCGACCTCGTTTTACCTCGCTGCCGAACTCACCGGCGCGGCGCACGGCACGTCCTACGCCCTGCTCGGTGCGCCCCCGCCGGGGGTGGAGGCGCACGGGGACGGGGTCTGGTTGAGCACGTGGAGCGCGGAGGATCTGGCCGCAAAGCCGGGTGATGTGCTGACGCTCAGCTACCTGGTGCCCGCGTGGGACGGTGTCTACCGCACGGAAACGAGGCCCCTTACCGTGCGCGGCGTGGTGCCGACGGTGCCGGATACCGCCTGCGTGCCTCCGCTGCGCGGCATCAGCACGGCGGAGCGCATCGACGAATGGGCGCCGCCCTTCCCCGTTGACATGCACCGCGTCACCCCGCGCGACGAGACGTACTGGCAGCGCTACCGCACCACGCCGAAAGCCTTCGTAAGCCTGGAAACGGCGCGGGCGCTGTGGGCGCGCGGGCCGGAGGGGGCACAGGCGGATTGGGTGACGGGAGTGCGCGTCAGCGTGCCCGCCGGCGATTTTGCGGCGCAGGCACGGCGCTTCACCACCGCGCTCTCGGCGGTGCTGCCCCCGGAAGCCGCGGGGGTGCCGACGCTGCCGGTGCGCACGCAGGCGCTGGCGGCCTCGGAAGGCGCCACCGACTTCGCGGGACTCTTCCTGGCGCTGGGCTTTTTCCTCATCGCCGCGGCGGTCGGGCTGGCGGCGATGACCATGCGCTTGTTGATCGACCGTCGCGCCGCCGAGGTGGGGCTGCTGCTGGCGGTGGGCATTGCGCCGCGCACGGTGACAGGTATCTTGCTGGCGGAAGGCGCCGCACTGGCAGCGCTTGGGGCCGTTATCGGTGTGCCGTTGGGCGCGCTGTACGGCTGGGGTGTGGTGCACGCGCTGACCACCTGGTGGGCGGGCGCGGTGGCGGATACCCCGCTGTGGTTCCACGCCACGCCGGGCAGCCTGTGGATTGGTGCGGTGTCGGGCTTTGTGATCGGCCTGCCCGCAGCCTGGTGGGGGACGCGCGCGTTGAAAAAGGCGCGGGTGACGGATCTCCTCGGCGGCGCGCAGGCGCTGGCGATGCTGCCCGCCCCACCGCGCGGCGCCTGGGCGCTGGGTGGCAGCGCGGTGTTGGCGGTCGGCTGCTTTGCCGCCGGCGCGGCGCACGCCCTCTCCCCGCTGGAGGCCTTCTTCTGCGGCGGCGCGGCGCTGCTCGTGGCGGGGTTGCTCGGGTGCGGGCAGTTGCTCGCGCGCGCGTTGACTCCCGGCGTGCCCACCTTCCCCCGCCTGGCGCTGCGCAACGCGGCGGCTAACCGCGGGCGCAGCGTGCTGGTGATCGGCCTGCTGGCGTGCGCGAGCTTCCTGCTCATCACCGTGGCGGCCAGCGTGCGTGACTTCTCGCGCTTCGATGTCAGCGACCCGCGCTCCGGCGCCGGGGGCTTCACGCTGCTCGCTACCGCCTCGCTGCCCATCCTCTACGACTTCGGCACACCGACGGGGCGCGAGAAACTCGGTTTCGCGCCGGAGGACGAACCGCTTTTTGCCGGCGTACAGGTCTACCCCTTCCTGGAGAGCCCCGGCGACGAAGTGAGCTGTTTGAACCTGGCGAAGAGCGCCGCCCCGCGCCTGCTCGGGGTGCCGGACGCGCTGCGCGCACGCGGCGGCTTCACCATCAATACCGCGAAACCGACGGCGCAGCCGTGGGCGCTGCTGACGGAAAATGACGCCTTCCCCGCCTTCGGCGACGCCGATAGCGTGGAGTGGTCGCTGCACGCGGAGTTGGGCGGGCGGGTGCCGCTGGCGGGGGCGCCGGCACCGCTGCATATCGTGGGCGTGCTGCCCGGCAGCCTCTTCGCCAACGCGCTGCTCGTCTCCGACACCAACTTCCGCACGCTGTACCCGGGCATCTCAGCGCCGCGGTACTTTCTCATTTCGGCGCCGAGGGAAAAGGCCGACGCGGTGGCGGCTTCCCTGCGGCGCACACTGGGTGACCTGGGGCTGGAAGTGCATCCGACGCGCGAGGTGCTGGCCGACTACGCGCGGGTGGAAAATACCTACCTCGCCTGCTTCCTCGCTCTCGGCGGGCTGGGCTTGTTGCTGGGCACGCTGGGACTGGTGGTGGTGCTGCTGCGCAACGCGCTGGAGCGCCGGCGGGAGTTCGCGCTGCTCCTCGCGGTCGGTTTCACGCGCGCCCAGCTCGTGCGCCTGCTGCTGCTGGAAAACATCGGCCTGCTCGTTGCCGGGCAGCTTCTCGGGGCCGTCGCCGCCCTCGCGGCGGTGGCGCCGCAACTCGGTACCGCCCACGTGGCCTGGGGCGGCGTGGCCGTCATGCTCGGAGGCAACCTGGCACTGGGCATCGCCGCCACCGCCTTCACCGCCTGGCCCGCCACCCGCGGGCGGCTGCTCGACGGGTTGCGCGGCGATTAACAGACTTTACGGAGCCATTCCATGCTGAAATACCTTCTCATATCCCTCCTCCTCCTCTCGCCGGCGCTGGCCGACGACTGGGCGTCGTTTCGCGGCAACGCGGCGATGACCGGCGTGGCGGGGTGCGCGTTGCCGCCGGTGCCCAAGGTGCTGTGGACATATGAAACCGGCTCCGGGGTGGAGTCCACCGCGGCTATCGTCGGGGACACCGTCTACGTGGGCACCACCACCGGCGCGCTGCTGGCGATCGGGCTGAAGACGGGCAAGCTGAAGTGGAAATACACCACCGGCTCCTCCATTGCCGCCTCGCCGTGCGTGGTGGGTGGCGCGGTGTACGTGGGCGACGAGAACGGGGTCTTTCACGCGGTGAACTGCGCCACCGGCAAGCGGCTGTGGCGCTTCAAAACGGGAGATAAGATCATCTCCTCGGCTACCCCGGCGCCGGGCGTGGTGCTGGTGGGCTCCTACGACGACACGCTGTACTGCCTCGATCTGAAAAAGCACACGCCGCGCTGGAAGTTCAAGGCGGACGCGCAGGTGCATTGCTCTCCGTGCGTGGCGGGCAACGCGGTGGTCATCGCCGGCTGCGACGGCAAGGTGCGTATGATTAACCTGGCGACGGGCAAGCAGATCACCCATGTGGCGCTGGAGAGCACTAACTTCGCCGCCTCCCCCGCCTATGCCGACGGCACGGTGTATGTCGGCGCGCTGACGGGGGAATACCTGGCCGTGCACACGCAGACCGGCGGTGTGGCATGGCGCATCGCCAACGAGGAGAACCTGGGCAATTGCTACGCCGGCGCCGCGGTGGACGGGGAGATGGTGGTGTTCAGCACGCAGGGGCAAAAGGTCGTCGGCGTGCATCGGGATACCGGGAAGATCGGCTGGCGGTTTGCGCTGAAAGGCGGCACCGACGCGCCGCCCGCCATCGCCGGCGCCACGGTCTACGCCGGCTCCGGCGACGGCGTGCTCTACGGCCTCAACCTGCACACCGGCGCGGAAATCTGGCACTTTACCCTCGGCGGCGAGATCAAAGCTTCCCCCGCCATCGCCCAGGGTCGCCTGGTCCTCGGTACCAGCGACGGGGCGATCTTCTGCTTCGGCAGCAAGTGACGGGGCGATTGAACGTAGCCGCAGGCTTTAGCCTGCGTTCGATCTTCCTTCCGGCACCGGCACATGGCGCAGGCTGAAGACCTGCGGCTACCGGTGTTGACTCCACCTCGCACTGCGGCGGACATCCCGGCGTGAGGCGGCCTTGACCGCGACGGCGTAGGTACGTATAATTGCATGGATTTTCAATGGGATTTGAGGTAATGGGATTATGGTAAGAGCAGAAGAGCCGCGGCTGGGCGGGCATGTGCGGGTCAACCTGGAACGACTGGCCCACCGGTTGGGCAAATACGGGCTGGTGGTGGCCGTGTCGCAGCGTGCGCGCGAGCTGAAGGACCGTCAGAGCCGCATCGGGGACATCACCCCCGCCAATCTGATCGGGCGCGCCCTAGTGGAAATTTCCGAAGCGAAGGTGAAGCTGCTCGAAGTGCCCGCTGAAGAAGAGTAAACGGGTCACGGGTATGCGGTGACGAGCGAGTGCCGATGGCCCCTAAACGTGACTACTACCGCAACGGTGATGCTGCGCGAAATGCCCGACGACGCAACGACCCGGGGTCTCGCGCGCGCGACAACGATCGAAGGCATATGGCCAATAAGCGTGACTATTACGAAGTACTGGGTGTCGAACGCGACGCGTCGCCGGAGGAGATCAAGAAGGCCTACCGGCAAAAGGCACGCCAGCTCCATCCGGACGTGAACCGCGAGGATCCCCACGCCGAGGAGCAGTTCAAAGAACTCGGCGAAGCGTACGATGCCGTCAGCGACCCGCAAAAACGGGCCGCGTATGACCGTTTCGGCCACGCGGGGCTGTCCGGTGCCGCGGGGGGCGGCGGGCGCGGCGCGGGCTTCGACGACATGTTCGGCGATATCCTCGGCGGTTTTTTCAACGTGGGCGGCATGGGCGGCGGACGTCCCACCAACCGCGGCAACGATCTGCGCTACGACCTGGAGATCACGCTGGAAGAGGCCGCGTTCGGCGGCGAACGCACCATCCGTTTTCCCCATCAGGCGACCTGTGGCACCTGCCATGGCACGGGGTCGGAAAACGGCCGTGTGACCACCTGCGTGGCGTGCGGCGGCACCGGGCAACGGCAGGCCAATGCCGGCTTCCTCGGCATGCAGTTCACCACCGTCACCCCCTGCGAGCGCTGCGGAGCCACCGGGCAGATTATCACCAATCCATGCACGGCGTGCCACGGCGCGGGGCGCACGCGCACGATGGACGAGCTGTCCATCACCGTGCCGCAAGGCGTCGACAGCGGGATGTACATGGAATTCGGCGGCAAGGGCGACGCCGGGCCGCACAGTGGGCCCGCAGGCGACCTGGCGGTGGTTTTTCACGTGAAGGCGCACCCCGTCTTTACCCGCAAGGGCGCCGACCTCATCTGTGAAACCGCGCTGCCCTTCACCACCGCCGCCCTGGGCGGCAAGGTGTCCGTGCCCACGCTGGACGGGCAGGCGGAGATCGACGTGCCGCCCGGCACGCAACCCGGCCACATCTTCCACCTCAAGGGCAAAGGGATGCCCACCCAGCGCGGCGCGCATCGCGGCGACCAGCACATCGTGGTCGGCATCGCCGTACCTACCGATTTGGACCCGAAACAGCGCGAACTGCTGCGTGAGCTGGCCGACGCGCGCGGGGAGAATATCGACCACAAGCACAAAGGCGTCTTCCAGAAGGTGAAGGATGTCGTGGGCGACGTGGTGGATGAATACCGCGACCGGGCGAAGGAAGCCTTCGGCGGGTAGGGTTTGTGGCCTGGCCGTCCCGGCCATGAACGTCACGGGCGAGAAGCCCGTGCCACGGTTCTGTAACCAGTAAAAGAAACGCCCCGCGTCGTGCGACGCGGGGCGTTTGGCGTTGTGGCATGGTCGTCTCGGCCATACCCCTATTATTTCGACACACCCATCTTCAGGTTGTCGACGAGTACGTCGCCGCCGTGGCCCCAGTCTTCGCTGCGAATACACACCCGGGAGGGGCTGTTCCACACCCCGCCGATGGTGCCGTATTCCCAACGGCCGCCGTTGTATTCGAACAGCGCTTTGCCCGCATAGCAGGAGACTTTGAAGTGCTGCCAGATATTGGTGATGGCGTTCAGCGCGGCGTCAGTCTGGGAGGTGCCGAACGGATACAGGTAGGTGCCGTTGAAGGCGAGCTTTTGCGTACCGGCCGTGGTGACGGATTCGCGCTTGATCGAGGTAATATCATTGCCGCTGGCATCCTGGACGTTGACGTAGAGTCCGCGGTTGCCGCCTGGCTGGAAGCAGACATCGCCTTCGATGATCCACTCTGAGAGATTGGTGTTGGTGCCCATCGAGCGGTACAGGTTCACTGTCGTGCCGCCGCCGTACTGCCCGACGTAGATGCACGGCGCCGCCTTGCCGTCGTTGGGGTCCATGCTGCAGGTGTAGCCACCCACCACGCTCGCGCCCCAGGCCCCGGCGATGCCCGTGGTGGGGGTGCGCCAGTTGCTGTCGGTGGCGGGGCTGCGTGTCCACACCGGGCTGCCGACCGGGGTGTTGTTCGAGATAGTGTCGCCCGTCGCCGGCAGCACGGCAGAGGCCATCAGGTCGATGTTCGCGATGGCGATGGTGGGCAGGCTGCTGGTGATCTCCACGTGGCCGTCGAGGAAGGAGGCAATGGTCGAGATCCCGTGGCGCTTGTCGATGTCGGACATCGCGACGAGGATGCCGGTGGCGGAGGTGGTGTCGGCGGTGAGCAACGTCGTTTCCGGCGGGCTGAGTTCGCCCAGCGCCATCCCGGCGATGTTGCTGTTGTAGCCGTACCCGTAGGTGCGCTTGGTGCCCGCGGTGGGGCAGATCAGTGCGCCTTTGTCCAGGTTGACGTAGCCCCAGTACCCATCGGACGGGGGGAGCAGTTCACTGTTGTCCTGCGCGTAGATGAGCGTCGCGGTGCAGATCTGCTTCTGATTGTTCAGGCAGGAGGTCTGGCGGGCCTTCTCACGCGCTTTGGCGAAGACGGGAAAGAGGATGGCGGCAAGGATCGCTATTATCGCGATTACGACTAGCAACTCGATCAAAGTAAAGCCTGAGCGTTTCATACATATCTCCTTGGAGGAAAATGGGCGACTTGCATCGTCTCAAGTATAATAGTATGCATCCGCCGGCGATTTGTCAATACTCTTCTGGAATACAAAAGGCCTTGCTCGCTAGGGGGCCAGGCGCTTCCTTAAATGGTCATTTGTTTAGGCGCATGCGCTGCGGTAGCCCGTGGCGCGTACCAAACGCCACGCCCCCGGACACAGGTCCGAGGGCGTGGCCTTTCCGTCGCAGCGACTGCTTACCAGGCGCCGAAGCGTACGTTGTCGACGCGCACCGTCGCGCCATGGCCGCCGTTGCCGCACAGGACGATGCTTGTGAGATGCTTCCAACTGCCTGCCATGACCGGCGCCTCGTAGATGATGTCGCTATTGAGTTCGTAGAGCACTTTCCCGTTCGCCACGGTGATCTTAAACGGATGGAATGTCGTATCTACGGCGGCATCGATCGTGGCATCGGTCGCCGCCGTACCGGAACCGTAGACGCTTAAGGTATTGTTCAGGACAAAATTGCGCGCCCCCACGAACGTGCTGGAACGTAGTTCCATGCGGCACATTTCATTGGCGCCGTCAAAGCACTGGAAGTAGCCCGTTGCCGAACCGCCTTGCGTAAACCGGACGTCGCCGGTGATGGCCCAACTGGTGTTGACGGTGGGTACCGGAGAAAGGGTTAACGTCGCCCCGGTGTAGGTACCGTTCGAGGACACACGGAAGCAGGGGGCGGGGTTCCCCGTCGTGGTGTCCTGCTGGATGATGTTGTAGCCCAGGTTGCCTTGAATCAGCATGCTCCAGGTGCCCAGCGCGTTGGTGGAGGTGGCGCCATTGGTATACAAGGGATTGGTCAGGCCATCGAGGGGATCACTCGGCGGCGCAACGACCAGTGAGCGCGGGGTAGCGGTCGGCTCGACATGGCCATCCACGAACACCTGGATGGTCTTCCCGGAATGCCGCTTGGCACAATCGAGCCAACTGGTCAGGATGTTGGTGGCACTGTCGCTGTCCGCGAACATCGGGGTCGTGGTGGGGGAGGTAACTTCACCCAGCGCCACCCCGGACAGGAATTGGTTATACCCGTAGCCGTTCTTGATCTTGGTGCCGGCGGTGGGGCAGATCAGCACGCCTTTGTCCATATTCAGGTCACCCCAGACGGTGTCTGACGTGGGGAGCAACTCATTGTGATCCTGCGCGAACATCTGCGCGGCCAGGGCGAGCTGTTTCTGATTGTTCAGACAGGCGGTCTGCCGGGCCTTTTCGCGGGCCTTGGCGAAGACGGGGAAGAGGATGGCAGCAAGGATCGCTATGATCGCAATTACGACTAGCAACTCAATTAAAGTAAAACCCGAGCGTTTCATGCGTATCTCCTTTGGGGGACAGAGTGGTGACGGTGACCACCGTAACAACACAAAGATAACAAAGCATCACGCAAATGTCAATATCTTACCGGTCAACTAATACGATAGCTCGGGATGACAACAAACGCCTATAACAACGCCGCGGGCGGGCGGGTATACCCTTCGACGGAGGTGACGTATGCCGGATATGCCCTTTTCCCCTACGACGAGCCCCGCGCCTTCGCGGCAGTTCGCGGTGCCGACCTGGCAACATATCTCCCTCGGAGCACCGGTGCGCGGGCTGCTCTGGCTCGTGCTCACCGGCGCGGGGGTGATCATCGGCTACCTGGTGGTCGGCAGCTTCACCCCGCTGCTCATCGTCCTGCTCATCATCTACGGCTTCCTGGTGCGCTTCGTGCTGTCGGGTATCCGCGTGGCGGCGCAATGGGAGCGCGGCATCCTGCTGCGGCTGGGCAGCTTTCAGGCGGTGAAAGGGCCGGGATTGATCTACGTGGTGCCGGTGCTCGACTACATCCGCTTCGTCGACACGCGTACGCTGGTGCTCAATATCCCGCGGCAGCGCGTCATCACGCGTGACAACGTGCCGGCGGAGATCGACGGCGCCGTCTTCTTTCGCATTGCCGACCCGGAAGCGGCCATCACCCAGGTGCAGGAGTACCCGTTCGCCATCTCGCAGACCGCGCAAGGCGCCATGCGCGACGTGGTGGGCGGCCTTACGCTGGACGAGTTGCTCACCGAACGCGAGCAGATCCAACTGCGCATCGGGGAGATCGTGGAAAAGCACATCGTCGTCTGGGGATTGCACATCGAGTCGATCCGCCTGCTGGACATCGAGCTGCCGGAGGATCTGAAGCGCATGATGTCCCGCCAGGCGTCGGCGGAGCGCGAGAAGCGCGCCACCATCACCAAGGCGGAAGGGGACAAAGACGCCGCCGTCAACCTGGCCGCCGCCGCCGCCACCATGCTGCAAAGCCCCGGTGCCATGCAGCTCCGCTCGCTGCAAACCATCGACGGCCTGGGCCCCAACCCCTCCAACACCGTGGTGCTCTTCCCCATCGAATGGTCGCATCTGCTCAAGACGTTTACGGCGAAGGACGACCCGGAGGAGAAGGGGTGAACGGGGCGCGTTCCCCGGGCACCCGACCGACTGCATTGCGTTATTAACGGTATTTTGATACGATCATCCTACTTCGCACCGGAGGCGAGCCTATTTCCGAGCATCGCGAGTGGGAACATCATATTCGCCTGCAATGGCGCTCCCCGCTGTTTCAGTTAAAGATCGTCATCCTGCTGCTGGTGATTCTCACCGGCATCGGGGTGGCGTTCTACTGTACGTATCTGAGCTGGACATTTCGGGAGTCGCTGCTGAAGATCGTGGAGACGGTGACCACGCTGGGCGGCGATGTGGGAAAGGTCCCCCCCGCGAAGCTGGTCACCTCGCAATGGTTCGACATCTTCTTCATCGTCACCATCCTCTTCGTCGTCCTCTGGGGCGTCACCCTGCTGGTCGAAGCCACGGTCAAAGGGGAGCTGGTCTACTATTGGGGTACCCGTCGTATGGAACAACGCATCGCATCGCTATCCCGGCACTACATCATCTGCGGCTTCGGGCGCATGGGGCAGGAGATCGCGCGCCAGTTGTCGCGTTCGCACCGCGCCTTCGTGGTGGTGGAGCACAACCCGGAGCAGTTGCCCAGCCTCGACGCCGAGGGGTTCCTCTACGTCGAAGGGGACGCGCGTGAGGACGAGCAACTGCTGCGCGCGGGCATCAAGCGCGCCAAGGGGCTCATCGCGGTGTATGCCACCGACGAGGAGAACGTCTACATCACCCTCTCCGCGCGCGTGCTCAACCCGAAGCTGTACATCGTCACCCGTTCCTCGCACGCCAGCGGGGAGGCCAAGCTGCTGCGCGCCGGTGCCGACCGCGTCTTCTCCCCGTACGTCATCGGCGGACGGCGCATGGCGGAGGCGGTGCTGCGGCCCACCGTGGTGGAGTTCCTGGACGCCATCATTAACGGCGAGCAGATGGAGATGGTGCTGGAGGAAGTGCGCGTCACCGACGCCACGCGCGTATGCGGCAAGTGCCTGACGGCGGAGAACGACGTGGAGAGCATCGGCGTGCACATGCTTGGGGTGCACACGCGCGACGGCCGCATGTTGTTGCACGGCCTGGCGCAATACAGCGTGCAAGCGGGCGACACCCTGATCCTCCTCGGCGAACCCGGGCAGATGCGCACCGCGCTGAAACGCCTCACCGGCAGCGAGCACCCTCACACCGCGGATATGCCGCCGCTGGGTGAGGGGTAGGGGACGTGTAGTTCAGAAGCGCACCCGGCGGTAGATGTCCATCAAGGACAGGGTACAGCCGATGGAATCGAGGACGACCTGATCGTCCAACACGGAGATGTCCGTCAAAATCCAGCCGCGGCCATGCCGGCGATAGTGTTCGATGTGGGGGTGGTCTACGGAGATTAGCAAATATTCCTGTAGGGTCGAGATATTGCGGTAATAGACGGCTTCTTTCGACGATCAAACGCTTCCAGGTAATCCGAGAGCACATCATAGACAACGGTGGGATTGAGAAATACATCATCTCGTCCGTCGGCCAACAAGGGTTTTTCACAGACAACCGAGCCATCGGGATATGTATAGATCGTGTCGGCCGCGATCTTCAGTCGAAAGTGACTGGAATAGACATGGCATGGTGTGTCATCGAGTCGATTCATCAGGTCGACCATCACGTTGCCGATGATGAGGCAGTGGTTCTCGGTAAACCCGGTCATCGGATACACGACACCCTCGACGTATTCATGTTTGACTTCAACGGCTTCTTCAATGCGGAAGTATTCATCAACCGTTGTGTTATACATAATCGGTATTTTACATCACGTCTCACCGGACGGCAACGGCACCAAAAAAGGCCGGGCGCATGGCGCCCGGCCTTTCGATTACGGTGCGGAGCGCTTACCCGACCGCCATCATGCACTTCAGCGACTTGCCGATTTTGCGTTTGGCGCGCTGCAGGGCGTTGTCGATGGATTTCACGCGGCGGTTGAGTTCGCAGGCGATTTCCTGGTACGACTTGCCTTCCAGGTGGCTGCGCAGCACGGCGCTTTCCAGGCTGGAGAGGTCGCGCTTGATGCGGCGGCGCAGGTCGTCGGAGAATTGCTGGGTGATCACCACTTCTTCGGGGTCGCTGGTGGCGGTTTCGGCGATGGTGTCGAGCAGGGTGCGGTCGGAGTCGGTGTCGAAGAGGTTAGTGTGCAGGCTCACGTAGGAGTTGAGCGGGATATGTTTCTGCCGCGTGGCGGCTTTGATCGCGGTGAAGATCTGCCGGCTGATACACAACTCGGCAAAGGCGCGGAAGGGGAGCATACGGTCGTTACGGAAGTCACGGATCGCTTTAAAGAGTCCGATCATCCCTTCCTGTACGATATCTTCATGGTCCGCCCCCACCAAAAAGTACGAGCGCGCCTTCCCCTCGACGATGCTCCGATACTTGCACAACAGGTGCTCGGTGGCGAGCTGAGACCCTTCCTTTGCGTAGATAACGACCTCTTCATCGCCCATGCCATGAAAGTTGACGAAGTGGTCGCGCGCCATCGTCTGCATCGATTCGCCCTCCACACTATCCTGCTGCACTCGCGCGGCACACGTGCCGTGGCACAGGGAGGATAGTCTCTCGTTCTGACCAGGGGAAGCCTGTTCGTGTGATCCCTCGAACGAATCACAAGTGGATTATAGGGGTACGGGCAAGGGAGCGTCAAGGGCTTCTGGGGGGATGCGTCGATTTTTCCTACAATATTCCTTCTGCGGCAGGGAAAAAAAGTCGCACACGCCTGAAATTGGGCGATTACCCGTCCGTTGACGGCCCGTGCAGCAGCGTGCGCACCGCGCCGGCGATGTCCGCCGCACGCATAAACGCCTCGCCGACCAGGATGCCGTCCACCCCGGCGTCCGCCAGCGCGGCCACCTGGGCGTGGGTGGTGATGCCGCTCTCGCTCACCACGCGCGTGCCGGCGGGGATGTGCGGGCGCAAGGCGAAGGTGGTTTGCAGGTTGATGGTGAAGGTGCGCAGGTCGCGGTTGTTGATGCCGATGACCGGCGCGCCGATCTCCAGCGCGATCTCCAGCTCCGCGCGGTCGTGCACTTCCACGAGCGTGTCCAGCCCACATGCCGTGGCCACCGCCCGCAGGTCGCGCAGTTCGCCGGGGCAGAGCGCCGCCACGATGAGCAGCACGGCGTCGGCGTGCCCCACGGCTTCGAAAATCTGCGCGGGATGGATGATGAAGTCCTTGCGCAGCAGCGGAAGCGGCGCCGCCGCGCGCACGTCGTCCAGGTAGCTCAGCCGTCCCTGGAAATACCGCTCCTCTGTGAGCACGGAGATGGCCGCGGCGCCGGCGGAGGCGTAGGCGCGAGCGATTTCCGCCGGGTGGAAGTCCGCCCGGATCAGCCCGCGCGACGGCGAAGCCTTCTTCACCTCGGCGATGAGCGCGATCTCCGGCCCGGCCAGCGCCTGCGCGAACCCGCGTGCCGCCGGAATCACCGCCGGAGGCGCCATGGGCAAATCCCCCCGCGCCGCCAGTCCCGCCGCCGTGTCCGCCAGAATGCGATCCAGATATGTCCCCGTGTTGTATGCCATACGCGCGGCATTGTAACCGGAATTCCGCCCGTCGTGCAACTGCGGTCGGAGAATGGGGGAGGGCCGGGTGGAAGATCAAGCACGCTTGGTGAATGCCCGGCTCACCCGGCCCTCCCCCTTGCTCCCGTTCGCCTTGACGCCGCCGGGCGGCAAGGCTACAATGAGTACATGATCGAGCCCTCCTTTGCCGCCCTTCCCGCGTGGTTTCTCGTGGTGGAAGGCGTGGATGGCAGCGGTAAATCGACGCAGGCGGCGTTGCTGGCGGACTGGCTGCGCGCGGAGGGGCGGCGGGTGCTGCTCACGCGCGAGCCGGGCGGCACGGCGCTGGGGGAGCGGCTCCGCGAGACGATTTTGCACGGCACGGTAGCCTGCGACCCGCGCGCCGAACTGCTGCTCATCGAGGCGGCGCGCGCCCAGCACGTGGCGGAGGTGATTGCCCCCGCACTGCGCGACGGCGTGACGGTGGTCTCCGACCGCTTCTCGCCCTCCTCGCTGGCGTACCAGGGGTTCGGGCGCGGACTGCCGGTGGACGAGATTCGCGCCGTCGACGCGGTGGCGACGCAGGGGGTGACCCCTGACCTGACGCTGCTCATCGACGTGCCGCTGGAGGCCGCGCTAGCGCGCATCGGCGCGCGGCAGGATCGGTTCGAAGGCGAGGGCCGCGCCTTTTTGCAGCGCGTGGTGGATGGCTACCGGGCGCTGGCGGCGGAGATGCACATGGCGGTGATCGACGGCACGGGCACGGTGGACGCCGTGCAGACGGCGGTGCGCCGGGCGGTGGAAACGACGATGGCGATGGGAGGCATGAGATGAAACTGGTGATCGCGGTGGTTCATGAAAAGGATCAGCGGCACGTGCAGGACAGCCTGCTCGAAAGCGCCTTCCAATTCACCAACGTGGCCAGCACCGGCGGCTTCCTGCGCGAAGGCAACGTCACCCTCCTCATCGGCGTCGACGAAGATCAGGTCGAGCAGGCCATCGATGTCATCCGTGAAAGCTGCCAGACCCGCGAGCAGTACGTCAACGTGATGCCCCCCACCATGGAGCCCGTCGGCACCGTGATCCCCAGCCCCGTCAAAGTCCTCGTCGGCGGGGCGATTGTATTTGTGCTCGACGTGGAGCGGTTCGAGAAGATCTGAGACGGAATAACCGCAAAGACACAAAGGACGCAAAGGACCCGCGAAGGGATTGGCAAAGGGCCGGATGCAAGATCGGTACCCAAACAGATTGGGCTGCCGATTTTCCACCCGGCCCTTACGCGATCTCTTTGCGTGTTCTTTGCGCTCTTTGCGTCTTTGCGGTTCCCGTCCCTTATCCCGTCTGATCCAGGTTGAACACCTTCCGCGCGTTCTTCGCCAGGATACGCTCTTTTTCCATCGCGGGGATGGCGGAGTCGCGCACCATGCCGAGGGCGTAGACGGGGTTGATGAGGGGCATGCCGGAGCCGAAGAGGAGGCGGTGGCCGCCGATGATCTCCAGCGCCTCGGCCAGTTTGTCGTAGTCCGCCACCATGCCGCCCGTCTCCAGGTATACGTTGGTGATCTTCGACGCCAGCGACACCGCCATGGGCCAGTGCTCGTTGGCCATGTGCAGGATGATGAAGCGCTGTGTGGTGTATTGCTTGGCGACCTCCCACAGGTCGTTGATCTCCCGCGGGTCGGAGATTTGCAGCAGCAGCGGGCGGTCGTAGCGCAACAGGCTCTTCACCAGCGCCAGCATCGGCTCCGCGTTAAGCGGGCGGCGGACGTACCCCTCGGAGAGCATCGCCCCCACGAACAGTTCGCGCGACAGATGGCGGCGCATGTCCTCCTGCGAGGTTTCCAGCATGAGCGGGTTCACCACGCAGTAGCCGCGGAAGCGTGGGCGGTTTTCGATCTGCTCGGCCAGCCACGCGTTGCCGGCGCTCATCGAGCCGCGCAGCGCCTCGGTGGCCGCCACAAAGGTCATATCCACGCCGAAGCGCGTCATCAGGCGCTCCAGGTCGTCGGGCGTCGTGGCCTGCGTGGGGTAGGGTTGCGGTCCGAGCTGACCGTAGCAATCGATAATCGCCATCTGCGCCTCCGGGTTGCGGGCTACTGCTCAGTTCCCGTCGCCCCGGGGAAACTCCTGCCGGCGCGGGGCGACGCCGTGGGGGGATTTTCTTGCGCAACCGCTTGCGTAATCGCGAGGGTGGGAATAAAATAGTATTGGTTTAACCAGTGAGGGTAGCGACATGGAGTGGGTCATCACCGCATATTGGATTTGCTTGATCGTGGGCATCGGCTACACGATCCTGTCCTTCATCCTGGGCGAAGTCGGCGGGGCCTTCGGCCACGTCGGCCACCTGCACGTCGGGCATTTCGGCCACGGCGGCGGGCACGTGGGGCAGGTCTCCCATACCTACGGCGTACACGGCTCCGGGCAGCACGGCCAGGGCGTGGGTAAGTCGATCGGCGCCGACCAGAGCGACAGCGCCATCTTCGGCCCCTTCTCGCCGCTGGTGATCGCCTTCTTCCTCACCTGCTTCGGCGCCACCGGGATCATCCTTACCAAGCTGGGCTTCTTCGGCGTGCTGGCGATCGTGTGTGCGCTGGCCGCGGGCACGGTCCTGGCATGGCTGCTCCTCAACTTCTTCAACAAGGTGCTGGGCAACCTGCAGTCGAGCAGCGAGGTGCGCCTGAGTGCGCTGGTGGGCGAAGAGGCCGAGGTGACGGTGGCGATTCCCGAGCAGGGCTTCGGCGAAATCGCCTACGTGGCTATGGGGCAGCGCATCACCGCCCCGGCGCGCAGCAACGAAGCGGTGCTCATCCCGCGCTTCGCCGCCGTGCGCATCACTCGCATCGTCGGCAACAACTTCTACGTCAGCAAGCGCATCGAAGACGACCTCCACGCCGTCCCCGTGCCCCCCGCCCCGCCGACGGACGAGCCCATGCTGCAGGAATAGCGCCGGCACGTGGCACGGGTGTCTCGCCCGTGAACCCATGGCCGGGACGGCCATGCCACCTTACTCCCCGATGTCGTGCAGCGCCTGCGTCAGGCGTTCGGCGATGGGGTGGTCGGGGTAGCGGCGCAGGAAGCGGCGAAAGATGGCGCGGGCCTCGGCGCCGCGGCCTTCCCGCAGGCGGATGTTGCCCAGGTTCGCCAGCGCGGTGGGCTCTTCCGGCCACAGCGCCAGCACGCGCAGAAAATGGCCCGCGGCACGCTCCAGCGCGTCCTCCTGCACGGCCTGCACCCCGGCATCCGTCTCCAGCGCCAGGTATTCCATCCCGAGCTGCGCGTCACGGGGGGCCAACTCGCGCGCACGGAGCATCGCCGCCGCGGCTTCCTCCCATGCCCCCAGGCGCGCCAGCGCGATGGCCAGGTTGTGCCGCGCCTGCGGATGGTCGGGCAGCGCTTCCACCGCGTGCAGATACAGGTCGCGCGCCGCGGCGTACTCCCCCGCCTGCATCGCCGCGTTGGCGTCGAGCAGTTGCCCGTGGGGGGAGGCGCTGTGCACCGGCGCCGCGGCGTAGGTGTCCAGCGCGGCGACCAGCGCGCCGTCGGCGAGCAACGGGCGCGTCGGCCCCTCCACCGGCTGCAGCCACGCCGCGCCCTGGAAGGCGCCCGCGGGGTTCCACCCGCAGGCTAGGCGCAGGTCGGCGTCTTCGCGCACCTGCCACGCGCACGCCCACACGGCCACGATATCCGCATGCCCCGTCGCCGCCGCCCCCGGCCACGCCAGCTCGACCGCCAGCGCGGAGAGGAGCGCGGGCAGATCGTCGGCCATGCCCGGCTGAATGAGCACCTGCGTCGGCGCGCCGGTGCGGCGCCACAGGCGCGCCACCCCGCCGATGTCCGTACGGACCCGCGTGCGACGCAGCAGCCCCGCGCGTTGCCGCTCCGCCGTCGCCCGCGCCCGCGCCCACTCCGCCTCCGCCATGCCTTCCCGTACCGGCGCCGTCATAGTCACCTCATACCCCGGGAAAGGCGGGACTGCCACCACTTTTCCAACCCCGGGCTCCGTTATTGCACGCTAGTTGCGGAAAAGTGGTGGCTGTCCCGCCTTCTCCGGCTTCAATCCGCAATCCGCAATCCAAAATCCGCAATCGTCAGAACCCCTGCCGTTGCAGCTCCACCGCGAAGGACTGGCCGGTGGCGGAGCCGATGCCGGAGACGCCGGTGTTGCCGGTGGGGGAGAAGTGGCACACCACGGTGTACAGGCCGATATTGCGCCCGACGGAGATGAGCTGGTCGGTGGTGCTGACATCGCCGGTGGTCTGGTGGGCGGTGAAGCGGATAAACAAACGCGGGGTGCCGTCCTTCGCGCGGTCGAAGGGCGGGTAATAGGTGTAGGTCAGGGAATTGTACAACGACTTTGACTCGATGGTATATGACGAATACGCGTAGAAGCTCCACCGCTGCGCCCGCCCGCCGGTCAGGTCCACGCTGAGATGCTGGCTGGGCTGGGTGGACGCCGGCATGATGCCGGGCGCCGCGATGAAGGTGCGCGTAATGCTATACCCGTAGGTCAACGAGGTGGTGAAGGAGTCGATCAGGTCGCGCCGCAGGCTGGCGCCCAGGTCGATGTAGTCGGTCACCGTGCCGGCGCCGTCACGCGAGAGTTCGTTGCTCACGTTCTCCGTGATGCCGCAGCCCCACTTCGAGAAGGAAGGCAGCCCCAGCGAGGTGCCCAACCCCTGGTAGAAGCTGTTTGTCGCCGTCTTTTCGTTGGTGGTGGCGTTCACGTCGCTGTCGTGCTCGAACCCGATATAAGGCGAGAAGCTCAGCGTTATCTTGTTGCGCAACAACGGTACCGCCGGGGGGGTGACGTACAGCTCGTAGACGCCGTTCTGGTGCTCCTGGAACTGCGACACCGTGGCGCGCAGGTTGGTGTTGATGGGCCCGAAGGAGCGTGAGTAGTCAAACCCTCCGCGCGCCGTGTAGGGCGTATCGGCGGTGTAGCGGCTATAGGAGGCGTTCATGCTGAGGTGCGTATTCGATCCGAACGTCTGGTTGTGATCCCACGAAATACTGCGCGTGGGGTTGGTCAGGTCGTCGAAGTAGACGCCGCCGTCCCCCGTTTTGTTGCCCACCAGGTACTCTTCCTCCATATCCAACTGGAAGCCGGATTCCCCACGGAAGTATTGCGACCCGGGCGTGACGCGGCGGAAGTGCAGCGCCCCGGTGCGGTTGCCCGTGGCGATGTAGTAGAAGGGAAAGTCAATGTTCAACCCGGCGTCCGACGCCAGGCTGATGTCGCTGTTGAAGAAGGTGCCCCCCTGCGGCGTGCGCAGGTCGAGCACGTGGTAGGGGAGGGAAAAAAGCGGATGGTCGAATTCGTTGAGGTAAAAGGACGGCTGGTGGAAGAGCACCATGTCGTTCGGATAGACGATCACCTGGTAGTCGGGCATCTTCCACAGCTTGGGAGGCCGCATCCCCGCCGGCAGTGCGCCGCTGACCTGTTTGTCGACCTTGTAGGTGGCAAAACCGGGGTAGGGTGGGGGGGGCGTCGGCGCGGATGGCGCCATCGTCGCCGGGTGGCAGACGATCCAGGTGTGCGTGGGCAACGGATTGAGCGGGGTGAAGTCGGTGCTCTTCGCGTCGTCGTCTTCGTGGGCGTTCAGCGCGGGCAGCGTGAGGGAGAGGTAGGCGATGCTCGGGTTGACGACCACGATCGCCCCGCGCCCCGTCACCAGGTCCAGGCGCATCTTCTCGCCGGAGATCGTGCTGCTCCCCGCGTTGACCACCACGTCGCTCTGCGCGGTGATGATGTTGTTCGCCACGTCGTACTGGATCGCTCCCGCGGTGATGGTGAAGGCGAGGGCGGTGAATTTGGCGGTATCGCGCAAGTCGAAGATGCGTTTGTCGGCGCTGAAATACACCTGTCCGGCATCCAGCCGATAGTTGGGGCGCGTCTGCGCCACCGGCGTGCCCGACGCCGTGCCGCCGGCCCCCAGGTATTCCACCAGCAGTGTCTCCTGCGTATCCCCCACGGTCACGGTGACGTACGCCTTGCCCGGGCCGGTGGTGTTGTCCAGCAGCGCGCTGATCTCCCCATGCTGCGTATAGCAGGTGGTGGCGGAGAGGGTGCCCAGCGTGGTGTAGAGGAAGACCGACGTGCCGTCGGCGGCCGGCCCCCCCGTTTTCCCGTCGAGTACGTGCACGGACAACGTCACCCGGTTGTCGTCGCCGTAGGTCAGACGCTTGGGCTGCGCGGTGGCCTGGATATTATAATTCGCCGCCGTCGCGTGCGCGCCTGAGGCGCCCACGCACAACAGCAGCGCCAGGGCGCCCAGTAGACGACCCGAGCGGTGCAGCGAAAAGGTGGACATGGCAGCTATTATACCCCAACAAACGCCGTGTTAACAGGCGAATAAGGGGCAGGGTGGGAAGGGGAAGAGGCGGGAGAGGTGGAAATGAGAGATGGGGATGCGCGACGACCGAGGTTTTCGGGGGCGGAAGCCCTCCGCGAAAACCGCGCGGCGGACCTGAATCGCCCGTGCGACGGAGCGCATGGCCCGCTAAGTTACGCGGTAGGGAAAAAAACCACGCGTATCTGTTGACAAAGCCTGCGTCGCTTTGTTACAATCACCCGCTGTGTGAACCGCTCGGCGTGACGCGCGGAGCGGCGTTGCGTGTGCCGAGAATTTTCCGGCCCACCGTCGCGATTTTCCGATGAAGGAGAGGCCTGCGTGCCGACCATCAATCAATTAGTTCGTAAGGGGCGTCAGCGGGCGCACGTGAAGATCACCCCGACCGTGCGTTGGGCGTTGAGCTGGAACTTTAACAGCAATAAGCGCAAGTACGTCATGACCGAGGGCCCGCTGAAGCGCGGCGTCTGCACGCGTGTCTGGACCGTGACCCCGAAGAAGCCGAACTCGGCGCTGCGCAAAGTGGCGCGCGTCCGCCTCACCAACCGCATCGAAGTCACCGCCTACATTCCGGGCGAGGGGCACAACCTGCAGGAACACTCCGTCGTGATGATTCGCGGCGGCCGCGTGAAGGACCTGCCGGGGATCCGCTACCACATCGTCCGTGGCGTGCTCGATACCGCCGGCGTGGCGAATCGTAAGCAGGGGCGTTCGAAATACGGCGCCAAGCGCCCGAAGCCCGGCCAGGCCGCGGCGAAGGGCCGCAAGTAATAAATAGTGTGTCCGCCGTGGGCGGAGATCGCATCGTGAGGGTTGAACCACTATGCCGAGAAAAGGACCTGCGCCGCGCCGCTTGATCGTGCCGGACGCCGTCTACAACAGTGAGCTGATCAGCCGCTTCATCAATAAGATGATGCACGGCGGCAAGAAAAGCATCGCCGAGGGGATCTTCTACCGCGCGCTGGATCTGATTAACAAGCGCACGAGCAAAGATCCGCTGGAAGTGCTCGAAGTTGCCATGCGCAACGTCATCCCCGCCGTCGAGGTACGTCCTCGCCGCGTGGGCGGCGCTACCTACCAGGTGCCGATGGAAGTGCGCGCCGTGCGCAAACTCGACCTGGGCATGCGCTGGATCATCAGCAACGCGCGCAAGCGCGGCGGCAAGACGATGAGCGAAAAGCTCGCCGGCGAGCTGATGGACGCCGCCAATAATAGCGGCGCCTCGGTGAAAAAGCGCGACGACACGCACCGCATGGCCGAAGCCAACAAGGCCTTCGCCCACTACCGGTACTAAGACACCCTTTCCGGTACATGTACGAGTCCCATCCCGTTCATAGGGATGGGACTTCGTCTGTCCCGGATGCCTGCTCGGGGAACCGGGCCGATCCAGGACGCGCCCAGGGCGCGCACGCAGGACGCGGAGCTTGAGAATACTATGGCACGAGAATACCCACTGGAACGTACACGTAATATCGGAATCGCCGCGCACATCGACGCCGGCAAGACCACGACCACCGAGCGCATGCTGTTCTACACCGGACGGCTGCATCGCATGGGTGAGGTGCATGATGGCGCCGCCACCATGGACTGGATGCCGCAGGAGCAGGAACGCGGCATCACCATCACCTCCGCGGCCACGTCCTGCCACTGGCGCGACCACCTGATTACCATCATCGACACGCCGGGACACGTCGACTTCACCATGGAAGTGGAACGCTCCATGCGCGTGCTCGACGGCGTCATCGGCCTGTTCTGCGCCGTGGGCGGCGTGCAGCCGCAATCGGAGACGGTGTGGCGGCAGGCCAATCGCTATAAGGTGCCGCGCATCGCCTTCATCAATAAGATGGATCGCACCGGCGCCAGCTTCTTCCGCGTGCTGGAATCCATGCGCGAGCGGCTGGGCATCCGCCCGGTGCCGCTGCAGCTCCCCATCGGCGAAGAGGGCGAGTTCAAGGGCGTCATTGACCTGGTGCGCATGGTCGCGCTGCTGTACCCCGACGAGTTGGGTCAACAGATGATCGAAACGGAGATCCCCGCCGACCTGATGGCCCTGGCCCTGGAGCATCGCGAGCACGTCATCGAGGCGGCCGCCGACGGCAGCGACACGCTGATGCACAAATATCTCGAGGGCGGGACGTTTAGCGAAGAGGAGATCCGCGCGGGAATCCGTGCGGGCACGCTGCGCATCGAGATCGTCCCCGTGCTCTGCGGCGCCTCCTTCCGCAACAAGGGCGTGCAGCCGCTGATGGACGCCGTGGTGGAATACCTCCCCTCGCCGCTGGACGTCGGCGCCGTACGCGGGGAAGACCCGCACACGGGCGAAGAACTCTGGCGCGAGCCGAGTGACGACGCCCCCTTCAGCGCCCTCGCGTTTAAGATTATGTCCGACCCCTACGTGGGCCGCATCACCTACCTGCGCTGCTACAGCGGCACCGTCGCCAAGGGCACCGCGCGATGAACGTCAGCAAGGGCAAGCGCGAGCGCCTGGGCCGTGTCCTGCGCATGCACGCCAACCACCGCGAAGAGGTGGAGGAAGTGCGTGCCGGCGATATCGTGGCCGTCGTCGGTCTCGACACCACCACGACGGGCGATACCCTCACCGGACATGCGGACCAGGTGCTGCTGGAAAAGATCCACTTCCCCGAACCCGTCATCTCGGTGGCGATCGAGCCGAAGACGAAGGTGGACGAGGAGAAGTTGACCAACGGGTTGGTGCGCCTGGCCGCGGAGGACCCCACCTTCCGCCAATACACCGATGCCGAAACCGGGCAGACGATCATCTCCGGCATGGGCGAATTGCACCTGGAGATCATCGTGGACCGGCTGCGCCGCGAATCGCGCGTCGAAGCGAACATCGGTCGGCCGCAGGTTGCGTACCGTGAGACGGTCACGCAGATCGCGAAGGCCGAAGGGCGCTACATCCGCCAGACGGGGGGCCGCGGCAAGTACGGCCACGTCCGCATCGAAATCGCCCCGTTGGAGACCGGCGCCGGTTTCCGCTTCGTCGACGGCGTGGTGGGCGGCGTAGTGCCGCGTGAGTACATCCCCGCGGTGGAACAGGGGATCCGCGAGGCGCTGGACAACGGCGTCCTCGGCGGCTACCCGGTGATCGACCTGCAGGTGACGCTCTACGACGGTTCCTACCACGAAGTGGACTCCGACGAGATGTCCTTCAAGTTCGCCGGCTCCATTGCCTTCAAAGAGGCGATGCGGAAAGCGAAGCCGATCCTGCTGGAACCGATCATGCGCGTGGAAGTGATCTGCCCGGAATTGAACATGGGCGAGATCATGGGCGACCTGAGTTCGCGTCGCGCGCATATCGACGGCCTGGAAGCACAACCGGGCGGCCTGCAAGCCATTCGCTCCAAGGTGCCGCTCTCCGAAATGTTCGGCTACGCCACCACCGTGCGCTCGCTGTCGCAAGGCCGCGCCAACTATGCGATGGAGCCGTCGCATTACCAGGAAGTGCCGAAATCCATTGCCGAAGAAGTGATCGGCAAGTGAGGGACGGCGCGGTGCGGCAGTCGGAAACCGGATGTGCCGACAGCAGATTCACCGCCGACAACTATTTTCGTCCAACCTGTTGACTTGAGCGGGCGAAAACCTTATAATTCTCAACTGTGTGTCCCCAGGGATACATGTACCGTGACAAGAAGCCCGAAACAGCGCATACGTTGTTTCAAGCGGAGGCATACCGTCCATGCGTAAACAAACTCGCAACGTGCCGAGCGACAAAATTCGTATCCGACTGAAGTCGTTCGACCACCGGATTCTGGACCAGTCGGCCGTGAAGATCGTGGAGACGGCCCGCCGCACCGGCGCCCGTATCGCGGGCCCCGTGCCGCTGCCCACCGAGATCAATCGCTTTTGCGTGATCCGCTCGCCGCACATCGACAAAGAGTCGATGGAGCACTTCGAGATGCGCACGCACAAGCGGCTCATCGACATCCTGGAGCCGAATCCGAAGACGATCGACGCGCTCATGCGTATCGACCTGCCGGGCGGTGTAAACATCGAGATCAAGATCTAGGCCCTCCCTCCGCGGGCCGGGACCCGGCGCAGGTTGCGCCGGAACCCTATGAGTCCGCTCACGACTCCGCTAGGGACGGGAAAGGATAAGGACACAACCATGGCAGTTCGCAAGATGATCATGGGACGCAAGGTGGGCATGACGCAGCTCTTCGATCCGGACGGCAAGGCCGTGCCGGTGACGGTGTTGGAAGTCGGACCCTGCTATGTGGTACAGCGGCGCACGAAACAGCGCGACGGCTACGAAGCCGTCCAGCTCGGGTATCTCGAGTTCGAAGAGCGCGACGTGAAGCATGCCGAAGAGCTGCGCCGCGAACACGACCAGCGCCGCAAAACGAATACGCGCACCTCCATTGACACGGATCCCCGTGGCAAGCAGCGCCGCATTACCCTGGCCGCCCTCGGGCACTTCACCAAGCACAATGTGCCACCGCTGCGCTACCTGCAGGAATTCACCGTCGCCGTCCCGGACGATTTCGCCGAAGGCGCCATTCTGCGCGCCGACCTCTTCACCGCCGGTGAGAAGGTCAACGTGGCGGGCACCTCCAAAGGCCGCGGCTTCGCCGGCGTCATGAAACGCTACGGCTTCAAGGGTGGCAAGGCTTCCCACGGTTCCATGTTCCACCGCAAGCCGGCTTCCGGCGGCGCCACCGATGCCGCCCGCGTCTTCCCCGGCGCCCGCCGCCCGGGCCACATGGGCAACGAACAGGTAACCGTGAAGGGCCTGACCGTGGTGCGCGCCGACGCCGAAAAGAACATGCTTGTCCTCAAGGGCGCCGTGCCCGGGGCCAACGGCAGCCTCGTCGTGGTGACCCTGCCTGATCGTCCCGTCATCGAGCGCGGCAAGGGCAAGTACGTGACCTTTACCGCATTGGAGAAAGACTGATGGCCACCATACCTGTGTATACGGCCGCCGGGCAGCCGGCGGGTGAAATCGAGCTGGCGGCCGACGTGTTCGGCATCGAGCCCCATGAAGCGCTGGTCCATCAGGCCGTGCGGGCGACGCTGGCCAATCAGCGCCAGGGGACCGCGGACACCAAAACCCGCGGCGAAGTCCATCATACCACGCGCAAACTCTTCCGCCAGAAGGGCACCGGTCGTGCTCGCCAGGGGATGAAGAGCGCCCCCCATTGGAAGGGCGGCGGCGTGGTCTTTGGGCCGCATCCCCGCGATTACCGCCAGTCGTTGAATAAGAAGATGCGGCGCAAGGCGCTCCTCTCCGTGCTCTCCGCGAAAGCACAGGAGAACGCTATCCGCGTCATCGACGCCTTTACCTTCACCGCTCCCCGCACCCGCGACGCCGCGGCGCTGCTCCAGGCGCTGGAGATCGCGGACAAGCGCGTGCTGGTGGTGACGGAGACGCTCACCGCCGAGGTGGTGCTCTCCTTCCGCAACCTGCCGCAAGTGGCGGTGACCACCCCCGAGTCGGTGGGCACCTACGAAACGCTGTTGGCGGACTGCCTGCTCTTTACCCGCACGAGCCTCGACGCGCTGACCGCACTGAAACAACGGCCGCTGGGGATCGCGCGCTGGATGGCCAACCAAGGGGGTGTGGCTTGACGAAACCGCTGCATCAAATTCTCATTCGCCCGTTGCTCACCGAAAAAAGCGTCGCGCTCACACAACCGAGCGCCGACCAGTCCCTGGTGAAATACATCTTCGCCGTGGCACTCAATGCGAACAAAATCGAGATTGCCAAGGCGGTGGAAGCCTACTTTACCAAGGAAAAGGTGAAGGTTGAGGCGGTCAATACCCTGCACGTGCGTGGCCGCAAAAAGCGGACGCTGGGCAAGGCGCACAGCAAACAGGCAGCCAGCTACGGCACTACGCCGACCTGGAAGAAGGCGATCGTCACCATTCGCAAAACCTCGCCGACGATCCCGCTGCTCGAAGGCGCGTAGGGTTGACGCGGGTCGTCGACCCGCCGTAAGGTGCGCCACCACCGCGAAGTGTGGCAGGAGACAGGATCATGGCACTGAAGAGTTACCGGCCCACGTCGCCGGGACGGCGCACGATGACCGTGGCCGACTTCAGCGAGTTGACGAAAAAGGAACCGGAGAAATCGCTGACGCGTCCGCTGAAGAAGTCGGGCGGCCGCGATAACACCGGGAAGATCAGCTCGCGCTTCCGCGGCGGCGGCGCCAAGCGGGCGTACCGCGTCATCGATTTTAAGCGGCGCAAGGATGACATGCCGGCAACGGTCATCGCGCTCGAATACGATCCGAACCGCTCGGCGCGCATCGCGCTGCTGCAGTACGCGGATGGTGAGAGGACCTACATCCTCGCCCCCCTCGGGCTGAAGGTCGGTACGGTGGTGGAGAGCGGTCCGAAGTCGGACATCAAGCCCGGCAACGCCCTCCCGCTGAGTTCTATTCCGGTGGGCAGCACCGTGCACGCCGTTGAGCTGCACGAAGGCAAAGGCGCACAGATGTGCCGCAGCGCCGGCACCTACGCGCAGTTGATGGCGAAGGAAGGCAAGTTTGCCACCCTCGTGTTGCCCTCCGGGGAAATGCGCCAGGTGAACAAAGACTGCCGCGCCACCATCGGGCAGGTGGGCAACGTCGAACACGAGAATATCCGCCTGGGTACCGCGGGCCGTATGCGCCATCTCGGGCACAAAGGCCACGTGCTGGGCGTCGCGATGAACCCGTGCGATCATCCGCACGGCGGTGGCGAGGGGCACAGCCCCGTCGGCCGTAAAAAGGGTCCCTCCACCCCGTGGGGGAAGGCCGCGTTGGGCAAAAAGACACGCACCAACAAACGCACCGACCGGTTTATCGTGAAGCGCCGCGGCGCGAAATAGGCCGAGGAGGAGACGATGGGACGTTCACTAAAGAAGGGGCCGTTTGCGGACGAGCACCTGACGAAAAAGATTGACGAGCTGAATCGCCGCGGCGAGAAGCGCATCATCAAGACCTGGTCGCGGCGCTCTACGGTGCTGCCGGACATGATCGGGCATACCATTGCCGTGCACGACGGGCGTAAGCACGTGCCGGTGTTCATCACCGAAAATATGGTGGGACACAAGCTGGGCGAATTCGCCCCGACGCGCACCTTCCGCGGTCACGCGGGCGGCGATCGATCTTCGAAAGTACGCTAGTCCGCTTCGGCGCGCGACGCGCGTTGACGGCGAACCGCACCCCGATGGGGGAGGACGATAATGGGCAAGAATGCTAATGAACGAGGGTCACGGCGGCGTGCACGCATCGAGCAGCGGCGCGCGGAGGGGATTGCGCAAGCGATCGCCCGCAATATCCGTGTGTCGCCGCTGAAAGCGCGCCGCGTCGTCGACCTGATTCGCGGCAAGGACCTGGCGGAGGCGCTGGCGATCCTCACCTTCACCCCGAGTCTCGCCGCCGAACCGATTAAGAAGGTGGTAGAGTCGGCGGCCGCCAACGCGGAAGACCCCAACCAGATGGGGCTCGATCCGGGACGGCTGTACGTGAAGGTTTGTTATGTCGACTGCGGGTTCGCCTTCAAGCGCATGCACCCCACGACGCAGGGCCGCGCGCGCGTCATCAAACGGCGCACCAGCCACATCACCGTGCAGGTCGCCGAACGACCGCGTGTCCGCATGGCGCGCGCGGGAGGGAGTAAATAATGGGGCAGAAGGTTCATCCTTACGGATTCCGTCTCGGCATCATTCGCGACTGGCAAAGCCGCTGGTTCGCGGACAAAGAGTATAAGGCTTTTGTGATCGAGGACCACACGATCCGCAAATACCTCCGCGCGCGCTTACCCGTGCTGCTGGCCGGTGCCGGCGGCGCACGTCGCGGTGGGTCCGGCGGACGTGGTGGCGGTGGCGGCGGACGTAACTCCGGTGGGCGTGGCGG
The DNA here is from genome assembly GCA_903928345.1 of uncultured bacterium. Lineage (GTDB taxonomy): Bacteria > Armatimonadota > Hebobacteria > CAIYQO01 > CAIYQO01. The sequence goes on along the minus strand of CAIYQO010000302.1, from coordinate 42,118 downwards.
TCGCGGCATGGACGCCGGGGTCTCGCAGATCGAAATCGAACGCATGGCCAATATCATCAAGGTGACGATGCATACCGCGCGTCCGGGGTTGATCATCGGGCGCGGCGGACGCGGCATCGACGAGCTGCGTGCCGAACTCGAAAAGCTCACCCCGCGCAAAATTCAGCTCAATGTGCTCGAGATCAAGCAACCGGAACTCGATGCCCTGCTGGTGGCGGATTCCGTGGCCAATCAGATCGAGCGTCGCGTCTCCTTTAAGCGCGCCATTCGCCTGGCCATTGCGCGCACCATGCAGCGCGGCGGCAAGGGGATCAAGGTGATCGTGTCCGGTCGCCTGGGTGGCGCGGAAATCGCACGCTCGTATTCGGATAAAGACGGCAAAGTTCCGCTGCATACACTGCGCGCCGACATCGATTATGGACTGAGCGAAGCACGCACACAGTATGGGAACATCGGCGTGAAGGTCTGGATTTACCGCGGGGAAATCCTCCCCGGCGCTTCCGAGTTGCCCGTGGCGCGCCCGATGCGCCGCGAAGTGCCGCTCCCGACCGCCGGTCCGACGCAAGCCGCCGCGCCGGTCGCCGCCCAGACCGCCGCGCAGGCCGCGGCGGAAAAGAAGAAGGGCTGGCGCCGCGTGCCGCGTGAAGAGTCGGTCGCGGAAGCGATCGACGCGGTGAGCGCGGTCATCGAAGGTGTGGAAGAGATTGCCCCGGAAGCAGCGGGCACGGCCCCGCTGACCACCCCGGACGCGACTCTCGACGAGACCCCGGTAGCGGAAAGCCCGGCGGACGAGCAGGCCGACGCCTAGAGGAGGAACGATCATGTTAATGCCCGCCAAGGTCAAATTCCGCAAGCTGCATCGCGGCCGGATGAAGGGCAAAGCGACACGCGGCAATACCGTGGCCATGGGGGAGTTCGGGTTAATGGCCACCGAGCACTGTTGGATGACGAATCGCCAGATCGAAGCGGCGCGCGTCGCCATGACCCGTCATATCAAACGCCAGGGCAAGGTGTGGATTCGCATCTTCCCCGATAAGAGTGTTACCGCAAAGCCGGCGGAAACCCGCATGGGTTCCGGCAAGGGCGCTCCGGAATACTGGGTGGCCGTCATCAAGCCGGGTCGCGTCCTCTTCGAAATGGGCGGCATCCCGGAGAAGATCGCCAAAGAAGCGATGCAGCTGGCGGCCTACAAGCTGCCCATCAAAACGCGCTTCGTCACCCGCGAGGAAACGGAAGGAGGCGAGGAGCTGTGAAGCTGACCGAACGCCAGGAATATCAGAAGAAGACGCCTGAGCAGCTCGACGCCGAGCTGGCCACGGCTGAGCGGGAGCTGATGACGCATCGCTTCGACGCCGGCCTCAATAAGCTGACGAACCCGGCGCTGCTGCACCAAACGCGCAAGCAGATTGCCCGGCTCAAGACGCTCATCCGCGAAAAGGCGTTGATGGCGGAGCACAGCTTCGCCACGATGGATGAATACAAGGCCTATAAGCAGGCCGAGCGCGAGGCGTACCACGCCCGCAACGGCCGTTAGGCAACGGGAGAGCAACGATGGAGACGACACCCCGCAACGCGCGCAAAATGCGCGAAGGGATTGTAATCAGCGATAAGATGGATAAGACAGTAGTGGTGCAGGTCAAAGACCTGGTGCAACACCCGCTGTACAAACGCGTTCTCAAGCGGACCGCGAAGTTCAAAGCGCACGATGAAGCGAACGACTGCAAGGTCGGCGACAAAGTACGCATCATGGAGACCCGCCCGCTGAGCAAGGACAAGTGCTGGCGCATAGAAGCGATTCTCGAACGCGCGAAGTAGGATAGTCCCGGCGAGGAGAGACGCATGAAGACCTATGAAACCGAATCACTGCGCAACGTGGCGCTCATTGGCCACGGCGGCGCGGGTAAGACCACGCTGGCAGAAGCGATGATGTACCAGACGGGCGTAATCGGCCGCATGGGGCGCGTTGACGCCGGCACCACCTTGTCCGACATCGACGTGGACGAGATTCAGCGTCAGATCTCCATCAGTACATCGCTGCTGCCCGTGCAGTATAATGGCGTGAAACTAAACGTGCTGGATACGCCGGGCTTTGCCGACTTCGTCGGTGAGGTCGTCGGCGCCCTGCACGTGGCGGATACCGCGCTGATGGTCATCGATGCGGTGAACGGCATCGAGGTGCAGACGGAACGCTACTGGCGCATGGCCGATGCCCGCGGGCTGGCGCGTGTACTCTATGTCAATAAGATGGATAAAGAGCACGCCAACTTCGACAACACGCTGGCCGCCCTCAAGGCGCGCTTCGGCTCCGGCGTCGTCGCGTTGCAGCTCCCCATCGGCGAGCAAACCGGTTTCCACGGTATGGTGGATCTGATCTCCATGCACGCGCTCCTAGAAACCGAAGACCTGGCCGCGCCGAAAGTAGAGGCCATCCCTGCCGAATTGCAGAGCAAGGCCGCGTCGCTGCGCGAAGCGGTGGTGGAAGCCGCCGCCGAGGCGAATGACGACCTGACCCTGAAGTATCTGGAAGAAGGCGATCTCTCCGACGAGGAGATCATCCTCGGCTTGCAGGAAGGGGTGCGTGCCGGGCGCATTTTCCCGGTACTACTCGGTGCCGCGGTAAAGAATTTCGGTACCACCGCCCTGCTCGACCTGCTCGTCTCCAGCACCCCCGCCCCCAACCAGGTGGCGCCGGTCGCGGCGACGAAGGGCGATGCGGAAGTCACGGTGAAGTCCAACAGCGCGGGGGCACTCGTCGCCTACGCGTTCAAAACTACGGCCGACCCCTTCGCGGGGCGCATCACATTTTTGCGTGTCTACGCCGGCACTTTGCCTTCGGGCTCAGAAGCGTATAATTCGAATAAGGAAGCCAGGGAGCGCGTCGGCAACCTGTTTGCCTTCATCGGCAAGCAGCAGGAGCCGATTGAGACGGCCAAGGCGGGGGACATTGTCCTCGTCGCCAAGTTGCACGCCTCCGCGACCGCGGATACCCTCGCCACCGCGACCGAGCGCGTCATCGTCATCCCGCCTGCTTATCCGATCCCGATGCTCAACTTCTCTATCGCCCCGACGAACAAGGGGGAAGAGGATAAGATGGCCCAGGGGCTCCATCGTTTTGTCGAAGAGGATCCCACCCTGCACTTCGAGCAGGATCCGGAGACCCACGAAGCGATCATCGCCTGCATGGGCGAGCTGCACCTGGGGGTGATTCAGGATCGCCTGAAGCGCAAGTTCAACGTCGAAACGGTCACCGGCAACCCGGTGGTCGCCTACCGCGAAACGGTGCGCGCCGCGGCGGACGGCCACGGGCGGCATAAGAAGCAGACCGGCGGCTCCGGGCAGTTCGGCGACGTGAAGATCAAGCTCGAACCGCTGGAGCGTGGCGTCGGCTTCGAATTTGTCGACGCCGTCGTCGGCGGCGTCGTGCCCCGGCAGTACATCCCGTCGGTCGAAAAGGGCATCCGCGAGACGATCAAGCACGGCCCGCTGGCCGGCTACCCCGTCGTCGACGTGCGCGTCACGCTCTACGATGGCCAGTACCACCCGGTGGACTCGAAGGATATAGCCTTCCAGAGCGCGGCGCGTCTAGGCTTTCAGGATGCCATCACGCGGGCCATGCCCGTGCTGCTGGAGCCGTACGTGAACGTCGAGGTCACTGTACCGGACGAATACATCGGCGACATCATCGGCGGTATGTCGAGCAAGCGAGGCCGCGTGCAGGGGACCGAGGCATCCGGCGGCGGCATGTCCACCGTGAAGGCGCAGGTACCGCAGGCGGAGATGTTCCAATATTCCAACGAATTGCGCGCGCTCACCCAGGGACGCGGGAGCTTCACCATGAGCCTCTCGCACTACGAAGAGGTGCCGCCGCACGCCGCCGAAGGGATTATCGCCGATGCGAAGCGGCGCGCCGAGGAAGAGCGGTAAGGAGAAGAGATGATTGGGTTACGCACACGGCTCAACGTAGCCGATAATTCCGGAGCGCGCGTGGTGGAATGCATCCGCGTCCTCAAAGGGTCCACCGGCAGTACCGCCAATATCGGCGATGTCATCGTGGTGGCGGTCAAGACAGTCACGCCGGGCTCGGCGGTGAAAAAGGGCGACGTAGCCAAGGCGGTCGTCGTGCGCACCAAGAAGCCGCTGCGCCGGCCGGACGGCTCGTATATCCGTTTCGACGAGAACGCCGCCGTCCTTATCAACGAGCAGAAGAACCCGCGCGGGACGCGCATCTTCGGCCCGGTGGCGCGCGAATTGCGCGACCGCGACTTCATGAAGATCGTCAGTCTTGCCCCGGAGGTACTCTGACGCTTGCTCGGTACGCAAAAACAGGCCGCAAGGCCTTGACAGGCGCGTCCGACCTCTCTAAAATTACGGATCGTGTGCCACCGTACAGTGCCCCTGTGCGTGGCACCCTGTGTTGGTGGGTGCTATGAAAATTGTTAAGGGTGATATCGTCTACATCCGCGCCGGACGCGATGCCGCTGGCATCTCGCGTCTACGCGAAGCACTGGACATGGACAAGGCCGACGAGGCCACCTTCCAGAGCAAGCGCGAGGCCATGCCGATGGCCGATCAGATCGCGGAGGCGAACAAGGTGAAGGGCGTGCGCGGCGAAGTTATCCGCGTGCTCCCGAAAGATGGCAAGGTGGTCGTGCGCGGCAAGAACATGGTGACGAAGCATAAAAAGCCGAGTGCCAGTAGCGGGGCTGCGCAGATTCAGCAAGGCGGGCGCATCCAAATGGAAGCAGCGCTGCCGGTGTCCCGTGTGATGCTGGTCTGTCCGCATTGCGACAAGCCGACGCGCGTGGGTAGCAAGCTGGTCGGTACGCGCACGTTGAACACCGTAACCGGCACGCGGACGCAACCGATTCGCGAACGCGTGTGCAAGCAGTGCGGCGAGATCATCGAGCGCCCGACCACGCATGACGCCGAGGCGCGCAGCGCCATCCGCTAAGACACGCGGCACGCCGCGGAGCAGATACAAGGAGCGAGTTGTGGCCAAGCAAGAGACGAAAAAGAGTGCTGTCCCGCCGGCCAAGGGGGCCAAGGGCGGCAAGGCCGTCACGGGCAAATCCAAGGATGCGGCAGCCGGCGCGCAGCAATTCGGCGGCGTCGAGGAGAAGGGGCCGGCCCCGCGCCTGAAGGCGCGCTATGCCGAGGAAGTGGCCCCTGCCCTGCAGGCACAGTTCAACTATGCCAACGTGATGCAGGTGCCGCGGGTGCTGAAGGTAGTGGTCAACATGGGCGTGGGCGAGGCGCTTCAGGATGCCAAAACGCTAGACCATGCCGTGCGCGAAATGGCGATGATCACCGGGCAGAAGCCGCTGGTGACCAAAGCGACGAAGTCAATCGCCGCCTTCAAATTGCGCGAAGGCAACCCGATCGGCGCCAAGGTGACGCTGCGCGGGCCGCGCATGTGGGAATTCCTGGATCGCCTCTTTTCCGTGGCGCTGCCGCGTATTCGCGACTTCCAGGGACTGCCGGCGAAATCGCTGGACGGTCGGGGGAACTACTCCTTCGGTGTGAAGGAGCAGACGATCTTCCCGGAGATCAATATCGATACGATCGACCGCGTGCGCGGGATGGACGTCACCATCGTCACCAGCGCCGCGAGCGACGAAGAAGCGCGCGCACTGCTCGGCAAGCTCGGATTGCCGCTGCGCAAAGGCTAGGAGAAACACGTGGCCAAGACATCGAAAATCGAGAGCTGGAAGCGGAAGCCCAAGTTCGCCGTACGCGCCTATAACCGGTGCAACATCTGCGGCCGTCCGCGCGCGTATTTCCGCAAGTTCGGCATGTGCCGTATTTGCCTGCGCTCCTTTGCACACCAGGGCCTGTTGCCCGGTGTGACGAAGTCGAGCTGGTAGGGGGACGCCATGAAGCCGATCACCGATCCGATTGCGGATATGCTAACACGGGTGCGGAACGCCGCCTCCGCCGGTCACGACACCGTGGCCATGCCGACCTCGAAGCTGAAGGTCGACCTCGCGCGCCTGCTGAAGGACGAGGGGTACATCGGAAAGTTCGAGATCACCGATACTGAGCTGCCCACGGCCACGCTGCGTATCACGCTGAAGTACAGCACGCGCCGTACCCCGGTCATCCGGGGCATCCAGCGTGCCAGTAAGCCCGGCCGCCGACTGTACGTCGGCAGTCGCGAGATTCCCAAGGTGCAGGGCGGGCTCGGTATCGCCATCCTCACCACCTCGCGCGGGGTCATGACCGACCGCCAGGCGCGGGGCGAGCATGTGGGCGGCGAGCTGCTCTGCTACGTGTGGTAAAGGAAACCGGGCGGTACGCCCGTGAAGGGATCGCACCATGTCGCGAATTGGACGCATGCCCATCCCGCTGCCCGGCGGGGTGACGGTCACGCAAACGGAATCACTGCTCACGGTGAACGGGCCGAAGGGGACGCTGTCGCGTTCGCTCCCCGCCCCGATCACCGTGCGCGAAGCGGACGGGCAGCTATTGGTCGAACGCCCGAGCGATCTGAAGCTGCACAAGGCGCTGCACGGCCTGACGCGTTCGCTGGTGGCCAATATGGTCGCCGGCGTCACTGAGGGATTTTCGAAGCGGCTCACCCTGCACGGCATCGGCTTTCGCGCGCAATTGCAAGGCGACCGCGTGCTGCTGAACCTGGGTTTCTCGCACGACGTCTTCGTGATTCCCCCTACGGGGGTCGCGATTACGGTGGAAACCTCGTCGCCGAACGTGGACAATCAACAGTGCACCGCGCGCCTGCTGGTGAGCGGGATCGATAAGGAAATCGTCGGCCAGGTGGCGGCGAAGATCCGCGATCTGAAGAAGCCCGAGCCGTACAAAGGCAAAGGGTTCCGCTATCTAGGCGAAACGATCCGCCGCAAGGCCGGCAAGGCGGCCAAGGCCGGCAAGGGGAAGAAATAACGGACGCCCGTGCAGGGCGGAGGAATAGGCGATGAAACTGAACAAAACAGCGGCACTCGCGCGGCGTCACCGCCGCGTCCGCGCCAAAGTGAACGGCAGCCCGGAGCGACCACGCCTGGCGGTACACCGGAGCCTGCAGCATATTTATGCCCAGGTCATCGACGACTTGGCCGGCCATACGGTGGCGGCCGCGTCGAGCAACGAACCGGCCTTCCGCACCCAGGTGACGGAGACCGTGAAGGGTGGCACCGTGGCCGGCGCGAAACTCGTCGGCGCCCTGGTAGCCGAGCGCGCGAAAGCCGCTGGGATTACACAGGTGGTGTTCGATCGGGGCGGATATCCGTACCACGGCCGCATCAAGGCGGTGGCTGACGGCGCACGCGAAGGCGGATTGGTATTTTAACCGCGTGAAGCGGGAGACGGAGTAGACCGGATGGCGAAAGTAGATGTTGCGGCGCTGCAGCTTGAGGAGAAAGTTATCTCCCTCAACCGCGTGCAGAAGGTCCATAAAGGCGGGCGCACGCTGCGCTGGAGCGCGTTGGTGGTGGTCGGTGACAGTCATGGCCACGTCGGCGTCGGGCTCGGTAAGGCGTCTGAAGTGCCGGAAGCGATTCGCAAAGGCGCCGAAGCCGCTAAGAAGGCGATCTTCACCATCGCCATGGCCGAGCACACCATCCCGCATCAGGTGCAGGAACAGCTCGGGGCGGCGAGCGTGCTGTTGAAGCCCGCGGCGCCCGGTACCGGCGTCATCGCCGGCGGAGCGGTGCGCGCCATCGTGGAAGTCGCCGGCATTCGCGACATTCTCACCAAGTCGCTGGGTTCCGCTAACGCGATCAATATCGCCTGGGCGACGGTGAAAAGCTTAAAGGCGCTGCGCACCCCTGAAGAGGTAGCGAGCGTACGCGGGAAGACGGTCGAGGAAATTCTCGGTCGCGCACCCCGGCAAGGAGAAGTAGCGTGAGCGGTCAACTGGCCATTACCCTGATTCATAGTCCGAACGGCTGTCCGCCGAAGCAGCGCGCTACGGTGGAGGCTCTCGGCCTGCGCAAGCTGCACCATACGGTGGTGCTGCCGGACAATCCGTCCACTCGCGGCGCTGCCCTCAAGGTGCGCCACCTGGTGACGGTCGCGGTGCTGGAGGCAGCGGCCGAGTAGGCTGCGGGCGACGATTCGCCGCGACGCGGCGTGAGGATAGCGACATGCGACTCGAGACACTGTCCGCCCCCGCGGGGGCATTTAAGAAGGCAAAACGCATCGGACGCGGCACCGGCTCCGGGCATGGAAAGACTTCCACCCGTGGGCACAAGGGGCGGCTTTCGAAGGGTAATATCCGCCCCGGGTTCGAGGGCGGACAGACCCCGCTGCAACGCCAGATGCGCAAACTCAAGGGCATCAGCAAGAACGCGATGAACATCGGCATCTTCCGCAAGGAGTATGCCATCGTCAACGTCGGTCAACTCGACGTCTTTGACGCGAATACCGTGGTCACCCCCGACCTACTGCTGAAAACGCGCGTCATCCGCGACCTTCATACGGGGTTGCGGGTGCTGGGCGACGGCGAGCTGACGAAACCGCTCACCGTGCACGCTCATCATTTTAGCTCCAGTGCGGCGGGTAAAATCAGTGCCGCCGGGGGGAGCACGGAGGTTCTGTAGTGGCAAATCATGACGCCAACTGGAGAGAGTCATTAACGCGGTTGAGCCGGGCCGTTCAGGTGCCGGAGCTGCGCCAACGCCTGATCTTTATCGGGGCGATGTTGCTCATGTTCGTCGCGGGGCTGCACATTCCGGCACCCTTCGTGAACCCTGATAAGATGAAAGAGCTGGCGAGCACCGGCGTGTTCGGCTTCCTGGACATCATGTCCGGGGGCGCCTTCCGTCGCCTCTCCATCCTGGCGCTGGGCATCGTGCCGTATATCAACGCCTCCATCATCATGCAGTTGTTGGGCATCGCGGTGCCCTCCATTCAGCGCATGCAAAAAGAGGGGGAGAACGGGCGCAAGACCCTGTCGATGTACACACGCATCGGCACCGTCGTGCTGGCCTTCCTCCAGGCGGCCGGGTTCAGCTTCTATCTGCGCAGCGCGGGCGCTATCGACGAGAGTACGCTCGGGATCTTTTCCATGGTGCCGCTCATCATCGTGATGGCGGCGGGCACCTCCTTCCTGATGTGGATGGGTGAGCAGCTCACCGACCGTGGTATCGGCAACGGCGTATCGTTGATCATCTTCGCGGGCATTTTGATCCGCCTGCCCGACACGATGGGCAAGATCTTCGCGCTGGCCTGGCAGAACGCGCAGTCGAGTCTCATCGCGGCGCTGTTCAGCATCGCGCTGATCGTCGCGATCTTCGTGGCCATCGTGGTCTTCATCACCTGGGTGAACCAGGCGACGCGGCAGATCCCCATCCAGCACGCCAAGCGCGTGGTCGGGGCGCGGGTCTTCTCGTCGGCGAACACCTACCTGCCGTTGAAGATCGCCACCGCCGGCGTGATCCCGATCATCTTCGCCATTTCGCTAGTGATGCTGCCGACCACGGCTGCCCAGTTCATGGCCAAGACGAGCGCTGCGAATTTGATGCTCGGTAACGTCAAGGTACTCGAACTGCTGAAAGTGCTCTCGCCGGGGTATAACGGCGACTTGCTCGCGTGGACCATTAAGTCACATACCTGGCACCTGGGGGCGGTTATCGGCGGTCTGGTCTACTTCCTGCTCGTCGTCTTCTTTACGTACTTTTACACAGCGATTGTGTATAACGTGCAGGATATCTCGGACAACTTGAAGAAACAGGGTAGCTTCGTGCCGGGCTTGCGCCCGGGCAAACAGACGGAGAAGTATATCGACAACGTGCTCACCCGCATTACCTTTGCGGGGGCGCTCTTCCTCGGAATCGTCGCGTTGTTGCCGTATATCATCCCGTCGCTGCTGCCCCCCGACGCCAACGCGAACATCTTCCCGTTATGGGGCGGCACTTCGCTGCTCATCGTAGTGGGGGTGGCGTTGGAAACGATGAAACAGATCGAGGCGCACCTGGTGATGCGCCATTACGAGGGGTTCATTAAATAGGGAGACTGCATGGCCGTCGATGTCCGTACAATGCATTTGATTCTGTTGGGCGCCCCGGGCGCCGGGAAAGGCACACAAGCCTCCTACCTGCGTGAGCAGTGGGGCCTGGTGCACATCTCGACCGGGGATATCCTGCGCGCCGAAGTCCGTGAAGGCACTGCCCTCGGACTCGAAGCCAAAGGGTACATGGAGAGCGGCGCGCTCGTCCCGGACGACTTGATCATCCGCATGATGGAAGAGCGGCTGGGCAAGCTGGGCGCGGAGACGGGGTACGTGTTGGACGGCTTCCCGCGCACCGTGGCGCAGGCGGAAGCCCTGCAGGCGATGCTCGAGCGCATTGGGCATACGCTCAACGCCGTGGTAAACATCGATGTGGCCGATCCTGAACTCATTCGTCGGCTCACCGGGCGCCGCGTGTGCCCGAACTGTAATGCAGTGTACCATATCGATACGATGAAGCCGAAGGTCGACGGGATCTGCGATGTGTGCGGCAGCGCGCTCATCCAGCGCAAGGACGACCAGATCGAGGCGATTACGAATCGGTTGGCCGTATATAAGTCGCAGACGCAACCGCTGATCGACTTCTACCAGACGCGCGGGCTGCTGGTGGTCATCGACGGGACGATCGGGGTCGCGCAAGTCGGCGAAAAGATTCGCACTGCGCTTTGCGGAGAGGTAAATTAAATGGCACGGCATCGCTCCGGCCAGCCGCAGATCCCGCTGAAGGATGCGCGGGCTCAGGCAACGATGCGGCGGGCCGGGCGCATCGTCGCGCTCGCGCTTGCCAAGGTAGGCGAAGCATTGCGCCCCGGGATTACCACCGGGGAGCTGGACGCACTGGCGGAACAGACGATCCGCGGACTGGGCGCCGTGCCCACCTTTCTTGGCTACCAGGGCTATCCGGCGACGGCGTGTCTATCGGTGAATCAGGAAGTGGTACACGGGATTCCCGGGCCGCGCCCGTTGCGTGAAGGGGATATACTGGGCGTCGATCTGGGCGCGACAGTAGAGGGATGGGTCGCCGATGGGGCCTTCACCTTCCCCGTGGGCGTGGTAAGTGCCGAAACAACGCGCTTGCTCGAGGCCGGGCAGGGCGCGCTGGCCGCGGGGATCGCCATGGCGCGCCCGGGCAACCGGATCCGCGACATCGGCGCCGCGATCGAAGGGTTTACGAAGGCGCAAGGCTACACGGTCGTGCGCGACCTGTGCGGACATGGGGTGGGCCGGTCGATGCACGAACCGCCGCAGGTGCCGAACTATCCGGCGCCGGGTGGCGAGCAGGTGTTGAGCGCCGGGATGGCGCTGGCCATCGAACCGATGGTGAACGCCGGGGGCGCCGGGGTGCGCATTTTGAACGACGGCTGGACCTTTGTCACGCTGGACGGGTCGCTTTCGGTCCATTTCGAGCACACGGTGCTCATCCAGCCCGAGGGGCCGGAGATCATTACGCTGTTGCGGTGAGCGACGGTGGGGGAGCGACGAGTGGCCAAAGAGAATGTCATCGAAATGGAAGGCGTGGTAGCGGAAGCGCTGCCGAACGCGACCTTCCGCGTACGGGTGGACAGCATGCCCGGGCCGGACGGCAAGCCGACGATCGTGCTGGCCACGGTGTCGGGGAAGATTCGGTTGAATTTCATCCGCATCCTTCCGGGCGACCGGGTGAAGATGGAGCTGTCGCCGTACGATTTGACGCGCGGCCGCATCGTATATCGCTACAAGTAACGGAGAGGGACGATGAAAGTACGGGCATCGGTGAAACGGATCTGCGATAAGTGCAAGATCATTCGACGCGAAGGCAAGGTGCGCGTCATTTGCGTGACCCCCAAGCACAAGCAGGTGCAGGGGTAACGGCGAGATAGAGGAGTAACGCATGGCCAGAATTGCGGGCGTCGATTTGCCCCGAGACAAACGAGTCGAGATCGCGCTCACGTATATTTACGGGATCGGGCTGCCGTCCAGTCAGCTCATCCTGGAAGAGAGCGGCATCAGCCCGGCTACCCGGGTGCGCGACCTGACGGAAGAAGAAATTGCCCGTCTGCGCGAAGTGATCGAGCGCCAATACACCGTGGAGGGCGATCTGCGCCGCCAGGTGAGCGCCAGCATCAAGCGCTTGATCGAGATTGGCTGCTATCGCGGCCTGCGCCATCGCCGCGGTTTGCCGTGTCGCGGTCAGCGCACCCGCACCAATGCGCGCACCCGCAAAGGGCCGAAGCGCACCATCGCCGGGAAGAAAAAAGCGGCGAAGAAGTAACGTGACGGGCGCGTAGCGCCGCGGAGGAAATCGATGGCTCGTAAAGTCAGCAAGACTAAGAAGCGTGAAAAACGCGCCGTGGTGGAAGGGAATGCCTACATCCAGTCCACCTTCAACAATACGATCGTGACGGTGACCGACTTGAACGGCGATGTGGTGACCTGGGCGAGTTCCGGGTCCGTCGGCTTCAAGGGCACGAAGAAAGGTACCCCGTTCGCGGCGCAACTCGCCGCAGAAAACGCCACGCGTCGCGCGGCGGATCAGGGGATGCGCCGTATCAACGTCTTCGTGAACGGCCCGGGCAGCGGCCGCGAGACCGCCATTCGCGCCATCGGCGCGGCCGGAGTGCAGGTGGTGTCCATCAAGGATGTCACCGCGGTGCCGCATAACGGCTGCCGCCCGCCGAAACGCCGTCGCGTGTAAGTACAGCAAGGAGAACCACCCATGGGACGTTATACCGGTCCGGTGTGCAAACTCTGCCGCCGGGAGGCTTTGAAACTCTTTTTGAAGGGCGCGCGCTGCCTGGGACCCAAGTGCCCGATGGAAGATCGCGCGTATCCCCCGGGTCAGCACGGCCAGGGACGCAAGAAGGTATCCGACTACGGCCTGCAGCTGCGTGAAAAGCAGAAGACGCGTCGTTTCTACGGCGTGTATGAAAAGCAGTTCCGGCGCTACTACACCGAAGCGACGCGCAGCCGCGGCGTGACCGGTGAAGCGATGTTGCAAGGACTGGAACTGCGGCTCGATAACGTGGTCTTCCGCTCCGGGTTGGTGTCCTCCCGCGCGGAGGCTCGCCAGCTCATCACCCACCGCCACTTCCTGGTCGACGGGCACATCGTCAACGTGCCGTCCTTCCAGGTGAAGCCGGGGATGAACATCGAAGTCAAGGCGAAGTCGAAGACCCGTGAAGTCTTTGCACACAGCGGCACCGTCCGCCGCGCCGCGAGCTGGCTGTCCGTCGATACGGAGGGCAAGCGCATCCAGGTGCTGTCGGTCCCGAGCCGCGGCGAAATGGATGTCCCGGAAATGCACGAGCAGCTCGTCGTAGAGTATTACTCGCGCTAACTCGTATGCGTGTCCCCCTCGCGCGACCTTGTCGCAGGAGCGAATTATGTTTGTTATGACGAATCAGACGCCGAAAATCGAGCGGATCGACGACCGCAGCGACCCGTCGTACGGGAAGTTTGTGGTCGAGCCGTTGGAACGGGGCTATGGGACCACGCTGGGCGCCGCCTTGCGCCGCGTGTTGCTCTCCTCTATCCCCGGAGCCGCGCTCAAATTTGTCCGCATCGAAGGCGTATTGCACGAATTTGGCACGATCCCCGGCGTGGTGGAAGACACCACCGACCTGCTGCTCAATATGAAGGAGATCGCCTTCCGCATCCTCCCGGGCAGCGATGACCGTGGGACCGAAGAGCCGCGAGAAGTAACGCTCTACCGTGTAGGCCCCGGCGAAGTGACCGCGGCGGACATCGAATTGCCGCCCGACATCGAAATCGCCAATCCCGGCCACCACATCGCCTCCCTGTCGGGCGAGAGCGCCACGCTGGATATAAAAATGGAGGTGCAGTTCGGCACCGGCTTCGTTGCCGCTGAACACCAGGACCGCACTCGTATGCCCATCGGCACCATTCCGATGGACTCCATCTACACGCCGGTGCGCCACGTCGCGTACCGCGTGGATCCCACGCGCGTGGGCAGCGCCACCGACCTCGATCGGCTGACGCTGGAAGTACGCACCAACGGCACGATCAGTCCGCAGGAGGCGATCAGCGACAGCGCGAAGATTCTCGACCGCTATCTGATCCTCTTCTTCGACTTCGGTGAGCAGGAAGAGCACGGTCTCTTTACCGACATCACCGCGTCGCTGCCGGGGGCGGAGAAGAAGATCAAGGATCTGGACTTCTCCGTGCGCACCTTCAACTGCCTGCGCAAGGTGGGCATCTCCACCGTGGGCGAACTCATCGCGCACTCCGAATCGGAGTTGATGGCGATCAAGAACTTCGGTCGCAAGTCCCTCAACGAAGTGAAGGACAAGCTGCAGGAGATGAGCCTGAGTTTGCGCGAGTCCGGGGAATACGTCCCGGGCAGCGACACCGAGGAAGACTGACGCTCGGTGACCGTGCGGCGTCCGCTCCCCGGATGCCGAAGGAAAAGGGATAGATCATGAGACACCGTTCCGGCATGAAAAAACTCGGTCGACCGACCGATCAACGCTTGGCGATTCTTAAATCGCTGGTGGCGGGGATGCTAGATCACCGCAGCATCATCACTACCGAAACCCGCGCGAAAGAAGCCCGGCCCATCGTCGAGCGCATTATCACCCTGGGACGCGAGGACACGCTGACGAATCGGCGCCTGGCGCGCCGCTGGATCCCGATGGGCCGACGCATCACCACGCGCGAGAAGTTCGAGAATGTGCACGGCGACGCGCCCGATTATAAGGGACACCTGAAGGGCAAGGATATGGCGCCGAGTGGCGAGCGTCTGATCCGCATCCTGTTCGAGGAACTTGGGCCGCAGTTCAAAGAGCGTAACGGTGGGTATACGCGCCTGACACGCCTCGGTGGCGAGCCGCACGTGAATACCAAGGGTGAGCTGACCGCGCGAGGTGCGCGCCGCGGCGACGCCTCGGCCATGGTCAAGCTCGAGTTCGTGGATTAGTCGATGCGCACCCTCGCCGTGACCGTCGCGTACGATGGCACGGAGTGGGCGGGATTTCAGCGACAGTCGCGTTACCCGTCGCTCCAGGCCGCGTTGGAAACTGCCCTGACGACGGTGCTGCGACAGCCGACGACAGTGACCGGTGCCGGACGCACGGATGCCGGGGTGCATGCGCTGGGACAGGTGATCAGCCTGCGCACCACGAGCACCATTCCGGTGGAACGGGTACCGTGGGTGACGAACCGCGAATTGCCGCCGAGTATCCGGCTGCGCGCGGCAGTAGAGCGGGAACCCTGGTTCCACGCGCGCCTGTCCGCCGGGTATCGTCGCTACGTCTACGTGCTGCAGCCGACACGTCGGTCCGATCCACTGCGGGGCCGCTTCTGCTGGCAGGTGCCGGCGTTGGATGCGGAAGCGATGGCACGGGCCGCTACGGCGCTGATCGGCCGACATGACTTCGCAGCCTTCTGCCACGGTGGCAAAGCGCTCGGAGGATCGGTGCGTACGCTGCAACGGCTCGTGGTGCGGCAACGCCCGGGGCTGGTGCTGCTGGATATCCAGGCAGACGCCTTTCTGCGCCGCATGGTCCGCCTGCTGGTGGGCACCCTGGTGCAGGTGGGCCGCGGAGTGCGGCCCGAGAGCTGGCCGGCGGAAGTGCTGGCCTCGCGCAACCGCGATCTCGCCGGCTACGGGGCGCCGCCCCACGGCCTGTGTTTGATGCGAATCGGGTATCCCCCGATCGGAGACGCGCCCCCGCTGGGGGTGTATGGTGGAGAGTTAACCGATGAAGAGTTTTCTGGCGAAATCGCAGGAAGTTGACCACAGTTGGCTGCTGGTCGACGCGACGGACCTGGTGCTGGGCCGGATGTCGGCGCGGGTGGCGTCCCTGCTGCGCGGCAAGCATAAACCGATCTTTACGCCCAACGTGGACACCGGTGATTTTGTCATCATCGTCAATGCCCACAAAGTGCGCGTGACCGCGGACAAAATGGCAACGAAGATCCGCTTAACGCACAGCCGGTATCCCGGCGGGCAGAAGGCCGAACCCCTGGGCCGCGCAATGGAAAAGAACGCCGCTGAGGCGGTGCGCCGCGTCATCAAAGGGATGCTGCCGAAGAACGCACTCGGCCGCAAGATGGCGCTGAAGCTGAAGATTTACGCAGGCGACACGCATCCCCATGCGGCGCAACAGCCGGTGAATATCACGGAGTCGTTTCGGCAGTAGCCCTGTCGATGAGGAGGCATGACCTTGGTTGACGAATTTTTCTACGGGACCGGGCATCGAAAAAACGCCACCGCTAAGGTGTGGCTGCGGGAAGGCACCGGCAAGGTCGTCGTCAATGGCACGACCCTGCACGGGTACATGTGCCGTCCGACGCTGGAGATCATGGCGATGTCCCCGTTGGCAATTTCCAATCTAACCGACCGCTTCGACGTGACCGTCAAGTGTCTGGGCGGCGGCAACTCCGGGCAAGCCGGCGCGATGCGCCACGGCATCGCCCGCGCGCTGGTGCAATTCGATGAGGCGCTGCGCAAGCTGCTGCGTCAATACGGGATGCTGACGCGCGACGCCCGCGTCAAAGAGCGGAAGAAGTACGGTCGCAAGCGCGCCCGCCGCGGCTTCCAGTTCTCCAAGCGCTAGTTTTTCGACCGCTCGCAAGCGCGAGCTATGGCAAAGGAGCCTGCTGTGCCCAATACCAAATCGGCAAAAAAAGATCTGCTGATCCATGAGCGCAACCGTCTGCGGAATCAGTCCGTCAAGTCCAAGCTCAAGACGCTGCGCACCAAGGCGCTCGCCGCGATCACCACCGATGCTGCTGCCAGTGTCGACAAGGTGAAGCTGGCGTTGAAGGAAATCGACAGCGCCGCGACCAAGGGGATCATTCACAAGAATACCGCCGCCCGCCGCAAGTCCCGGTTGATGAAGCGACTCAACGCCGCCCAGTAACCGGCCCGCTACGCACGGCCCGCGTTCGGGGTGTTTCCTTCCGTGGAGACACCCCGTTTGCCGTTGGTCGTTGCGTGGTGGGGGGCGAAGTCGTGTTGCTAGCCTCCGCACGACTTCCCATTCCTCGCCGCCGCTATGCAGACCGCTGCTAGTGTGCTACAATTGTCCCTGCCACATATTTAGCGCACGGGAGCCGCCATGACCGCCGATACGAGCCGCGAGACGTCCTTGCACGTCGAACTGGTGCACTGGACGGGAACCCTTTTTCCCGCTTACGCCGCCGCACGCATCTGCTACAGCAAAGACGGCTACCCCGCCGTGACGCCGCTGGACACTGAGGCGGACATGGGCGCCTGGCTGCGCGACCGGGTGCTCGCACGCGGACAC
Source organism: uncultured bacterium (assembly GCA_903928345.1). Classification (GTDB taxonomy): domain Bacteria; phylum Armatimonadota; class Hebobacteria; order CAIYQO01; family CAIYQO01. Next base: position 24,904 of record CAIYQO010000302.1, on the reverse strand, counting down.
TGGGGCATCCTGGAACACCTCACCTTCACCTTCGCCATCCGCGGCATCTCACGCGCCTGTTCGCACCAGCTCGTGCGCCACCGCATCGCTTCATACGCTCAGCAGAGCCAGCGCTACGTGGACAAGGCGGGTTTCCGCTTCGTGGTGCCGGAGCGCGTGCGCGCCTGCCCGGAAGCACTGGCGCGCTACCGCGACGTGATGGGCACGCTCACGGAGAACTACGCGGCGCTGCAGGCACTGCTCCACGACGCCGACCCGGCGGCCAACGCGGAAGCGGTGAACGAAGATGCGCGCTTCCTGCTGCCTAACGCGTGCGAGACGGAGCTGGTGATGACCGTCAACGCCCGTCAATTGCTGGAGATGGCGCGCCAACGCCTCTGCAGCCGTGCGCAATGGGAGATCCGCGCCCTCTTCCGCGCGATCCGCACGCTGGTACAGGTGCAGGTGCCGGTGGTCTTTGAAAACATGGGCGCCGAATGCGCCTGGGGGCCCTGTCACGAAGGTGGCTGTGCGTTGGCGGCGGAGTATAAGAAGCAACCGGGGTGGTAGCCTGTGCGTCGGCGCACACAACCGGCAACGCCGGCGTCTGCTGAGAGCGGAAGTCCGTCTATCCCGGGTAGGGGGTTTTGCGGAAAAGGGCAGTGCGGTGTCGTGAAATCTGCACAGACGTGCGTTTTCCGACCCTCGCGCCCCCCGCGGAACGCGTAAGATATCGGCACGGGCAACCAGAGAGCCCGCCTTCAGGCAGAAGACAACCAGAGAACGGGAGCACCTCCGCAAGGAGAGTTGACGGGACGGGGTAGAACGGGGCCCCGTCCCGTTGACGTTGGTAGACCCGGTTCTCTACGCCCCCGTGTGGCCGAAGCCGCCGCCGCGGTTCTCGCCGATGTCCGCGACGCTGGGCACGGGAACGAAGGCGATGGCGGTGCGGCGCACCACTACGAATTGCGCCACGCGGGCGCCGGCGTCCAGCGTCACCGCCTCCGTGCCGGTGTTGTGCAGGATCACCCCCACCTCGTCACGGTAGCCGGCGTCGATCAGGCCGGGGCTGTTCGCCACGCGCAGGCCCGTCTTCGCGCTCAACCCGGAGCGCGGGAAGACAAGCAGCATCCACCCCTTCGGCACCGCCACTTTCAGCCCCGTGGGCGCGATGCGCTTCTCACCGGGCGCCAGCGTCACGGCCTCCGCGAGCGACACGTCCATCCCCCCATCCGTCGGGTGGGCATACCGGGGCAGCACGGCGCCGGGCCGGCACAGTTCGATGGCGATCTCAATGGTATCCATGGGGTACTCCCTCGTCTTTCTTTCCTATTTCGTCCCGCCCCACGTCACCTCCTTGCTACTGGACAAGGAAGGCCGTTGCCGGTATGATACGAAGCGAATTCAGGTCAACAGGAGGATGGATATGCGCACGTTTTACTGGTTGATGGCGCTGTTGCTGCTCGGTGCCGTGGTCGCGGTGGCGGCCGGCGACAAGCCGAAGTATGCCCCGCCGACCCGCGCGGAAATGGAAGCGACCCGCAAAGAGGGCCGTTACCTGGTGACGATCACGATGCAGAACGGGAAAGCGATCGAAGTCGTGCTAGAAGGCACCGAAATGCCCTACACCGTGGCGAACTTCGTGAAGCTGACGAAGGCCAAATATTACGACGGTCTCACCTTCCACCGCGTGGTCGAGCACTTTGTCATCCAGGGCGGCGACCCCGAAGGCACCGGTCTGGGCGGCCCCGGCTACACCATCAACCTGGAAATCTCCCCGCTGCTGCGCCATAAGAAGGGCACCATCTCTATGGCGCGCACCGATGCCCCCGACACCGCCGGCAGCCAGTTCTTCATCTGCACGGATGACACGCCGAACCTGGACGGCGGCTACGCCGCGTTCGGGTGGGTGAAGAGCGGTATGGACGAAGTCGCGGCCGTGAAGAAGGGCGACGTGATGAAGACCGTCACCGTGGCCCCGTACAAAGGCAAGGAGCCGATCCCCAACGCGGACGAGAATATTAAATAACCGACTTGACCGGCCCCTCCCGTGCGGGAGGGGCCGCGTCGTGGTATAATAGAAACACCTCGCGGGTGGGAGGAAGTGATGGACCACGCAACCGCATTAGCCGCGCAACTGCAGGCCTTCCGTCGCCGTATCCTGTGGCTCTTCTGCGAGCGCTGGATCTGCTGGGGGGTGGCCGGCGCCGGTGTGGTGGGGCTGGTGCTCCTCCTTATCGACCTCTGCACCATCTGGTACGTTACCCCCCTCGAACTGACCATCGTCTGCCTCCTTGGCGCGCTGGTCGGCGCGGGCCTCGCCTATGTCCGCCGCCCCGACGCACTCTCCATTGCCCTTACCGTGGAGCGCCGCTGCGCGCTGCAGGAACGCGCCAGCACCGCGGTGGCGCTGCTCGCCGATCCGCAGGCGCACCCGGAATTCCGCACCCTCGTCACCGACGACGCCGTCGCGCACCTGCAAGGCCTCGATCCCAAGGCGCTCTTTCCACGCATCTTTGCCCGCCCTTATCGCGCCGCGCTGGCGGTGTGGATGGCGGTGCTCCTCGGCTGTCTACTGCCCAATTTACCCTGGTTTTACAGCCCCATGGCGCGCGCTGAGCGGGCCGCGGTGCACGACGCCGGGGTGACATTGCACGAGACGGCGAAAAAGCTCGACGAACACGACGCCTTGCGCCACGACCCGGAAATCCAGCAGCTGGTGCGCCGCTTACGCAAGCTGGCGGTGGAGATGGAAAAGAACCGTCTGCCCAAAAAAGAGGCGATGAAGCGCTGGAATAAGCTGCGCGACGAGATGGAGCACCTGCAGCAGGCGAAGGTGCGCGACGATGTCGAACAGGCGCAGAAGGAGCTGCAAAACGCCGCCGCGCAGGCGCAGGCCGCGCTGAACAGCCGCTCGGAGGCGGAAAAGGCCGCCGCGCAACAAGCGAAAGCGCGGCTGGCTGCCGGTTTGTCCAAGCAGCAGCTCACCCCGCAAGAGCGCAACGCGCTGGAGCGTGAAGAGGCCATGCAGGCGCTGCAACGCGCGCTGGCGGCGGGAAATATGGCTGCCGCCACCGACGCGCTGCGCCGGTTGGGCGTGCCGATGAAGAACGGCGCCCTGTCGCCCCAGGCGCAACAGGCGCTGTCGCAGGCGATGCGCCACATGGCGAACGCCGCCCAGCGCAACGGGTCGTCGGCGAGTTCACAGGCGATGCGCAACGCCGCAGGACAGTTGCAGCAGGGCACGTCGCAGGGGCAGCAGCAGGCGGGCAACAGCATGTCGAACATGCCCGGCGGCAACGGTGGGCAGAGCGACGCCGGTGATATGCTCAACCAGGCGATGGGCAACATGGAGAACGCGCGCCGCGCCATGGCGGACAACCAGTCCGGCAACAACCGCGGCAACGGCAACGGGAATGGCAAGGGCGGCCAAAACGGCAACGGCAACGGGCGCAACGGCGGTCGCGGCGGCGGCTCCGGCGGCAAGAAGGGCTCCGGCGGTGGGGGCACCGGCCGGCATCCCAACGCCACCGGCGGCAATAATGGCGCCGGGCACGATTCCAAGCCGAACGAAGATCCCAACCCGAACTTCTACGGCACGCACGACGGCGATCCGGCCTATGTGGCGGGCGGCGGACAGCAGTCGTTGCACCACGGGCTGCGCAACGGCTACGGCGTCGGCGAGCACCCGCTTCCGGCGGGCGACCCGGGCGTGAGCACGGTAGACGTGCGCGGTGGCGACGGCGGCGGACGCACCGGGGTGCCGTATACGGAGGTCTACTCCGACTACCACAAGGGCGCCGAGCACGCCATCGAAGCCGAGCAAGTGCCCCCGAGCTACACCCAGCGCGTAAAAGATTACTTCGCGCAACTCGACCCCGGCGCGCATTGACCAGACACAATTCCCCTGGCTTCCCGCGACCTGCCCACGCAGGCGGGTTCAGGCACGACTATAATGGAGGATACCGCATGTTCCGTCGCATCGATCACGTCGAATTGGCGCCGTCCGATATGGACCGCACCATCGCTTTTTACCGGGATGTCATCGGCTTTACGCTGACCAGCCGGCACGTCCTCAATATGGGCGAGCTGCACGAAATCGCCTTCATGACGCTGGCCGACACGATGATCGAGTTGCTCGGATACGCGCAGCCCGACACCACGCCCGTCGGCGGGCAGCAGGTGGCGTACCGTTCCATCGCGCTGGAAGTCGATGACATGACGGCGACCATCGACGCGCTGGCGGCGCAAGGCGTGCCGGTGGTATGGGGCCCGATGAACTTGGGCGCCTCCATCCGCGCCGAAATCCGCGACCCCGACGGCCTGGGCATCGAATTGCGTCAGTGGCTTGATGCCGCGGCGTGGGGCAAGTGATTCTGGATCTTTTGCGCACACCACATTGGGGCAAGTGAGGTAGTTTAATGCACGAATATGACGCTCTCAAAGCGCGCCTGGCGCGTGGGTGGAATACGTGGAATACGCGCAGCGTGCTGTCGCACGTGCTGCTGCCGGCGGGGTTCGCGCTGAACCTGGGGTTAAAGGAATATGCCGGCGGCGGGTATCTGAAGGAGGCGCTGATCGGGCGTGAGGAGGAGCAAATCCACCCCGGCCCGCGCACCTACGACGATGGCTACACCGAGTTGACCCTCACCTGGCAGAAGATCGAGGTGCTGGTGCAGAGCGCGCTGGACGGCGACGACTTGCTCCTCCTCGTCACCCCGAAGTCGACGCACCGCCGCACGCCGCTGCTGGTGGTGGAGAGCGGCATGTTGTGGAACCGCCCCGGCACGCTGGTACGCGACGGCGACACGCTGGTCGCGACGACGCCGAAGGGTACCGTTCACGCCTACGCAACCACGACGCCCGTGGAAGAGCCGTACGTGTGGGCGCAGACCCCCTACCTGGCGCTGCCCCTCGACGGCCCGGTGGGCATCGCCACCGGCAAGCGACGCACGCTGGCGGAGATTCAGGCGCGCGTGGCGGCGGCACAGGCGGAGCGCGCGGCGTGTATCGCGACCTTCGGTGACCTCGCCGAGGTTTACACCGCGGTGCAGACGTGCATGGCGTGGGATACCGTCTATGATCCGCAACACGACCGCGTCATCAGTCCCGTCAGCCGCATCTGGAGCTGCGGCGCGGGCGGGTACATCCTCTTCGACTGGGACACCTACTTCGCCGGGTTGCTCGCCTCCATCGACAACAAGGAGCTGGCCTACGCCAACGCCATCGAGATCACGCGCGAGCACACCGAGGCCGGTTTTATCCCCAACTTCGCCTCGGTGACGGGCATGAAAAGCCGCGACCGCTCGCAGCCGCCCGCGGGTAGCCGCGTGGTGCTGGAGCTGTACAAGCGCTTCGGCGACCGCTGGCTGCCGGAGATGCTCTTCGACGACCTGCTGGTCTGGAACCGCTGGTGGCTGGCGCACCGCGTCATCGACGGCCTGCTGGCGTGGGGCTCCGATCCCTACGAGCCAGTGGTGGACAACTTCTGGGAGCACGAGGGCGTGAACGCGCGCTTCGGCGCGGCGCTGGAGAGCGGACTGGACAACTCGCCGATGTATGACGACGTGCCCTTCGACCCCGAGACGCACCTGCTGCAGCTCGCCGACGCCGGCCTCACCGGCATGTACGTGATGGACTGCCGGGCGCTGGCGGAGTTGGCCGCGGTACTCGGGCGACCTGAAGAGGCGGAGCTGCGCGCGCGCGGCGACCAGTTCGCCCGGAACGTCCTCTCCCTGTGGGACGAGGCGACGGGCATCTTCTGCAACCGCCGCACGGACACCGGGGAGGTGAGCCACCGGCTGTCACCCACCAACTTCTACCCCCTCTTCGCCGGCACCGCCACCCAGGCGCAGGCGGAGCGCATGATCACCGAGCACTTCTACAACCCCGCCGAGTTCTGGGGGGAGTATATCATGCCGTCGATCACCCGCGACGACCCGGCATACCCCGACCAGAACTACTGGCGGGGGCGCATCTGGGCGCCGATGAACTTCCTGGTCTACCTGGCGCTGCAGGGGTACGACCTGCCCGACGCCAAGCGTGACCTGGCTGAGAAGTCGGTCGCCCTGCTCCTCAAAGAGTGGCGTGAGCACGGCCACGTGCACGAGAACTACAGCGGCGACACCGGCGAGGGGTGCGGCGTGGGCAACTCCGACCGCTTCTACCACTGGGGCGGCCTGCTGGGCCTGATCGCCTTCTACGAGGCGGGATACTACGCGGGGGCGGCGAAGACGACGGAGTAACGAACCACAAAGGTACAAAGGACTCAAAGGACGCGCGAAGAGAATGAGTTTGGCCGGGTGGTGAGGCGGCGACCGTTCAGGTTGGGTGGATGGTCACTGTTTGGAACGGGGCTAAGAGCCCGGCTCGCATGCAGGGAAGGCAGCACAGGAATGGAATCCCTTCTGTTTGTCCTCCCGTTTGCGGTGGTGCTGCTCGTGCTGCTGGTGATGAACGCCGAGGAGCTGGGTGCGGGGTGGATTGTCACCATATTGGCCGCCGTCGGCCTTACCCTCGGCACCGCGATGTATTACTACAACGCCGTCATTGCCATCGCCGGCTTCTGTGTCATCGATTTTCTGGTCGTGTTTACGCTCTTTCGGGATATTGTCACACGTCGGGACCGTTGAGGGGAAATGGGGGGAGATGAACTACTGCGAATCCCCACTCGAGCAATTGATCACCACCTTGCAGGCGCTGGCGCTGCCGGCGGAGGCGTTGGTGGCATATATGCCGGAAGACACTGACCCTGGTGTGCTGCGTACGGAATTGAAACACTGGTGCACTGTCCTTGTCGGTCGGGATGATTGGCATCCAACCGAGGTGCAGCAGACGGCATTGCAGCAGGTAGTGGATGCCTGCGCGCATGTGGAGTCGGTACCTATCCCCTGGAAGCAGCCTCCATCGCCAGAAGAGCGCACGGCGTATGCGGAAGCTCGTCTTTCCACTTTGCATCGACCGGGATGGGCGGCCGTGCGCCAGGCAAGTCGTGCCGTATTGGCGACTTATCAATGGACGGAAATACCATCGAAGCCGCGATACGATGCCGCGTATATCCGATTTATGGACTTCACCGCCGATCTGCCGCTATCCATGCGTCTACGGCAATCCATTATCGACCTGGAACATACGAGGGTTCGGCCAGGCATGTTTTACGCGTACGAAACCGTGGAGCATACCGTGGCCTATCTTTGGGGATTCCAGCGAGCCGTGGATCTGTTACTAGCTCCGCTGTCACTGGCACGGGAGGAAAAGGCAGCCGTGCTGCGGGCACGAGGGTGGAAAGTCACTTCGGTCGGCCCACAGCATTTCATGCTTGACCGTGGTTGGTCAAGCGAAGCGATTATCGATGAATTGATCTGCATCGAGATCGATAAAATCGGGTTGTTGCTGGAGAAGGTTGGGGCGGAGTAGAAGCGCGCTTCGATGGTGTTTTGGAGTGCGGCGCGAAACGCCGCTTTCGTTGGTCTCGACCTTCCTCACCGTAGCGAGGGGAAGAACGGTGCCAGTGAAAGCGGCGTTTCGCGCCGCACTCCAAATTTACGCTGCTTTAGATCGCCACCGCTACCTTGCTGGCCTTGATGGCTTTGATCAGCTCGGGCACCACTTCCAGGGCGTCGCCTACGAAGCCGAAGTCGGCGACTTGGAAGATGGGGGCGTCTTTATCGCGGTTGATGGCGATGATGCAATCGGAGGATTGCATGCCGGCGAGGTGCTGGACGGCGCCGGAGATGCCGCAGGCGATGTAGAGCTTGGGGCAGACCGTTTTACCCGTCTGGCCTACCTGATGCGGGTAGGGCATCCAGCCGGCGTCCACCGCGGCGCGGGAGGAGCCGACGGCGCCGCCGAGGAGGTCGGCCAGCTCGTGCAGGATGGCGAAGTTTTCCGGCTTGCCCATGCCGCGCCCGCCGGAGACGATCACGTCGGCTTCGACAAGGTTTACCTTCTGCGTGACGTCGCGGATGAAGTCGGTGATGTTCACGCGGGAGGCGAGGAGCTGTTCCTGCGGCTCGACGTTGATGATCTCCGCGCGCACCGTGTCGCCGGGCAGCACGGCGGGCATCACCTTATGGCGCACGGTGGACATCTGCGGCCGGGTATACGGGCAGAGAATCGTCGCCATGATGTTGCCGCCGAAGGCCGGGCGGGTCTGGTAGAGCAGCCCGTCGTCGCCGATCTCGAGGCCCGTGCAGTCCGCTGTGAGGCCGGTGTATAGGTCGACGGCCACGCGGGAGAGGAAGCCGCGCCCGGTGGTGGTGGCGCCGGCGAGCACGATCTCCGGCTTGAACTTGCGCACCAGCGCGGAGAGCACGCGGGAGTAAGGTTCGGGCCGATAGCGGGCGAGTTTTTGGTGGTCGTAGACGTAGACCAGGTCTACCGGATACTTCGCCACGGCGGCGGCCAACTCGGCGATATTATCCCCGAGCAGCACCACGCCCAGCTTGCAGCCGCGCTTGTCGGCCAGCTTGCGTCCGGCGCCGATGAGTTCGGGCACCACGCCGGCCAGGTGGCCGCCGTCCTGCTCGCCGAACACCCATACGCCCGAGTAAGCAGACAGGTCTTCCCGCGCCTGCTTTTCGATCTCGATGGTGATGGCCTTGAACTTGCACGTGCTCACGCAGGAACCGCAGAAGTTGCAGTTGTCCAGCGCGATCGTCGCCAGTTTCCCGTCCATACTGATCGCCATCTGCGGGCAGGCCTTGACGCACTGCTTGCAGCCGGTGCAATTGTCTTCGAGTACGCGAATTGACATGATAGGTCCTTTGGAATGAAAAGTGGAAAATGAAAAATTGAAAATGAAAAATGCGGTATCCGAGAACCGGGAATTTGCATTTTTCACTCTTCAATTTTCATTTTTCATTACACGGTAATCCGCTCCCGGATCACTTCCAGCAGCTTGGCCGCCAGATCGGGGGCGTCGCCGTCCCAGCGTTCGCCGCCGGCGCGGTGTTCGGGGCTGAAGATCTTGACCACTTGCGTGGGGCTGCCCTTCAGGCCGCATTTGTCGGGGTCCAGGCCGAGGGAGGCGGCGGTCCACACGGGGATCTGGGCGGACTTCGCCTTCATCTTGCCGCGCAGGCTGGGGGTGCGCGGCTCGTTGATCTCCTTCACCACGGTGAAGACGGCGGGCAACTGCACCTCGCACACTTCGTAGCCCTCTTCGAGCAGGCGGCGGACGGTGGCGCGCTTGGGGGAGATCTCGTCGATCTTCGCCACATAGGCCGCCAGCGCCAGGTCGATATGCACGGTGATGCCGGGGCCCGTCTGCGCGGTATCGCCATCGATGGCCTGCATGCCGCAGAAGACCAGGTCGGCGGCGAGCTGCTTGATCGCCATCGCCAGCGCGTACGAGGTGGCCCACGTGTCGGAGCCGGCATACGCGCGGTCGGAGAGGAGCACCGCGTCATCGGCGCCGAGGGTAATCGCTTCGCGCAACGCGGCGTCCACCTGCGGCGGACCCATGGAGATCACCGTGACCGTGCTCTCCGTGCCGGCGGCGGCCAGCCGTTCCTTCACGCGCACGGCCTCTTCCAGGGCATAGAGATCAAAGGGATTGATCTGCGACTCGACGCCCTCGCGCACGAGGGTATTGGTCACCGGATCGATCTTGACGTTGGTGGTCTGCGGCACCTGCTTGATACAAACGACGATTTTCATCAACCACTCCAGTGTTCAGGGTAGCAATGGACGGGCGTCATGCCAACGCTGCGGCATAACGCCCTTGTAGAACTTTTCAACGGGGTGGAGCGGATTCCTTCTGAGAATCACAGAAGATTCACCGCGCGGGATGGTTACCCCATTTTATCCGGTCTGTCGGCCAGGAAGACGGCGGGGGGCTTGCCGTAGCCGCGGAGGAGGAAGAGCTTCTGCTCGTCGGCGCAGAGGGATTCCTCCACCTGCGCGATGCCGGTGAAGCTTTGCCCGTCGCGTGCGATGTAGCGCACGGGGATGTCGTCGCCGACGATCTCCGCGTCGATCAGGTATTCCAGCGCCGCCTGCTCGGTGATGCGCAACTCGAGAAACCAGCGCTCCGTCCGCCCGGTCTCCAGCAAGGGATGGACATCCTCGCCTTCCTGCGCGCGGTCGATAAGCAATGTGCCCTTGTCGTAGGTGATCATAACAACCTCTGTATTCGACATCCCTTGCGGCTATCATGCAAGACAAAAGCTAAAAACTAAAATATGGCGCTACCCAATCCGGTTTACTTTGCGGTTCCGCGCCTGTCGGCGCGCCCCCCCATCCCCGACCCTTCCCCCGTAACGTCCTGTGAGGGGGGAAGGGAGAAAATGTAGCCGCAGGCTTCAGCCTGCGCTCGATATTGCAAGCGGTACCAGTACTTATCGCAGGCTAAAGCCTGCGCCTACACTTGTTATTCCGATTCCCCCTCCCCTGTCACAGGACGTTACGGGGGAGGGGGTCAGGGTGGTGGGGGGCCGCGTCTAGGAGAGATTCCCGTAAGCGAACCGACCTTTCGCTACCCCTTGATGACGCCGAGGGGCACGGTGCGGGCGACTTTACGGGCGATGCCGGCCTGGTGCACCACGTTGACCACGAGGTCGACGTTCTTGTACGCCTCCGGGGCTTCCTCGGCCAGGCCGTCCCAACTGCCGCCGCGCACCACGATGCCGGCGCGGGCCAGCCGCTCCTGCAGCATGTGGCCGTCCACCTGTTTGAGCGCTTTCGAGCGGCTCATGGCGCGTCCGGCGCCGTGGCAGGCGCTGCCGAAGGTGGTGGTCATCGCTGTCTCGGTGCCTACCAGGATGTAACTCGCCGTGCCCATGTTGCCGGGCACCAGCACCGGCTGCCCGACGGCGCGGTAGGCGCGCGGCACTTCGACGCGCCCCGGTCCGAAGGCCCGTGTGGCGCCTTTGCGGTGCACGATAAGGTCACGCGCGACGCCGTCGATCTCGTACGTCTCGCGCTTTACGATATTGTGCGTCACGTCGTAGAGCTGGTGCAACTCCCGGCGGCGCACCTTGCCGGCCAGCGCGTCGTCGAAGGTCTGGCGCACCAGGTGCGCCATCGCCTGGCGGTTGGCCCACGCGAAGTTGGCCGCCGCCGCCATTGCCGCGAAGTATTCCTGCCCCTCCGGGGAGGTGAAGGGCGCGCACACCAGCTCGCGGTCGGGGAGGGTGATATCGTAGTCGCGTACCGACTTCTGCATGCGCTTCACGTAGTCCGTGCAGACCTGGTGCCCCAGCCCGCGCGAGCCGGAGTGAATCCACACCACCACCTGCCCCGCGAAGAGACCGAAGGCCTCCGCAATGGCGGGGTCGAAGATTTCCGTGACCTTGCCCACCTCGATGAAGTGGTTGCCGCTGCCCAGCGTGCCGAGTTGGTCGCGCCCGCGCGCTTTGGCGGAGGGGCTGACCGTCGTCGCGTCGGCACCGGGCATGGCGCCGCCTTCTTCGGTAACCTCCAGGTCCTCCTGCACGCCGTAACCTTTGCGCACCGCCCAGCGCGCACCGTCTTCCAGCACGCCTTCCATGTCGTGGTCGGAGAGGCGCAGTGCCCCGCCTTTGCCCACGCCGCTTGGCACGTTGTTGAAGAGCGCGCGCACCAGGCCGTCCATGAAGGGCACCACCTCGTCGGCTTCCACCTCGGCGCGCAACAGGCGCACGCCGCAGTTGATGTCGTACCCCGTGGCGCCGGGGGAGATGACGCCCGTCGCGGCGTCGATGGGAATCACCCAGCCGATGGGCGGCCCGTACCCCTGGTGGATGTCCGGCATGGCCAGCGCGTAGCGCACCACGCCGGGCAGCATGGTGGTGTTCACCAACTGCTCGGTCGAATTGTCCCCGAGGGCGGCTTCCAAAATCCGCTCGTCCGCCACCACCCGCGCCGGCACGCGCATTCCCGCGCGATACGTCACCGGCACCTCGAAGATCTGCTCCGTGATCTTCACAAACTCCTGTTTCAACATCTCCAAGCTCTTTCTCCCCGCCAGGGAAAGCTATTATAACCGAGGGTTGGGTAATTTAAACAGTCGCTTGCTAACCAATCTGCAACCGTAATCCCCCTTGACGGCGGTCGCGTGCGCTGTTACCATCGGCGCAGTTTCGCAATGGGAGACTCCGCCATGATGACCAGCCGCGAGGTGGTGCACGCCGCGATCACCTTTTCCGGGCCCGACCGCTTCCCCTTCGACTTTCCCGACCCCTACGGCAGCGACTTTGCCGGGATGGGCATGAGTCCCAGCCCCGACGGGCGCCCGGCCAGCGGTACCGACGAATGGGGCGCGGTGTGGGAGAATCTGGGCACCACGCAACTCGGCGAGGTGAAGGTCTACCCGCTGCTCGACTGGGCGGATTTCGACAAGCTCCACATCCCCGACATCCACGACCCGTCGCGCTGGACCGCCCTCGAGGGTGCCCGCGAGCGCGCCGGGGACAAGTTTCTGCTCTCCTACGGCGTCTCCCTGTACGAGCGCATCCACTTCATCCGCGGGTTGGAGAACACCTGGACGGATATCTACGAGTATCCCGACGAGTTGAAGGCGCTGCTGGATATCCTGGTGGAGATGAACCTGGTCGCGGTGGAGAAGTTCGCGGCTGCCGGCGCGGACGCCCTGATCTTCTGCGACGACTGGGGGCTGCAGAACCGGTTGATGATCTCCCCGACGAGTTGGCGCGAAATCTGGAAGCCCGCTTATGCGCGCGTCTTCGCTGCCGCCCACGCGCGCGGCCTGCGCACGTTTTTGCATAGTTGCGGCTATATCGTGGACATCCTGGACGACCTTATCGAGATCGGGCTGGATGTCGTCCACATGGACCAGCAGGAGAATATGGGCCTCGAGCTGCTCGGGAAACGTTTCGGGGGGCGCCTGACCTTTTTCAGCGGGGTGGATATCCAGATGGGCATGCAGCGCTCGCTGCCGGAGGTGCGCGCCTATGCCCGCCGGATGACGCAGACGCTGGGCCGTCCCGCCGGCGGGCTCATCCCGCGCTGGTACACCGACCCCGTCGGCGCCGGCCACACCCGCGCCGCCATCGACGCGATGTGCGAGGAGTTCTTCGCGCTGAGCAAGGAAATTTACGGGCGGTAGAGGACGAGAAACCACAGATTTCACAGATTTTCACAGAGGAGAAACGGGATGAAGCAGCATTTTCAGGTGAAGAATGACGAGATTCGGGCGCGCTTTGCGCTGTTGAAGACGCAGGAGCCGGGGCGGTTGCGGGCGCGGCTGAACCTGTCGTGGAGCAACTGGGGGTTCGGGATGGAGCCGCTGGCGGCGTCGGCGGCGCGGCTCGCGGAGGCGGACATCCGCTTTATCGAGTTGCACGGCAACCACTACGGCGCCGATTTGGGCTATAAGCCGGCGGAGACGCTGCGCGTGCTGGCGGAGCACGGCATCACCGTGGGGGGCATCTGCGGCATGTTCTCCAAAGAGAGCGACCTCTCGAGCAACAGCGGGCTGACGCGGCAGGCGGCGGTGGACTACCTGAAGCGCACCATCGACTTCTCCGCCGAAGTTAAGGCGGGGTACATCCTGGTGGTGCCCGGCGCGGTAGGCCGCCCGACCCCGTATGACGACTCCGAGTTCGAGCGTTCCATCGCCACGCTGAGCCTGGTGGCCGACCGTTTCGTCGCCGCGGGCGTGCAGGGCGCCGTGGAGCCTATCCGCTCCGCCGAGGTGAGCTTCTGCCACACCATTGCCGACGCGAAGACGTACATCGCCGCGCTGAACCACCCCGGCGTGCAGCACATCAACGCCGACCTGTACCATATGCAGAGTGAAGAGAGCCACCTCGGCATGGCGCTGCTCGACGCCGGGCCGATGCTCGCCAACCTGCACCTGGCGGACAGCAACCGCTGCGCGCTGGGCGAGGGCGCGCTGGACATCGACACGGTCATTATGGTGCTCTACCTTATCGGCTTCAACCGCCCGGGCTGCTACGTCACCCCCGAGCCCCTCGGTCCCGGCGGCGACCCGTACCCCGCCATGCACGGCAAACCCGACCCCGCCCTGCTGCGCCACCTGGTGCAGCAAACCGCCACCTACTTCCGCGAGCGGGAGATGGCGGTACTGGAGGCGTAACTGCCTGACTTGGGAGCGCGAGCGTACCCGCGAGCTACGGGCGAGGCGGGTGTGGGTAAAAAAAGAGACGGCCTGTACGTGCGATTTGTTCACACGCACAGGCCGTCTCCGCTTTTCACAACGGTGCATCCGACGCGGCTCGCGGGTACGCTCGCCCTCTCAAAGTTGTCGTTAACCTGATTCGGCACCTCACCCGGCGACCGTCTCCAGCGCCGTGTCGAACAGCGCCACGATATTTTCCGCTGAGGTGTCGGCCTGGATGGCGTGCGAGGGGCCGAGGAGGTAGCCGCCGTGGTGGCCGAGGGTGGTGCGCAGGTGGCGGACTTCCGCGCGCACGTCGTCCGGGGTGCCGAAGGGGAGGGTGTGCTGCACGCTGACCCCGCCGGCGAAGCACAGGCGGTCGCCGAAGCGCGTTTTCAGGTCGGCGGGGTCCATCCCCGCGGCGTCGAACTGCAGGGCTTCCAGCACGTCGATCCCCATGTCCAGCAACCCCGGCACCGCGGCGGTCACCGCGCCGTCGGAGTGGTAGATGACCCGCGTGCCGAACTCGTGGCTGATGGCGTTCAGCCGCTGGTGGCACGGCTTCACGAAGGTCTCCCACATGCCCAACGACATGAGCAGCCCCTGCTGCCCGGCGATGTCGTCGCCGGTGTAGACAAGGTCGAATCCCCCGTCCACCGCCTCCAGCGCGGCACGTAGCCGGGCGGCCATACAGTCGGTAACGCGCTCCAGCAGGGTGTGTACCAGCTCGGGCGTCTCGAGCATCGCTTCAAAGATGCGCTCGAAACCGAACAGGTACCAGCTCGCTTCGAAGGGGTTCGTCGGGAAATAAAGCCAGGTGGCGTAGTCACCCCCCGCGCGCGCGGCGGCGATCTGCTCGGGGAGCACGGAGTAGTCGAACCACTCTGGACGCGGCCAGCGGTGGGCGTCGAGGTCGGCGATATCGGTCATCTCACCCAGCGGGTAGTTATCGATCTCGTCGTAGGCATCCGCGCCGAAGGAGATCGCGGTGCGGTGCACCCCCCACTCATCCGTGCCCGTGGGAAGCGTCGGGCCGACGTAGCGCGGTGCCACGGCGCGCAGATCAACGGCCTCCGCCAGGTACGCGTCGCTGCTCATCCCGCGCTCCCGGCGCAGGTAGGCATCCAGCCGCGCCCGCGCCGGCGGGTTGATGAACGAGCCGATCATCGAGATCGGCACGCGGTCCGTCTCCCGGTGGTCCAGCGCCAGCAAAACGCGTTCGCGATGGGTCAGCGCAGATGACATGGCGCATCCATTCTCCGGTCTCAGGCGAAAGTGCCCACGAGTTGCAACGCTTCGTTGCTCCCAAAGGAGACATTGGTCGCCACGGCTACCTCGGCACCCGCCTCGGTAAAGCGGAGCGTGAGCGTCTGGTAGAACGGCGTCTCGTAGTAGCGCAGGACAAGTTGCACGGTGTCAGGGGTGGTCCAGCAACCTGCGGCGGCCACTTGCGCGGGGCGTGGGAGCAGGGGGGTGCCGATGCGGCTCGTTTGCCATGCGTTCAGGCCGCAGGTGACCGCCCGCCGCCGCCGCCCCTGTTGGAACGTGAGCGTGATGCCGTCGTCGCCGAAGGTGCATTGCAGCGCATCGATGCCCGGGGCATTGGGCGCGAGGCGTATCTCCCGCCCGGATACCTGTGCCGCCAACGGCGAGGTGGCCTGCCCGGTGGGGGGATCGTGACGCAGGGCGGCCAGCCGGTCGGACAAACGCGCCTGCGCGTCGCAGTCGGGGGTCAACGCCGCGGGGGCGAAGCCAGGCAGCAAGTGGTCCCACACCTTGGTCAGCACCGCCTGCATGTCGCCGAGGCCGCCGGTGATCGCCAGCACGGCATCCTGGTCGGGCATGACCACGCAATATTGCCCGAACGCGCCGTCGCCGCGGTAGCAGTTATGCCGGCACCGCCAGAATTGATACCCGTACCCCTGTTGCCAATCGCTGTTGGGGTCGTCGCCGTTGCTGACCTGCCCGGTAGTCGCTTCCGCGATCCAGGCCGCGCTGACCAAACGCCGCCCATGCCACAGCCCGTTGTTCAGATAAAGCTGCCCGAAGCGTGCGATGTCCTCGGTAGTGACGGACAGGCCGAAGCCGCCGGTGTTGATCCCGCGCGGGCAGGTCTCCCAGGTCGGCGCGGTGATACCGAGTGGCGCGAAGAGGCGCGGGCGCAGGTAGTCGAGCAACGTCTCCCCGGTCAACTTTTGCAGGATGGCCGAGAGCATATAGGTAGCCGCGGTGTTGTAGCAGAAGTGCGTGCCGGGCACGTGTTCGACGGGCAGGGAGAGGAACGCCTGCACCCAGTTCTCGTGCGCGCGTGTGTGGTCCGTGGTGTCGTGGTCGTGTCCGGTCGACATCGACAGCAGGTGGCGCACGCGCATGGCGCGCAGATTGGCGTCAGGCGCGGGCGGCGCGTCCTCGGGGAAGAAGGAGAGCACGCAATCGTCGACCGACAGCCGGCCTTCCGCCACCGCGATGCCCACCGCGGTGGACGTGAAGCTCTTGCTCAGGGAGAAGAGCATGTGCGGGGAGTGGGACGCATACGGCGCCCACCAGCCTTCGGCAATCACCTGCCCGTGCCGCAACAGCATCAGGCTATGCAGCTCGGATACGTTCGCGTCAATATCCGCGAGCAAGGCCAGCACCGCCGCCGAGGCCACACCCTGAGCTTCGGGCGTGCTGCGCGGTAGGGATCGACGATCAGGCATACGCGCCTCCCTGTCTCTTCTCCTTGGTCACGTTAGGGAAACCGTTCATATCGTCCCTTCAGTCTTTCCAGGTTGCGCTTACCATCGGCAATTCCGCGAAATACCGCTCTAACAGGCGCGGTATTTCTGCGTATAGTCGATCGATCGCGTCGGCAATCCACGGCAGACGCGCCGAGATGGCGCCATCATCTACCAGACCGGTGCGTACGCGCAGTGCATGTGCTGTTTCGTCGGCGAGTACCGCGAGCGGCGTCGCGGCTAGCTCCCGCGCCAACGTATGCGTCACCCGCCAGTACGGCCATACCGCTTCGCGGTGGCACCCGCGCTCCACCATGGCGCGTATCCCGGCGAGATAATAATAGCCCTGGCCGAGATCGAGGCCTGCATGCAAGGCTTCGGCGTCCTGCAGCAGCTCCGCACCGCGCTCAATCCAGGATGCGGCCTCATTGGGGGTGATATCCGTCGCACCCATCACATGCAATACCGTGTCACCGTACCACGGGACATCGAGCCGATTAGCACAGTCGACGATTTCCATCAATCCCTTGCGTCCGGCACTCGGCGGGCGGAGCAGAAGGCAACTCAACGCGGCCAATCCCCAAACATTGCACACTTGGCGTGCGAAATCCCAGTTGTGCCCGAATGGGTTCCGCGCCGCCGGATCCTGCCAGGACGTCAGTGTTCGGCGATATTCGGAGAAATCGTTGTCAAGCTTCTCGGACACCCAGGCCCGGTCGGCAAGTAGGCGACGCACTGCGCGGCGCGGGACGCTGAAGGCTCCGTCGCGTTCCCAGAGGATGGTGCTACGCGCCAGGCTCACTGCCGTGGCGAGACTGGAACTCTCCGGTTTGCCAAGATCGCTCCAGAACCATGTCGCCAAGTCGATCAGCACGCCGTCGCGGGTGAAGACGGCGCGAAAGCCCATCAGCGGATCTTCCAAGGCCGCATCCGCCTGCCCGCACCAGTTCAAATCGATATCCGCCTCGGGAAGCTGATGCGCCGGATTCCACGCCGAACCTTTTAATGTCACACCAGTAACGCCGGGATGGCGCGTAGTAATCTCGCTGATCAAATTCGCCACTACGGCGGCTTCGTGCTCGGTTAACGGATGAGTCTTTCTCATAGCGTCACCCGCACCACCTCGCGCGGGGGCACGGTGACGGGCGCCGACGTGGTGCGCCCACCGGGCCAGACGGCGGTGAGGGTGGTGGTGATGACGTTCGGCGTCGGGTTCCACAGGTGGGCGCGGCGCTCGTGCAACTCGGCGAGGTCGAGTTGGGCGGCGCGGGGCACGACCACCCCGACGCGCGGGTCGTCGGTGCGGGCCAACCCGCCGCCGTAGACGAATTCTCCCACCACGCAGTCGGTGCCTTGATATGATGCCAGCAGCGTCTGGTCGTGCGGGTTTTCGTAGGCCAGGTAAGGTAGGATGTCGTAGAAATCCCGCTCGCTGGCGATCTGCCCGCGCGGGACGAAGTGCACCGCCATCTCCTCGTCGAGCACGCGCTTCAGGCTGCGCGCCGCGGGGAATTGCGCCAGGCCGGTGCGCGCGATGTACCACAGCACGTCGTAGAAGCCGCCTTCCAGCTCCGTTTCCGCCATCAACGAGGCCAGGCAGAGGAGGCCGTTTTGCGTCTCCCAGGGCGGGAACTCGGCGATCTGGTCGCGCCCGGCGTTGCTGCCGTTGCACCACCCGCGCCAGTCGAAGTCGGGGTCGTGAGAGCCGTTGTGTGCGGCGTAGCTCACCGCGAGGAGGTAGCGCGCAAAGCGGTGCGCCTGTGCCAGGAAGCGCCCATCGCCCAGCCAGCGGTGCGCCAGCAGGTTGGCGAGTACCGCGTGGCCGTGGCCCAGGCTGCGAATCTGCCCGCCGTGGATGAGGCTGTCCGCCTCGCCCATGTTGAATTCCCAGAAATTCCCATCCAGCCGCGTGTCCATCTCGTCGAGAAGGATCAGCGCCTGGGCTTGCATCGCCGGGGCGTCGTAGGCCTGCGCGCCGAGGAGGAGCACTTCCGCGATGGAGGCCTGCGCGCCGTAGTCCATCTTGCGGCGCGTGCCGTTCTCCGCGGCGGAACCCGCACACGCGTTCTCCAGCACCCCGCGCAGCGCCTCGGCGAGTACGCCGCCTTTACCGCCGCCCGCGGCCCACCAGATGCTCGGGGCGATGGTCACCCCGGCGGCGATGCCGTGCTGCAGCGAGCGCGAGCCCGCCCAGGCGGCGAATTTGTCGTCGTTGCGCAGGCATAGGGCTTCCAGCGCCGCGTCGCCGGTGAGGCGCGCGCGGTAATGCAGCAGGCCCGCCCATTGCGGCCACCAGAACCACCCGTAGTCACCGCCGGCCTTGGGACGCGAGCCCACCGCGTAGGTGCAGATGCCCGCGTCGGGGGCGTAGAGTCCCTCCGTCGTCGTGTCGCCGCAGAAGACATCGCGCAGCCAGCCCACGGCGGTCCCCCACGTGGCGCCGTTGTGGCGGGCGTTGTCAAACGCCGCCACCGCGCCGTCGGCGGGGATGTCCAGCAGCGCGGTGCGCTCCCAGGCGCGCAGCAGCATGGTGTCCAGCGAGCCACCGGGCACGGCGGTGTCGAAATCAACGACCACCCGCTGCCGGTGCGCCTCGCCGCCGGTGAAGAGCACGTTCGGGTCCTTCGCGAAGGCACTCGACCAGTTGAGCGCGCCCACGATGTACTTGAAGCCCTTGGTTTCCGCGGGGTTGCCCCACACACCGGGCGGGTCGAGGGGCGTGGTGCGCGTCGGACAGGCATAGACATCCTGCACGCGGCACACCGTCCAATCGCCGATGATGGTGATATAGCGATCGGGCACGCCGGGCAGCGCGGTGAGCGCCTGGCACAGATACGGCGTGCTGCACTTGCCGGTGATGCGCACGGCCTGGGGGCGCGAGTAGACCCACGCCGGGTTTTCCCAGATCGGCGGGGTGCGGCGTTCGGCGCCTTCCCAGCGCGACACCGGGTTCATCCCGATCACCGTGGTCACCGTCTCCGCGCCGGTGTAGTCGTAAGGGGATTCGAAGGTGGCGTAGGCTTCCAGCAGCTCCAGCGACGCCGCGGGGAGGAAGTCGCATTCGACGATGAAGCCCTCGCCCTGCCGGTCGGGCAGCACCGCCACCGACCAGGGCACCGCGGTTGCGCCGTAGCGCGCCGTGCCGCGGAAGATGATCCCGCCGCCGGACAGCCGCTCCGCCTCGTCCGCCGTCCCCGGATGCACGTGGCCGATGGCCAGCCACTCGTGATCCTTGAAGCGCAACATGCGCACGTCACCGGCATAAAACCAATCCGGCGTCCACCCATCCACCGAGCGCGAGAATACCGCGCGCTTGGCGCCGTTGACGACTTCGATGGTATCGGTATCGATCATGGAAAACCTCCGGGAGAGAACGAACCGCAAAGACACAAAGGACGCAAAGGATACGCGAAGAGAATTTGGTGCGCTTCGCGCCTCGGGGTACGTTCTTCGCTGCGAAGCAATCCAACTCCTTTGCGTTTTCTTTGCGTCCTTTGCGTCTTTGCGGTTCGTCTTTTATTGCATCGTGGTTTGCGTGCCGGCGCCGAGGTTGACCAGGTTGCGGTTGGCCCAGTCGCGCAGGCGGACGAAGAGGGAGACGGTGGCTTCACGCTCAAGCGGGGAGAGCTGGATTTGCGCCGACTCGATCTGGTCCACCAGGGTGGCGAAGGTCATCAGCCAGTCGCCGGAGTTCGCCGGGGAGGCCGCTTTCAGCTTCGCCTTGGCGTATTCCGGATCGGTCATCATGCGCTTGATGTCGGTGTTATTCACCACGACGCCGTTTTTGATGCCGCGCACGGCCCGGCGCACGTCGGCGGTAGTGGCCTCGACTTCGCAAGCGAGTTCCGCCACGTCGTCGCGGAACTCTTCCGGCAGGCGCACCACTTCCACCAGCGTTTCGGTGGGCAGCTTCACGCCGGGATGGTCGTGCACCTTGTACTTGATGCGCAGGTCTTCCGCCTTCTCCGTCCTCTGCACCATGCCCGCTGAGCAGCCCAGCACTTCGGTGATGCGCTCAGGAGTCCACGCTTCGCGTTGCAGGCGGGCGATGGCCTTGTAGCGCTCTTCGCGCGAGAGGCGGATGCCGTGGCCGAGGTTGGCCTTCACCGCGAGGGCGAACAGCTCTTCCTCCTTGGCGTCCACCCACTGCACGGGCAGCGTGTAGACCCCGGCGCGCTGGGCCGCTTCCACGCGGTGCCAGCCGTCGAGCAGCTTCTTCGTGGCGCGGTCGACGAGGATGGGCGGCCAGATGACATCGTTGAAGATGCCGGCGTAAAAGTCCACGACTTCCTGATCGACGCCATGCAGGCGGGGATTGAGGGAGGTGTCGTGGACGAGTTCATGTATGGACACAGTATCCAAGGGTGGTTCTCCGAAGGGTGGTGTGACGAGCCCTTATGCTACCCGCGAGAGGGGTTGGCGGTCAAGGGGGCGACGAGGGTACGCTTCACCGCCGAGGCGCAGAGAACGCAGAGGATGGGAGATTGGGCCGGGGTGGAAGGGCGGCTACCGATCAGGTATGTTCTTAGTCACCGTTTGCAACTGGGCGGGAGTCCGGCGCGTAACGGAACTAGAAATAGCCTTGTCTCGTCTACAAAGAAACGAAAACAACCCGAGCATCCTCTAATCAAGTGAATACTGACGCAATCATTACAGGAGGTCATATGCGGATTGTCATCATTGGCCTGCTACTCATCCTCCTCACGCTGCCCGCGCTGTGCACCACGGCAGAGCTGGTGGCGAAGGTCGGCGCACATCCGCGGGTGCTGTTGACGGACGCGCGGGTGGGGGAGCTGCAGGCGCTGGCGAAGACCGACTCCGCGCTGAAGGGCGCGCTGGACGCGCTGGCGCAGCGGGCGGAACTCTACCTGGCGAAGCCCGCTGTCCAGGACAGCCCGGACTGGAACGTGTGGCGCGAGACGGTGGCGCGCGTGTATATCCTGGGCTTCAGCTACCGCTACACCGGCGACAAGCGCTTCGCCGACGCGCTGCGCGGGGTGCTGTTGACGGCGAGCGCCTTCCCCACCTGGCACGACGAGAACTCCTTTCTGGACACGGCGGAGATGACCCACGCGGTGGCGCTGGGCTATGACTGGCTCTACCGCGACCTGAACGACGCCGACCGCGCGACGATTCGCGGCGCCATTCTCACTAAGGGGTTGCAACCGGGACTGGCCTGCTACCGCAAGGAGGCGAAGGCGAGCTGGTGGACGGGCAGCAACCATAACTGGAACACGGTGTGCAACGGCGGCATGATTACCGGCGCGTTGGCGGTGGCGAGCGACGACCCCGCCACCGCCGCGACGGTGCTCGACTTCGCCATCGCCTCGCTGCGGCACAGCGTGCCCACCTACGACCCCGACGGCGCGTGGATGGAAGGGCCGTATTACTGGGAATACGCCACCCGCTACCTGGTGCTCTCGCTGGCGTCGCTGCAAGGCACGCTGGGCACCGATTTCGGCCTGAGCGACGGCCCGGGCCTGCGCAACACGTGGCGCTACATCCACTACGTCACCCCCAACAGCTCGCCGCTGGTCTTCGCCTATGCCGACAGCCTGGACAACCGTTGGAGCGTGCCGGCGGTCTTCTGGCTGGCAAAGCGCTACGACGACCCGCTGGCAGCGGAGAGCGAGCGCGTCTACTTCGCCAAACCGCACCCCTGGTGGCCCGACGTAACGAAAGAGGTGGCCGACCCGCGCTTCGCCGTGTCGCGCGTGCTGGAGCTGGTGTGGTATCTGCCGCCGCCGGCGCACGCCCCCGCGCTACGCGACCTGCCGCTGGACACGCGGTTTAAGGGGAAGGTGGAACTGGCGACACTGCGCGGCTCGTGGGAGAAGGACGGCCTGTGCGTCTTCGTGAAGGCCGGCCCTAACGGCGCGCTGGCCAACCACGGCCACTGCGACGCCGGGCAGTTCGAGCTGTATGGCATGGGCACGGGCGGCTTCGCCTGGACGCGCGACACGAAGAAGGGCGGGTACCCCGCCGGGTTCTTCGACAACGGCACCGCCGATAAGCCGGGCAAGCGCTGGAGCTACCCGGTGGCCAACGCCTTCGGCCACAATGTGCCCATCCTCAACGGGCAAAATCAGAACCCCTTCGCGACGGCGCCGATCATCGCCTTCGGCAGCAGTGCGGCGCGCAGCTTCGCGGTGGTCGACCTCACCCCCGTCTACACCGCCAAAGCCGCCGCGCGCGGGGTGGCGCTGCTGGCGCGCAAGGCGGTGCTGGTGCAGGATGAATTTACGCTGGATACCCCCGCTGAATTGCGCTGGCAGATGACCAGCGAGGCAAAGGTCACCCTGGTCGCCGGCGGCGCGACCCTCGACCGCTGGGGGCAACAGATGCAGGTGACCATCCTGTCACCCGCCGGCGCGCAATTCGACCCCGACGAGGCGGCGAAGAAACGGCTGGTGCTCAAACTCACGAACCAGACCGGCGCCGTGCGCGTGGCCGTCTTCTTCAGCCCCCAATGGCCCGACGGCACCCGCGTCCCCGCGCCGACGCTGACACCGCTGGCGGAGTGGAAACCGTAAGATACGCTGTAGATAATTCACAGGGATGAAAGGGATGCTAAGGGATAATGGTGATGTCATACTGGCTAAGGTCATCCTCAAAATCCTTCCCATCCCCTTCATCCCTGTGAATTCATCCCCCACAGCGCCAGCCGACCACAGAAACGTAGAGGATAATGATGGACGACCCGAAGAAACGTGACGACGTGAAACCCGGTTTGATGGTGGACGTGATCCTTAAGGCGGACCAATCCACCGGGACGCTGACGCGCGGGGTGGTGAAGGACGTGCTTACCCCCTCCCCCTTCCATCCGCGCGGCATCAAGGTGCGCCTGGCGGACGGCCAGGTGGGGCGGGTGGCGCGGATTATGCCGCATTTATAACCCGGCGCTCTCATACGCCTGGAAGACGATCTCCAGTGTCTTCAGGTTGTCGGCGCCGCTAATGGTGGACTCGCGGTCTTCCTCGATGGCGCGGAGCAGCTCGCCCATGGTACCGATGAAGGCGTCGGGGAACCAGGTGCCGGGCAGGTCGGGAGTGACGGGGGCGGGCAGGCGGTCGGAGACCAGCGTAAGGTGCGGGTCGCCCATCGCCTCGCCGGAGAGCACGCCCCGGGTGCCTTCGAGGCGGAAGCGGCTGCGCGGGGTGGCGTCGGGGTGGGCGGCATTGTCCTCAATGGCCACCGCCAACGTGCCGCCGGGGAATTCCAGCGTGACGGAGGCGAGCATCTCCCCCACCGTTTGCTGCGTCGGCTTGCGCCCCACCGAGGTGGTGACCCGCGTCGGCTCCTGCCCGGTCCAGAAGCGCAGCAGATCCAGGTGGTGCACGGCGTATTCCAACAGTTGGAAGCGCGGTTGTTGGGCGTACCAGCGCGCGGCGAACCACGCCTGCGAATCCTGCGTATTCAGCATCTCGTGAAGTAGGAAGTACACTTCGCCCACCCAGCCTTCGCGGATCGCCTGCCACGCGGCGCGGTATTGCGGGCACCAGCGCGCGTTCTGGTTCACCGCCAGCTTCACCCCGGCGTCGGCGGCCAAGCGCACCATCTCCGCCGCCGTCTCGCGCGAGTGCGCCAGCGGTTTCTGCATCAGGATATGCTTCCCTCGCGCCGCCGCTTCCCGTACGATCTCCAGCCGCTCCTCGTCGAAGGGGTAGGTGACATCCACCACCGTCAGCGCGGGCAGGTCGAGCAGCGCGCGCCAGTCGGTGCCGCGCCACGCCACGCCCCAGGCATCGGCGGTGCGCGTCACTGTCTCTTCCGTACGCGAGGTCAGCCCGATCACGGAGAAGCCGGCCTTGCGGTAGGCGGGCAAGTGGCCGTGCTGCACGATGCCCCCGGCACCGATGATGCCGATGCCGTGCGCCGCCGACGCGGGACGCGCGGGAAGGATATCCGGGACGAATGCGGGCATCGCGACCTCCTGCCACATGAGCGTGTGTTGAAAAACTATTGATACACCGGTTGACCTGACAGCGCGGCTTTATAGTATCATCTTAGAAGCCGTTTGAATGAACTTCCCCTTCGTTGGGTAATTTCCTGCCCAGGTGGTCACATGGAGGAGAGACAAGGGCTTTCGCGACCCGAACAAGCCCCCGAGTCCCTGTGTAGCCATCTTCGCCGATCCGATGTCCCT
>CAIYQO010000301.1 GCA_903928345.1 uncultured bacterium | reverse complement strand
TGTTTCGGTTTGCGCGGCGGTCGGGTCATCTTGTTGAGATGGGTGCGAATCGCTCGCCCGGCCCGCTCGATAGCCTTCCCATGCCCCGCGCGGATCGCCCGAAAGAGAAAGAGCCAGTAGATCACCAGCACGTCGATCCGGTCTCCCTCCGCGGGGTATTGCGCCCGTAGGCTCGCTACCAGTTCCTGCCAGTCCTCTACCAGCGCCCGCTCTTCCGCATTCAATATGCGCGCCGCATACAGTCCGTGTCTGATGGCCCCCAGGCAATACCGCTGCCGGCCTGATGGTGTGGCCGGTTGGACCGACTGGGATCGCCGCCAGCACTCCAGCCAATACTGTTCCTGTCGATTGAGCATGCCGCACCTCATCTGCAGACGCCCTGCAAAAAATTCCGGCGTCACGACATATAGAGAAATAGCGGTGAATCTGGATGCGCCGATGATTTCGCGGACAGATTTACACTCCGCTCCGAATATAGACTTATAGGGACTGTCGCGCGGCCCTGCCGCTTCTGGAGATTTACCCGCGGGGAGAGGGAGGCTTTTCGCCACCTTCGCTATGGCCTCCCTGCGGCGCATCACCCATGATCGCGCCCGCATGCGCTGTGATCCCCGTTGCCTCCTGGAAACGGCGCAGGACACCACAGACGTGCCGGGGCGTGATGCCCAGGATGCGGGCGATCTCGCAGTTGCGATAGCCCTGTTCTTTCATCGCCCGCACGCGGAGGGCCGTCCGCTCCCGCGTCTGGGCGATATCGGTGGGGATGTAGAGCAGGCCGGTGGCATACTGCCGGATTTCCTTGACCAGGCGGGCGGGCAGCACCTGCTCGGCGTGCACATAGTTCCAGCTTCGCATACGCAGTCTCCTTCGCTGAAATGGTGAGAGCAAGCATTGTAGCACAACGATTGGGAATTGTACAAACGAAAGTTTGCTACAGATGAATTTCGCGGGGTGTTATTGCGGAGCGATGGCCCTGAAAAAGAAATTGGCATTTCGCATATATAGAGAGATGTGCGGGACGCTGGGCAGAGTCGCGACTTCACCTGGTCATCCTGTAACACGACGCATGAGACGAGGTAGGCATAACTCGACGAAGATGGTGGGGGCAATCCCCCCACTTGGTGGCTCCGCAACGATATTTCCCCATGACTTCGTAATCATCGGGCGCTCCCGCGTATGAGGGCGTGTGAAGGGCCTCTACAAATGTTGCGCCCGGGTTTGCGAATTCGGCATGCCGACGCGTAAGTGGCTTATGGCGGCGCTGAATTCATGCCGGGATGCGGAGCAGCGAAATGGCAGATTCGGCGTGGGTGAAGGGTGCTGACGGGAAATTTCCCGGCCAATTGCTGACGCATTCGCCACTATTGGCATAGGCACAGAGGTAGAAGGCTGAAAAAAAGTTGCGTTTTTAGACGATTTCCGCCTGTTTGTTACGTCACTTTGGGCTGCTCCCGTTTATGTAACTTACTGAGGGCACCGAACTGGGTTGGCGCTGTTCGCTGCTGGAAGGATGGCGCTTCGGGGCCAGAAGACACGGAGGCGAATCACCGACCGTCACTCGGCGTGAAATATATTTCGCCAATATTCAGACATCTGGCGATTTGTCGCATATGAGAGGGGTGAGGAGGCGTCAGCGCATGGTCACCCGGCAGAGATGTACGCCGTGCTCATCGAAGCGTCACGGCGCAAAGAAATATTACGCGAGCTATCGTCACTTTTCCGTTGCGCCGTTTATGTAACGGTTAGGGGAGTGTTTTTTAGGAGGGCATGACTGATCCATCACGTCATGTCTATTGTCGCTGCCAGCGGTAAAGCACTGGCGGTATGGTGCAGATGAGAAGGCGAGGAGAGTATGCAGACAATGACAAGCTATCACAATGCGAAGAAGGTATTGCCTCCGGGGTTACTAGCGGAAGTGCAGCGCCACTTCAACGGTCACCTCTGGGTGCCGGCAGCGGAACCACAGGCGGGTCGCACCCGGCAACGCGTCGTGCAATTGCATCAGGCGGGGATTGGTACGCGCGAGATTGCCGAGTTAGTTCAGTTGAGCCAACGACGCGTGCAGCAGATCATCCGCCAGGCAAAGCACACGGAGGGCGCGCATGCCCGTCGATAACGCCATCAATACCGCGCGGCAGGCCGATGCCGAAGCCCGCGTGCTGGCCGCGGTGGAGACACTGCGCTCGCGCGGTGAGGCGCTTGGCGTGCGCGCCATTGCCCGGTACGCCGGCGCCAGTGTGTCCACGGTACAAAAACTGCGCCATCTGTGGCAATCGGACGTGGTTGAGCCAACACCTGAAACGGCGAACGCCGCGGATGACACGCCGTGGCGCGCGCGGTTGGCGGTGTTTCACCCGCATTCCGTCGCAGGTTATCTGGAGAGCGTGTGGCCGGAGCCGGTCACCATCGACACCTATGCGCGCTGGTATGCC
>CAIYQO010000300.1 GCA_903928345.1 uncultured bacterium | reverse complement strand
CCATGGCGGTATCCCTGAAGGGGGTGGGGTAAGATACAATCTACTTCAGGTCAGCCCGCCATGGTTCCTTTCATAACGGGCCGTTGCTCCGGGGACAGAGGCAAGGCCGAGACGCGAGAGGAAAAGTGCGAAAGTCCACAAATAGAACAATCATCTACTCTCCACCCCCTCCCGCATTTCCGCCACTTCCACCCCTACCCCGCCACCACAATCGCCGCATGGATATGCACCCGCTCGAGGGTGATGCGCAGCGTGCCGTCGGCGTAGGTCCACGCGAGCGGGGCGCGCTCGAAGGCGAGGCGGACGCTTTGCGGGGGGGCGGAGCGGCGGAGGGTGACGGTGATCGGGCCGACGGGAGGAATCTCGTCCACCGCGCCGCTGTTGGGCACGTTGGGCAGGCCGGAGGCGCGGTTGAGGCAGTGGATGAGCGTGCGGCGACCCTTGCGACGCAGCGCGATGTCCACACAGGTGGGCGCCTGCACTTCGAGGTCCAACCGCCCGGCGAGTCGCCGGACGAGCCGGCTCACCAGCGCGCGGGTGAGGGGGTAGCGGTTCACGGCGAAGTCGCGGAAGAGGTCGGCGGGCACGTAGCACACCGTTCCCTTGCCGCGGCGCGTCAGCACGGCGCCGGGGTGCGGCAGCAGGTATTCGTCCAGCAGCGGGGTGGTGCCCAGCGTGCACAACGCGCGCCCCCCGGCGGGCGCCACCAGTCGCCACGCCGCGCTAAACAGCGGCACGGCGCCGTCGGCGGCGGGCAGGTGATAGGTGGCATGTTCGACCACCGTGCCGGGGGTGACGCCCAGGAAGGCGGCGCCGAAGCGCTCCACCGCGGCGGCGCCGGTGACGAGCAGCTTGCCCCCGCCGGCGACGTACGCCTTCAGCGCCTCGACCATCTCCGCCGACATGGCGTGCTGCTCCGGCGCCACGATCACCGGGAAATCGGCCAACCGTGGCAATAGCGCCCACTCGTCGAGGATATCCACCCCGTAGTGGCCCTCCAGCAGGCTGAACAGCGCGCCTTCCACCGGGGCCACGTCCACGTCCCAGAAGAGGTTGTGCCCGGCGACGGTGGCGCGGGCGTGGTGCTCGGAGTGCAGCACGGCGATTTGCGGCAGCGTCTCGGTGTCGCGGCAGAGCGCCCGGCGCGCCTTCACGAAACGGCCCATCTCGCGCACGCGCGCCAGCCGCCACGGCACGTGTTCTCCGGTGCGCAGCCCGCACGGCGCCCACGGGGCGTCACACGCCTGAATATGCCCGCCGAAGGCCAGCACCACGGCGGCCTCCTGCAGCAGCATCTGCACCGGTTTCGTCACCCACGGGGAGTGGCGCTCGGTGAGGCCGTGGGAGGCGTAGAAGTCCCACAGCATGATGTCCCACGGTTTGCCGCGGGTGGAGACGAAGCGCGCCTGGCAGCGGCTGCCGTCCAGACCCCATACGGGAGTGTTGTCGGCGCTGATCCAGTCGGTGGGCACGGTGGGGGCGCCGGGATGGCGGAAGGTTTGCAGCCAGTTGGAGCAGACCAGCACCCCCGGCGCGTGGGCGTGCACCGCGTCGCAGTAGCGCGTGACGTACGCCTCGAAACCCCGCAGCGTGAAGCCCCACCACCCCGCCCAGCGCGGATCGGCGGGGTCGGTCGGGGGCGTGTCGCCGGTTTCCGCCGCGTAGGCAGCGGTGCAGCACGGGCAGTAGCACGGCTGCATGGCCCAGATGTCGCCGTCGATCCAGAAACCGTCCACCCCATAGCGGTCGATCATCTCGCGGAGCTGCGGGATGAGCAATTCTTCCAGATACGGCCCGCGCGGGCAGAGCAGCGCCTCGGGGTTCGTCGGCCAACCGGGGATGGTATACGGCGCGCCCCCGGGGGTGCCGTCGGCGGTGAGCAAGCGCCAGTCCGGGTGCGCGGCGGCGGCGGATTGGTCCCAGATGCCCGAGTAGTGCGCGTGCAGCGGCACCCCGAGCGTCCGCGTGGCGGCGCGCCACGCCGCCAGCACGTCGTGCACCATCCCCTGCGCCACGGTGGCGCCGGGGATGCGGCTGTCCCAGGTGGTAAGGCCGGGGTGCCCCTTGCTGTCCGTCTGCACGAACTCCGCGCCGGTGAGTCGCAGCATGTCGACCAGCGTCTCGCACCGCGCGCCCAGCGCCGTGTCCGTGGCGTCGGCGTGCAGGTCGTGATGAAAGCCGAAGGTACACCGCGGCCCGTGCCAGCGGCCGCGCGGTGCGTACGTCATACGGGGCACCCCTTGCCGTTGTTACTCGGCCGCTTCCACCGTGATCGAATGCGCCACCGGCGTTACCAACGCGGCCGTGGCGTCGCGGTTCGCTTTGATGGCCACGACCAGTTTGCCGTTCAGGCGGTCCAGTGTCTCTTTTTCCTCCGGCATCATAGTGCGCATGGCATCGGTGGCGAAGAAATACTGGCGGTAGAACGCGGTTTCGCCGTTCTGCTGGTGTCCCACGGCGTCATGGATCTTTTTGAAAGGCACCACGAAGGGGTTGTCGATGAACTCCGCGGCCAGGTTGATGCCTTTGGCAGCGACATCGGCGTCAAAAACCTTGCTGGTATTGCCCCAGGTGATCTTCACCTTTTTGCCGACCGGGTTCTTTACCACGAGCATCAAGCGGTTCAGATCCTGGTTGAAGGGCAGATAGGGGAGGATACTGGTGGTGTTGCCGGACGCCTTCGCGTCACCGGCGAAGAAGCAGAACGGATAGCGCGTGCTCTCCAGCTTGATCCCGGTTTTGTCCGCGCTGATCACCTTGTGGCCGTCGGTGGCCGTCGCGGTGCCGGCGGTGGCGTCATAGGTGATGGTGCCGATGTTGCCGTCGCAGCCCAGGCCCTTCAGGTAGGCATAGGCCATAATCAGGTGACCGTTCCACCCGGGATGCACGCCGTCGCCGCCGCACACGTCATAGGTGGGGCCGATGGCCGCTTTGGCTTTCGTCATCACATCGACCATGATGCCGTGCAGATCGGTGAAGGTGGCCCCCTGCTTATCGGCGATCTCTTTGTCGATGTCGCTCAGTGCGCCCAGCGTCTTGTTGTAGACCACCGCCTGCTCCGGGCTCTTGTGGAAAGTATCGCTGTCCACCGCGCCGGCACCGAGGACGATCAGGTGCACGCCGGCGGCCTTGAACTTGTCGACGATGGTGCTCTGCGCGTCGCGATACGTCTTCCCAATGCCGTCGTTCATCCCGCCGTACCCGCCGTCGTTCATGCCGTAGCAGACGGTGACGACGGTGGGCGCGAAGGGGAGCATGGTGACCGCCAGGCGGCTTAGAAGCCGTTTGAATGAACTTCCCCTTCGTTGGGTAATTTCCTGCCCAGGTGGTCACATGGAGGAGAGACAAGGGCTTTCGCGACCCGAACAAGCCCCCGAGTCCCTGTGTAGCCATCTTCGCCGATCCGATGTCCCT
>CAIYQO010000299.1 GCA_903928345.1 uncultured bacterium | reverse complement strand
CCCGGCCAGCGCCGCGTAACGGCCCTGAACACAGCCGGGCACCAACCGAGCGACAGCCCCCACACGGAGCGGACGCAGGACCCACTATCGCTGGCGGGAGGAAGACCGAGCGCTCGCGGCGAAATTATCAAAACTTCAGAAGAAATAACACAATGACCGCCCCCGGCAACGGGGGCGGTCATCGTTTCTGTGCCAGACTTTCCCGGTTAGGGGCGTGAGCCCCGTGTCGCGCGATATGCTGCCACTTCCAGCGCGATGCCTTCGTGAAAGGCGCGGGGCTGGAAGGCTAAGTCGGCCTGCGCTTTCGTGATATCGAAGGTTTTATCTTCCCGCATGCGCAGCACCTGTTCGTCCTTGATGGGAAATTTCGGGAGATACTGCAACACTTGCACCAGGCGATACGCCAGGCCCGGGTGCACGCGCCACAACGCGACACGGCGATCGAGCAGGCGTATAATCGTTTCGAGGATCTCCCGGTAGGTGAGTGCTTCCGGACCGGCCAGGTTGTATTCCTGCCGTGCTGACTTCGGATTATCGATGGTCGCCACGATGCCGTCCGCCAGATCCTCGAAAAAGACCGGCTGCATCAAATTGGTACCCTCGCCGAACAGGGGGTAGATCGGCAAACGGTCGAGAAATCGGATAAGCCGGATCATATTCCTATCGCGCAGCGAGCCATAAATCATACTTGGGCGAATGATCGTATAGTTGATCCCACTATTGCGTATCTTCTCCTCATTTTCCTCATAAATGCTGGCACAGCGCCGATATTGGGAAAATACCCCGGTGCTGGTGACAAAATACGCGCGGCGCACCCCGGCCTTCTTCACCGTGTCGAGTGAAATATGATAGTGCTTGGGGTGGGACATATCGAGATAGATCGTCTCAGGCGTGAGTTGGGCCGCGTACGAGGCCGGCTCCAGCACGTCACCCACATGCATGGCGATCCCCAACTGCTGCAGGAGCCCGGTCGGCGACGTCGGCCGCACCAGGCATCGGATCTGCGCACCCCCAACCTTCTTGGCCAAACGCGTTATTACGGCGTCACCGGTATTCGAGGTGGCGCCGACGACGAAATAGGGCATGATGGTTCTCCTTGGCACTGGAATGGTAGAGGGCAGACGAGGATTGTGTCAAGTGACCGCCGCAGGAGCACGCCGGGAGATGCAGGCATTAGCAGCCGCCTGGGGGGCGACAGGATAGGCGACCGTACATACCAGCGCCTTACCGCAGCAGCACGCGCAGTGTGCGCAGGATCACCAGCATGTCGCTCCACACCGTGGCGTGCGCCTGGTAGTCCAGGTTGATGCGCAGCTTCTCCGGCATGATCTCCAGCAGATAGGTGCGTTCGGGGTCGGGGGAGGCGGCCAGTACGTCGCTCTCGTCGCGGTACTTCACGCTGGCGGGGTCGGTGATGCCCGGCGCCACCGTCAGCACGCGCCGTTGCTCGGGGGTGTAGTCGGCCACGAAGCGCGGCACTTCGGGGCGCGGCCCCACCAGGCTCATCTCCCCCCACAGCACGTTGAGGAGCTGCGGAAACTCATCGATCTTCAGCTTGCGCAGCCACCACCCTACGTGGGTGATGCGCGGGTCGCGCCCCACGGTCAGCGGCGCCCCCAGCCGTGGCGCATCCACCACCATCGAGCGGAACTTCCACATGCGGAAGGGCCGCCCCGCGCGTCCCACCCGCTCCTGGCGGAAGAAGACCGGCCCGCCGTCCTCCAGCTTGATGCACAGCGCGGCCGCCAGGAAGAGCGGCGACAGCGCGAGCAGCCCCGGCACGGTGCACAACAGGTCGAAGACACGCTTACCCAGTCTCATGCGCGATTCGCCTCCACAATCTCCAGCACGGCCTCGATCACATCCGCCACGTCCGCGTCGTCCAGGTGCGGATTGAGCGGCAAGCTCACCATGCGCAGGTAGTTGGCATACGCCACCGGGAAGTCTTCCGGTTGGAAGCCGTACTTCTCCCGGTAGTACGGGTGCAGGTGGATGGGGATGAAGTGCACCGAGGTGCCGATGTTGCGTGCATGCAGCTCGCGGATGAATTGATCCCGCTCGATGCGCAGCATCTCGGGGCGCAGGCGCAGGGTATACAGGTGCCAGGCGGAAGCCGCCTCCGGGTGCTCGCTGGGGGTCTCCAGCGCGTCGCACCCGGCGAAGGCCGCCTGGTACGCGGCCACCACCTCGTGACGGCGCTCCTGGAAGCGCGCCAGCTTGCGCAACTGCCACAGCCCCAGTGACGCCTGGATGTCCGTCATATTGTACTTGTAGCCCGGACAGACCACCTCGTAAAACCAGTTGCCGCCGGTGTCATAGCGCTTCCACGCGTCGCGGCTCATGCCGTGCAGGCTGATGACGCGCGCCTCGTCGATGAGCGCCGCCGGCCCGGTGAGCATGCCGCCTTCCGAAGTGGTCATATTCTTCGTCGCGTAGAAGCTGAAGGCGGTCAGGTTGTGCCCCGCGCCGATGGTGCGCCCCTTGTACTGCGCGGGCAGCGCGTGGGCGGCGTCCTCGACGATCGCCAACCCGTGCGTCTCCGCCAGCGCGGTCAGCGGGTCCATCTCCGCCGGGTGGCCGGCGAAATGCACGGGCAGCAGCGCCTTCGTGTGCGCTGTCACCACCGCCGCCGTGCGTGCGGGGTCGAGGGTGAGCACATCGGGCAGCACGTCGGCGAGCACCGGCCGCGCGCCCACGTGCTCGATCACGTTCACCGTCGACGCGAAGGTCATCGGGGTGGTGATCACTTCGTCGCCGGGGCCGATACCCAGCGCCGTCAGCGCCGTGTGCAACCCCGCGGTGCAGGAATTGAGCGCCAGTGCCGCCTCGGCGCCGACATATTCAGCGAATTCCCCCTCGAAACGCTTCGTCTTCGGCCCGGTGGTGATCCACTCCGTGCGGAGGGTATCCACGACCTCGGCGATCTCTTCCTCGCCGATGAATGGCGGCGAAAACTTCAGGTATGCTGCACGCGGCATGGTCGGTACTCCTTTTGCACCGCGACGCGGACGGCGCCGCGCCCGATCACATGGTATACCGCGGCGGCGGGTGGCGATGTTCACATGGCCATACCGAGTGCGGCGATGCGCGGCGGAACGCACGCGCAATGGGGATCGGGTTGTTAAGAAACCGCGGGTGGGCGACAGGCAGGAGGGAGCCGCTTTCATCCAAAACCGCGAGGGGTACTGTCAGTATGGCCCCGCGCACGCACAAGTAAACGCCACACGGCCCTTCACCCCCCGTTCTCTTGACTGCGGTGCGCACGTCGGCTCGATACCTTTAACTATCGCTGATCCCCACGGGCAGTGGCGTCCGGAACGAGAAGTACGCGATTATACTTGCCGAATCGCTTGTGCGCGCCTGTGCTGCCGGGAGACCTGTGAAAGGCGGCGATAATATCGGACGCTGCAGGCGAAAAGCAACAGGGGAATTCATGCGTTTGTTTGTATTGACTTTCAAAGCAGGGGTGGTAGAATTACATACTTCAACACTGTATCGGATAGTTGCAGGTGAAGCCGTCCGATGACCGATAGCCGGCATGGTGCCAGACCACGAAGCACACCCGGGCGGTCACGTGAGTTGACAGGGCGAGCGCGCTCTAGATGGAATGTATGATGCGACAACGATGGGTCAATATACTCGAATACTGCGTCGTGCTGGCCGTGCTGGCACAAATGCCCGGGTGTAGTGCGTCGGCTGGAACCCCGGCGCCGACACCAGCGCGCCTGACGACGCCGTCGTTACCCGTGAAGGTGACGACCTTCCCCCATAATAAAACCGCCGCGGTGTCCATCACCTTCGATGACAGCGTGGATAGTCAGGTCCAGGTGGCGCTCCCCATCCTGCGCTCGTTCCATCTCCCGGCAACCTTCTTTGTGATCGCCGGTCATATCAACGACACCGTGCCGACGACGGGCGCGTACCACACCACCTGGGCGGAGTGGAAGCAGGCGCAGCAGGACGGGTACGAAGTAGGCAACCATTCGATGGATCATAAGCAGCCGCTGGTGCAGATTACCGACGACGCGACGCTGGATTGGGAGATCAACGGTGCCGCACAACTCATCCAGGATAAAACCGGCATCGCCCCACTCACCTTCGCCTTCCCCTGGACGCAAACGAATGCCCGTACCACGGCGGTGGCGCTGCAACGGCATATCAAAGTGCGCACCGAGAATAGTTATGTCTACGACAATACACTAACCGTGACCCAGGCCAATGCGTTCATTGACACCTTCCTCGCCAAGGGGATGTGGGGTGTTACGATGAACCACGGTTTCGAGGGGAATGGGTACAAACCCGTTTCGCGTGTGGACTTCACTGCCCACTGCGCGTATATCAACAGTAAGCGTGACCAGCTCTGGGTGGATACCTACGCCAATATGGCGCGCTACATTGCGGAACGCAAGGTCGCGGTGGTCAAAACCGGCATCAATGGCAATCCGTGGTGTTTCTCAGTGTCGACGCCCCTCGACGCGCACATTTATAACATCCCACTCACCCTAAGCATCCCCGTGCCCGCGGGACACGACTCCCGCACGCTGCAGTTGGTGCGCGACGACACGCACACACCGGTGTCGCTGCAGCTCGTGAACGGCACCCTCCTGACGGACGTGGTGCCAGGTGCGGCCACCTACACACTCGTCGATACCGCGCAACTCTCGGCCGTGACGCTCACACCATCGAGCCTCTCCCCGTGCGATGCGGGGAAGGTGGTTACCTTGACCGCCGTGGCGACGGGGGGAGCGAACGTGGTCTACAGCTTCCTGGTCAACGGTGCCGTGGTGCGCGATTATGCGGCGAAGGCGACGTATGACTGGACACCGGATATCGCCGGCACATACACGTTACTCGCGCAGGCGAAGGACCTGGCCGGCGCCAACCCTGCGGTGGAGTTGCACGCCGCGCTGTCACCCTACACGGTCGTCGCAGTCGCAAGTCTCACGGCAACCCCCGCGAAGACCTGCACCCTCGGTACCGCGGTGACCCTGTCCGCCAAATCCAGTGGCCTGAAGAACCCCGTATATCGCTTTAGCATCGGTACGTTGCAGGCAAAAGGTCATTGGAACTGGCAAAACCTGACCGGATTCGACACCGCTTCGACGGTGACCTGGAAACCTCTTGCCGCTGGTCCCTACACCCTCGTCGCCTGCGTGCGCGGAAGCGCCAGTACTCAACCGTACGATCTCCTCACCGATATACCCTATATGGTCACTCCGCGTTAAGGGTCGGAGGCACGCAGAAGACCTGCGCACCGCGTCACCCGCCGGTCACGATCACACAACATGCCCCGCTCCGGCGGGGTATTTTGTTATTTGACGCTCATTTCGCTGTCCCGGAGAAGGACTCGGCGGTATAGCGTCGAATAAGAACTACGGTGATGGTTACCGTATCTCCCCCCGTACGTCGCATACCGCCCGGCTACTTGCGTGCCAAGGCCATCCTCGACATCCTGCTGGCGCTTGTTTCGCTGCTCGTATTTGGCCCACTCATGCTCCTCACCGCGCTCCTCATCCGCCTGGAATCCAAAGGGCCAGCCATCTTTCGCCAGCAGCGCGTGGGGAAGGACGGCCTGCTCTTCACCCTTTTCAAATTCCGCTCCATGCGCACCGATGCCCCCAACGTGTCGACCGAAGAGCTGCAACGCCTGGGCATCGACCCCATCACGCGCTTCGGGCGGTTGCTGCGGAAAACGAGCGTCGACGAGTTGCCGCAGCTCTTCAACATCCTGCGCGGCGAGATGAGCTTCATCGGCCCGCGCCCGGCGTTGCCCACGCAGACGGACGTGAATACCCTGCGCGCCGCCTACGGCGTGCACGCCGTGCCCCCCGGCCTCAGCGGCCTGGCGCAAGTGATGGGCCGCGACGACCTGGACACGGAGACGAAGGTGCGCTACGACGCGGAATACTGCGACCAGATCAGCTTCGCCGTCGATATGAAACTGCTGGTCATGACCTTCACCGCCATCTTCACGGCGCGGGGGAATAAGTAGCCAGCCATTTATGCAAAAAACCCGGCGCCTGTGGCGCCGGGTTTCATTTTCGCCTGCGGCCTTCACCTCTCGGCCAGCGCCGTCAAACACGCGTAATACCGCTCAGCGATCGCCGCCAGCGTGAAGTGCCCCTCCAGCGCCTGCCGGGCGCGGGTGCCCATGGCGGCAGCGAGGGCGGGGGTGTCGTGCAGGCGCAGCGCGGCGTCGGCCAAGGCTTGCGCGTTGCCTTCCGCCACCCGGATGCCGCAGTCGAACTCGGTGAGCACACGAGCGATCTCTGAGTCCGGCGCCACCATCCCCACGATCGGGCGGCCCGACGCCAGCAGGCTGTAGAATTTGCTCGGTACGGCGAGGCCGGCGAGTTTGGGGTCCAGCGAGACCAGCGCCACGTCGGCGGTGGCGAGCAGGTCGGGGTACTCCGCCGGGGGCACGGCGGGGAAGAGGCGCACGTTCGTCAGCCCCTCGGTGTCCACGCGCGCGGCCAGCGCCTCCTGTGCCTCCCCTTTGCCGACGAGTACATAGGTTACGTTGGGGTGGGTCGCCGCGGTCAGTTTCGCCGCGTCGAGCACGCCGCCCAACCCCTGCGAGTGGCCGAGATTGCCCCCGTAGAGCACCAGGAAGCCGGTGAGGCCGTGGCGGGCGCGGAAGCGGCTCTCCCGCGGCAGCACGGGCACGGCGTCGGCATCCGCCCAACTGGGCAGCACGTCGATCCGTTCCGCCGGTAGGGCATAGGCCTGCACCAGGTGATCCGCCATGCAGCGCCCGAGCACGTACACCCGGCGGGCGTCATGCAGCCAGCCCCGCTGCCACTGATGCGCCACACGAGCGATGCGCGACTCCGCGCCCAGCGCCCCCATCGCCACGGCGATGTCGGGGTACAGGTCGTGCACCAGGTAGGCGTAGGGGATGTCGAAGCGTTTGCTGAGCCACTGCCCGATCATCGGCGCGGCGGGCGGGTTGGTGCCGACGAGGAGGGCGTCGTACTGCCGGCTGTTGAAGAGGCGCACCAGCCCGGCCCCGGCGAAGACGCA
The DNA here is from genome assembly GCA_903928345.1 of uncultured bacterium. Taxonomy (GTDB): domain Bacteria; phylum Armatimonadota; class Hebobacteria; order CAIYQO01; family CAIYQO01. Next base: position 18,857 of record CAIYQO010000299.1, on the reverse strand, counting down.
CCCGGCCAGCAGCCGCCGCGCGGTGGAGGGCTGGTTGGAGCGCGGCACGTTCACGCGGGTGATCTGCACGCCGTCCCAATCCTCGTAGGCGGCCAGCTTGCCCCCCGCGCGCCGGTAGAGGTTGTTCGACGTGAGGACATCGATCTCCAGGTCGGCGTAATGATCCTTCAGATAGCGCATCAACTGCGACAACACCGTCGGCGTGCCGCCGCCATCCTCGGGATAAAAGTATTCGGTGACCAGACAGATCTTCACTGCCTACCCCTGCCGCCACACCACGCGGTGCACGAAATCGGTGTAGCTGAGGATGATGCGCACCACCTTCTCGCTCACATTGGGCATTGAGTAGTCGCTCACCTCGCGCAACATGCGTTTGTCACCGCGCGGTTGGTGCGCCAGCACACCCAGCGCGGTGCGGATCGTCGCCCATTCCAGGCCGGTCATCATTACCGATGCCTCCTCGAACCCCTCCGGGCGCTCGTGCGCGTTGCGGATATTCAGCGCCGGGAAGTTGAGAATGGAGCTTTCTTCCGTGATGGTGCCACTGTCCGACAGCACCGCGTGGGCGTGAAGCTGCAGGTGCACGTAGTCGCACAGTCCCAGCGGCTTCATCAGCTCCACCAGCGGGTCGAGGGTCACGCCTTCCGCGTCAATGCGTTTCCGCGTGCGCGGGTGGGTGGAGACGATGATGCGTTGCCCAAACGTGCCGGCCAGGTTGTTGAGTACGGCCACCAGCTTGGCGAACTGCGCGGGATCGTCGATATTCTCCTCGCGGTGCGCGCTCACCACGAAGTAACCCTCCGGCTGCAAGCCCAGCCGCACCAACACATCCGACGCCGCGATCTTCGGCAGATAGTGGTGCAGCACTTCATACATCGGACTGCCGGTCTTAATCACCCGTTCGGCGGGGAGGCCCTCCGCAAGGAGGTAATCCCGCGACAGTGTGCTGTACGGCATATTGATGTCGCTGATGTGGTCGACGATCTTGCGGTTGATCTCCTCCGGCACGCGCTGGTCGAAGCAGCGGTTGCCCGCTTCCATGTGGAAGACGGGGATCTTGCGCCGCTTGGCCGGGTACGCCGCCAGGCAACTGTTCGTGTCGCCCAGGATGAGCAGCGCGTCCGGCTGCACGTCGCCCAGCGTGCGATCCACCTCGGCGATGATCTTCCCCACCGTGGCGCACGCCGTGTCACCCACGGCACCGAGGAAGTAATCCGGCGTGCGGATCTCCAGGTCATCGAAGAAGACCTGGTTCAGCTCGTAGTCGTAGTTCTGCCCGGTGTGGACGATCACGTGTTCGACGTATCGGTCGAGGGCGGCCATCACCCGCGACAGGCGGATGATTTCGGGCCGCGTGCCGACCACGGTCATAACTTTCATCACATCGACCTCTTCATTGCGGTATCCTTCTGGGCGATCGACCCCCTACACCAGGACTGCTGTGGGTGCATGGTCACGCTGAAAGGCCTCCCATGCCTCATCATCGGGCGGCAAGCCATCCAAGGCGCGCTCGATGCACTGACGCTGATAGTCCGGGTTGTAGAAACGTTCGACGACCTCATAGCAGCGGCGGCGCACTTCGGAGGCTGGTTCGGCGCGGGCGAACCATGCGCGTAGCACGCGCGCCAGATCGGCACTGTCGTTCCGTTGAAAGATGTTGCCGTTATAACCGGGGATGACGGCTTCGAATTCCGGTCCGTGGTCTTCCGCGTCGTGGTGCGTAAAGACCGGCGTGCCGTAGGCCAGGCTGTGCATCGCGGTCAGCCCCAACTGTGCGGGCACCACGGTGGCATCGGCGGCCATCATCAAGCGCGCCAGGGTGTCCTCGTCGTAACAGGCGCCATAGAAGTGTACCGATAGGTGCAGGCGCTCTGCCTGCTCCGCCAGTGCTGCGCGTGCCGGGCCATCGCCGATGAGGAGGAGGTGCGTCTCGATCCCGTCATCACGCAGGCGCTGCATGGCTTCGAGCAGCACATCGAGCCGGCGCTGCGGGAGCAGTCGGCTGGAGCACAGGAGCAGCGGGTGCTGCGGCGCACGCGGGAATAACTCGGCGCGCAGTTGCGCCAACTCGTCGGGTACCACGGCTTCGCGCGCCGTTCGTTGCACCGCGTAATCCAGGCTATTGTAGATGACATGCATCTGCGCCGGCGCAAAGCCCTTCGCCGCACCGATGTGCTTGGCGCGGTGACCATAGAGCAACAAGCCGTGAGCGAGGCGGTAAAAGGCACGGCGCACGCGGTCTTTGAAGCCCCGTTCATTATCCGACCACCCATGCGTCCAAAAAAAGACACGCTTCCCGGTCAGGCGCGCCAGCAGAGCCGCGGCCCAGGTCGTCAGGTATTGCGCGTCGCCCAGGAAGATGATTGCCTGCACATCGCGCCGTAACGCGAAGCGGATCACCCCCGACTGCACGAGGAATTTCCGTGCCAACAGGCGGCAGTGGGTCGACACAAAGGTTGCCGTGGCCGGCCGTGTCCAGGCTTTAATGCCGCTGGCTTGGGGATCGACTTCATCGCCGACAAAGAGGTAATCATAGCGCGCACTATCGAGCAGCGCCTGGTTGATGCCTGCTCGATAATGCGCGAAGAAATGATATACGATGCCGACGCGCGGCGTAGCTGCCATGCGAGTCCTCACTAAAGTTGTGCCATCAGATTGTCGGGGCCGTCGTGGGACGTATAACCGGTTCATACCAGGTGTCGGGATGCGCCGGATCGAAGAGTTCCACGCTCCAGAACAGCGTGACCATCTCCCCGTCGCCGACGTTTTCGATGGAATGCGTGTAGCCGGGCGGGATATCCACCACCCGGTACTCGTCGCCGCGCACGCGGAAGGCAGTCACCTCGTCAGCATCCACGTGGCGCAGGCGGATGATCCCCTCGCCTTGCACCACCAGGAACTTCTCCGTCTTGGTCTGGTGAAAGTGGTTGCCGCGGGTGATGCCCGGGCGCGTACGCGAGATGAAAAGCTGACCGCCCGCGGGCGACTTCAAAAACTCCGCCAGGCTGCCGCGGTCGTCCGCCTTGATGTCGAGGCCATAACAGTACGTGTCGTCGTCGAGGTAGGACAGGTACGTCGCGTACAACCGCTTCACAAAGGGATCGCCGTAGTCGGGCAGGTGCAGCGTCTCGCGGTGATGCCGGAAGGTTTGCAACAATTCGGCCAACGCGCCCAGGGTGATTACCCGCGAGGGCAGCGGGTCGGCGAAGCGGCAACCGGGTTGCACCGGCGCATCGATCTCGGCGATGAACGCCTCCACCACGTCGTCGACGTAGGTCAGATCGATCTCGTACGCCGGATTGGTGATCTGGATGGGCAGGTCGTGGGCGATGTTATACGCGAAGGTGGCGGTGACCGCGTTGTAGTTGGGCCGGCACCACTTGCCGAAGAGATTCTTCAGCCGGTAGACCACTCCCACGGCGCCGCTCTGCGCGCAGTAGCGGGCGATCTCGTCCTCCGCGCCGCGCTTGCTCACGCCGTAATCGTTCTCCAGCGCCGCCTGGATAGAGGAGGAGAGCACGATCGTCGGCGCGCGTCCGAGCGCGAGCAGCCGGTCGATGATCTCCGCCGTGAAGCCCACGTTGCCGGTGGTGAATTCCTCAGTCTTTTGCGGGCGGTTGACCCCCGCCAGGTGGAGGATCACGTCGGCCTGCCGCAACGCGGCGTCCAACTCCGCCGGCGTGTTGTCCACATCGTAGGCGCACAGCGTTACATCCGCCCGACGCCGCAGCACCGTGCAGAGATTTCGTCCGACAAACCCGTTGGCGCCGGTCACCAATACGTTCACGATTTGACTCTCCTTGGTTCTCGCTCCCAGACCTGCGGAATATTTGCCAGCGCAGATGAGATGCCCGCGCTCATCCGTGCAAGGGTGGGCGGTCTATCGCGTCTCCACGCCGCCGCTCCCCCTGCGCGGCCACGGACCGCGTTCATCGTGCAACGCGCCACAACCTACGCAGGCACCTTTACGGTCTGCATCGCCTCGCGCACATACGCCAACTGCTGTAGCAACTCACACATGCCCGCCACATCCAACAACGGCACGTTATGCGAGTTGTAGTCCTGTTGCACGGTGACGTCTTCGCGGCCTTCGCTGAAGAACAGCGAGTAATTCAAGTCGCGATTGTCGGCGGGCACACGGAAGTAGTCGCCCAAATCCTCCGCCACCGCCAGCTCTTCGCGTGTGAGCAGCGTCTCGTAGAGTTTCTCCCCGTGGCGCGTACCGATCACCTCGATCGGGGTGTCGGCGTCGAGCAGCCGCTTGAGCGCTTCGGCCAGGGTGCCGATGGTGCAGGACGGCGCCTTTTGCACAAAGGTGTCGCCGGGGTTGCCATGCGCGAAGGCGTAGAGGACCAAGTCCACCGCGTCCGTGATCGTCATCATAAAGCGCGTCATCGCCGGGTCGGTAAGTGTGAGCGGTTTGCCCTCCGCGATTTGTTTCAGAAAGAGGGGGATGACTGACCCACGGCTCGCCATGACATTGCCGTACCGGGTCACCGAAATAATCGTTTGCGTGCCCGCCACACGGGATTTCGCGATGGCCAGCTTCTCCATCATCGCCTTGGAGATGCCCATGGCGTTGATGGGGTAGACAGCTTTGTCGGTGCTGAGCACGATGACACGTTGCACGCCGGCGCGAATGGCCGTCGTCAGCACATGCTCCGTGCCCAGCGCATTGGTCCGTAGCGCTTCGAGGGGGAAGAATTCGCACGACGGTACCTGCTTCAGCGCGGCCGCGTGGAAGACGAAGTCGACCCCGGCCATCGCATCGCACAGACTGTCCTCCTCACGGACGTCGCCGATGTAGAACTTGAGCTTCGGATTCGCATACGCAATGCGCATGTCGTCCTGTTTTTTCTCATCACGAGAAAAGATGCGGATCTCCTTGATATCGGTATCAAGGAAGCGGTCGAGCACGGCTGTCCCGAAGGTGCCGGTGCCGCCGGTGATGAGCAGGATCTTATTGCTGAACATGGTGTGCCTTCTCCTCCTCAGCGATCGGTGCCTCCCCCCAGGGGGTGACCACAGTCGCAGGCCCGAGTGGACCGCTATACACGCCGCGCCGCGGGGGGGCATCGAGCATCGCGTCGTGGGCGCGCAGTTCGTCTTCGCGTGCGAACCGGTCCCGAATCTTGCGCGCGGGAACGCCCCCGACGAGCGCATACGGGGGGACATCCGCGGCCACGACGGCGCCGGCGGCCACAATGGCCCCGCGTCCGATCCGTACCCCTGTCATCAGGATGGCGCCGTGGCCGATCCAGACATCATCTTCGATTATCGTCGGGCGCCGTTCCGGCCGGCCCGCGAAGACCATTGGTGTCCCTGGCAGGTCGATCCGGTGATCGTCACCGACGATGGCGACTTGAGATGCCAACATCGTATACGCCCCGATTTGTACGCGCGGGCCGATGAGGCAATAGTCACCAATAAAGCTGTAGGGTCCTGCCACAAAGTCTCGGGCGATACGATTGTGTGAGCCCATGTAAAAGGTCGCGTGCACCCGGGCTAAACCCATACGCCAGCGCCGCCAGCGCATCAAGAGCTGGCGCCCGGCTTGATAGAGCCAGCGAATTTTCCGAAGGCCCCGTGACATGGTGGTTATCCTTTCGTCTGCTGCGGCACGCATCCCCGGTGTGCGGGTCGCACCGGTTTCTTGCTCGTCGGATGGCTTTGTAGCGCTCGAAAGAGCCGAAAGGCGTCCGCGGATACCGGGGTGCGTCGTCCCGACAGCGCCAGCAGATCCTTCAGCCAATCCCACACCAGGCGGGCGGGCAGCGTCACGTCGCGATACACGAGCATCCCGAGGCAGGCATGGCCGAAGTTCACCAGAGGGCGCAGCAAGACCCAGGGGAACGGCCACAGGCGCAACCCGGTCTTGTTCGTATTGCGTAACCCCAGGTAAAAGGCGCTTTTATTATTCCGCCCGCTCGTGCTGGGCGCATGGTACATGATCGAGGCCGGCTCAAGGAAGACCAGTGAGCCCAGTCCTAAGAGACGCAGACACAAATCACTCTCTTCGGCGCTGCGGAAAAAATCATCCGGATAGAGATACGTCGCGTCCAGCACGGCACGGCGCACCAGGGAGCACCCACCGCTGAACGGCACCAGGTACACCGGCTGCTCGAGGCCCAGCGGCCGTTTCCGCACCACCACACCATCCGCATATTCGTGAATGCGCGACATGACAACGGCGATGTCGGGATCCGTCTCTGCCCGTGCCACGGCGCGGGCAATGGCGTCGGGAGCCAGCCAGCCATCGTCATCCAAAAAGTAGAGATACTCGCCCGTGCAGTAGGTTGCGCCGAGATTGCGCCCGGAGGGGCAACCGAGATTGGCCTCCAGCCGGTACAGCTTCACCTGCGGGTACTGGGTGCGTACAAAGTCCGCCGTATCGTCGGTGCTGGCACTATCGACGACCACGATCTCGCACCGCGGGTACGTCTGGGCCAGCACCGAGTCGAGGCACCGCGCCAGCTCCGTGCGGCGGTTCCACGTGAGAATCTGAATGCTGACCAGGGGCGGTGCGCCAGTTGTCATGTCATGGATCCATTCACGGAGACCGGGCGGGGGGACGCCGAGGGCGCCGGTGCGCTCGCTCGCTGCCGTTGCACTGCCATCTCACGCACCAGATTACCATACACGAAGGCCATCAGCAAGCTGAAAGGCGCCAGGCGGAAGGAGGTGATCATAATGTTGCCGACGGCCACCCCGGTCACCAGACCCGCCACGAGTATCCCCTGGCCGGCCAGGGCGATGGTGAGGGTTGGGGCGCCGCGAATCAGGCGCATCCGGGAGAACAGGATCCCGATGAAGGCCAGGTATAATATTAAGCCGGGCAAACCGGACTCCCACAGGGTTTCAAAATACTCGCTGTGTGGATGCGTCAGGTTGGTGTCCCGCTGCCCCACCAGGGTGACAAATTGGGAGGTAGATGTTCCCATGCCGACCATTAGGGCGCGGGGATCGCTGAGCACGTATTGCAACGTCTCCTGCTGGACCGACACGCGGTCTGCCCCTGACTCGTCCAGCGTCCACTCCGAAGGCATGAAACGGTTGACGATGTTCGTAAAGGAGCTGACGATAAGCACGAGGATCACGAAGGCCATGACGAGGGGCATGACGCGGCCAATGCGTGCCCGTAGCCCCGGCGCCAGCAACGCACGCGCGAGGATATAGCACAGGCTGAGCGCCACGGCGACCAGCCCGGTGCGGGAGCCGGTAAAGAAGATGACGAGTAAGGTGAGGCAGATGGCCGTGTAATAGAGCCAGCGCTGCAGCGTATGCAGGGTCGGCGACGCAAGGAGCGCCGCACCCGCATACGCCGCCACCATCGCGCCCCAGGTGCCGACCGCGCCACGGTTCAGACCAAGGAATCCGCGCATCGACAAATTCGTCATCTCGTCGTCGAGGTTCATCCCCAGCACATCGACGTTCACCAGACCCGCCGCCTGCAACAGCCCAACGATCGCCATGCCGATCCAGATCAGGGTGACGACATCGAGGAGATCGCGCGCTTTTAGCTCGGGGAAGATGCCGCGGATGCCGGCCAGGAAGAGAATGATAAAGTTGAACCGGCGCACGATGAAGACGATCCATTCGTTCTCCTGCGCCCCAGTGGCCGCCAATAGGCAGGTGCCGATCAGCGGCCAGAGAAAGACCGCCGCCACCCCGAACCAGTAGACCCAGGGAATGGGACGCCCACGCCGCACCAACAGGAAGACTATCAGAACGGGGATGAGCAGGTCGTGCAGAAAGATGGGCGTATTGAACGCGAAGATACTCGGCAACGGCAGCGCATTGCAGAGGGCGACGCCGAGTAACGCGGTGGCAAACGGGATGCGCAACACCAAGCAGGCCAACAGCACGGCGAGCACGGCGATACCGAGCTGCAACAACAGGGCGAGCAGGTAGGCATCGATGTTCAGTAAGGCGGTCATGGTGTCCGCACCCCTTGTGTGGCCACGCCGGTGTGAATGGCTTCGAACAGCCGCAGCCAGTTGTCCTGAAAGAAGGGCAGCACGCGGCGGTTGAAGGCCCCCGAGGCACGCTCGACCGCCTGCGGCACGTCCGCGTAGTCATGGATCGGCAACCCGAGGTCGTCGCAGATCGAGGTGCGGCTGTCTCGGGTGCCGAACAGAAAGACCTTCTTGCCGTACGCCAGGGCGGGCAGCGCGCCGTGGAGACGCCCCGTTACCACCAGGCTCGCGCGCTGGAAGTACGATAGGTAGAGTTGGATGTCCCCCTGGTACGTCACCAGGGGGAGACGCCAGCCGGCGGCATGATAGAGGGCCAGGTCGTCCGTCTCGTGGGCGATCCCCACCACGTGATGTCGTCGTGCCAACCCGTGGGCCAGCCGCGTCTGCGTGCGCACGTGGCCGCGCCCGAGTGAAAAGAGGACATACCCGTCATCGGCCACCTCGTCGGGGGGCAGAAAGAGCGTGGCGCAGCCGGTATAGAGCGCCGGGAGGCCGTGCCGCGTCAGCAAGTTATAGGTAGACCGGTCGCGCGCGCCGATGGGGGAGGCCATCAAACGGGCGAGGCTCAGGTCCGGATCGACAAGGGGGTGCCGGTGCAGCACGCGGCTGCGCAGCAACACCCCGCGCGGGGGAGGCGCGGTCCAGATGTTGCCGGACAGGCAATATGTGGGGTAGGGCAGCGCGCCGATGCGCGCCAGCCCGGGGCACGCGCCGACGGTCAAGTGCGTGATGCCCGGGATGAGCAGGCACTGGTACGCCCCCGCGGGGTACGACCCGGTAAAGGTATCGCAGGACGCCGACGGCGCGGGCAAATGGCGACCGAGAATCGACCGTACCGCGTAATCGATGACGTAGTCACCGAAATTCCGCGTGGAGACCTCGGGATAAACATAGCGTAATGCGCCGGTCACCGCTCCCTCCTTTCCGGGAATGCCCGCCCTCGCGGTTAACTCAAGACCGGTTCGGCCCGGTGCTGCATGCGGGACACCACCGCCCGTTCGCGCGGCGTCAGCACCGCCAGCACCCCCAGGCCGCCGTTGAGCACCAGCACGGCGCCCCCCACCAGGCACAACTGCCACCACGTTGTCACGGGCCAATAACGCATGCAGAGCCATAAGAGGGGAGTCGTGACGGCGGCCGGCAGTACGGCGCGCGCGCACATCTCCGCAATATCGAGCACGCGCATACGCAACGTGACCACCACCACCAAAAAGCGTGCGAGCTGGTAGGCGGTAAAAAAGACGCACAGAATGACTGACGCCACGATCAGGGGGTGCGCGTAGCCGGTCAACCGCATCGCCAGCAGCGTGCCGATCATCGCCGCGGCGAGGAGCACGCCCGACGCGGCAGGGATACGCATGCGCTGCAGCGCCACCACCAGCACCGCCGACGGCATGGTGGCGATCCCGATGGACGAGGTGGCCATCACCCACGGGAAGGCAAAGACGAGCTCGGAGACATCCCGCTTCAACCAGAGGGCAAAAAAGATGGCCCCCAGGAAGAATGTACACACCCAGATTGTCGCGGCCACGGCGAGGAAGACCTTGGTCGACATACGGAACACATCGGTTAACTGATTCGTGTTGCCTTGGGCCTCCAGGGAGATCGCCAGCGGGTAAATGGCGTTCATCAAGGCGGTGAGAAAGCCGCGCACCAGATTATTCAGTTGCAGGCCGATGCCGTATTGCCCCGCGATCCGCAACCCGACGACGTCCTGCAACACGAAGACGGGCGACTGCATGAAGAGGACATAATTGAGCGTATCGAAGAAGGTAAGCAGGTTAAACCCGATCAGATCGGCGTAGACGGCGCGTGTCGTCGCCTTGAGGCACATGCGGGCGTGCGGCACGTAGTTCAGGGTGATGACATAGCTGCCGAAAAGGGAGAGCGCGGTCTCGGTCATCAGCACCAGGGCATACCACAACGGACTGGGGCCGAACAGGTGGAAGACGAGGAGCACACCGGAGACCCGGATGGCGAGCCCGGCGATGTTGAGCTTTTCGATGATGTCGATGCGGTGCATCGACTCTTGCACGGCCTGTGACGGCAGGCGCAAGCAGGCCAGGATGGCCGACCCGCCGATGGCGATGATGACCAGGTGGCCTTCCAACAGCAGCGCTGCCGGGAATTTGAAGAGAAAGGAGAGGGCGGTGATCGCGAGCACCACGCCGACCAGCATCATGAGCGCCAATCCGAACGAAAGCATCACGGCGGCGGTGTAGTACTGCGCATACCGATCCATCTCCCGCAGCGTCTGCAGCTTGTTCAACTGCTTCGCGATGCCCGTCGACGCACCGACTTGTACCAGGCTGATGAAGGTGACCGTCGAGGTCGCGATGATAATCAGCGAGTAGCGATCGGGCCCCAGGCTGCGGATGACATACGCCAGGAGGAAGAGGCTGACCAGCCACTGAACCACCCGGCCGATGTACCCGAAGAGAACGTTGCTGACGAAGCGCCGGCTGTATTCGTGAAACGTCGAAGGCGTGGCATGGTCGCTCGCCGGAGCGCTCACCGGCGGCACGGGTTGCTCTGCTCTGGGTGTCGTCACGTTGCGCTCCCCATGCCGTCGCGATACCACGCCGCGGTGCGCGCCAGACCGGTGGGAAAGTCGACCGTCACGCGGTAATCCAGCAACGCGACGGCGCGGCGGATATCGGCCTGTGAGTGCCGCACGTCGCCGGCCACCCTGTCGGTGAAGACCGGGGTGATGGCACAGCCCAGAATGTGGCGCAGGCTGTCGAGCAGGTCGAGCAACGAAAAGGCGGTGCCGCTGGCAATGTTGATGACGCAGCCTGCCACCGGTGTCGACGCCGTGGCGGCGCGGACATTGGCATCGGCGACATTGGCGACATAGACGAAATCACGCGACTGGGTGCCGTCGCCGTAGAGCACGGGCGCGCGCCCCGCCAACACGGCCGTGATGAATTTGGGGATCACGGCGCTGTATTGGCTGGTCGGATCCTGGCGCGGGCCGAAGACGTTGAAATACCGCAAACACACCGTTTCTAACCCCAGGCTGCGCGCATACGCCTGGCAATAGGCTTCCCCCGCGACCTTGGCCGCGGCGTAGGGGGACATGGGCTGGACCGGCAGCCCCTCGTGCTTGATCGGGTCAGGCAGATCGCCGTAGGCCGCGGAGGAGGCCGCGAAGACCAGGCGTCGCACCCCCGCCGCCCGCGCGGCATCCAACAGCTGCACGGTGCCCATCACGTTATTGAGCGTCGTGCTCACCGGTTCGGCAATGGATCGCGGCACCGAGGGGATGGCCGCCTGATGCAGCACGTAGTCCATGTCCGCGCATGCGGCCCGGCACACCGATGGATCGCACAGATCGCCTGCCAGGAAATCGATGTGCCCCGCTACGTCCGTCAGGTTGCGCCGATGGCCGGTGCTCAGATTGTCCACCACCCGTACGGCTTCTCCGCGTGCCAGCAACTCGGCGACAATATGCGACCCGATGAAACCAGCCCCGCCGGTGACAAGGTAATTGGCCATAACCCTTCCTATGACACGGCGCTTCCGGGAATCCCGTAGTACGCCCGATACCAATCGATAAACCGCGCGATGCCGACCTCGATGGGGGTGTTCGGCGCGAAGCCGGTGTCGCGCATCAGGTCGTCGATGTCCGCGCAGGTGGCCGGCACGTCGCCCGGCTGCAACGGCAGCAGGCGCTTCTCCGCCGTCTTCCCCAGGCAGGCTTCGATCACGCCGATGAAGTGCAGCAACTCTTCCGGGTGATGGTTGCCGATATTGTAGAGCTTATACGGCGCGCTGCTGGTACCCGGATCGGCGGCGATGGGGTCCCAGGCGGGATTCGGCGGCGGCACGCGGTCGAGTACCCGCACGATCCCTTCCACGATGTCGTCGATGTAGGTGAAATCACGCTGCATCTTACCGAAATTATACACGTCGATCGGCTTTCCGGCAAGGATGGCGCGCGTGAAGAGGAAGAGCGCCATGTCGGGGCGCCCCCACGGGCCGTAGACGGTGAAGAAACGCAACCCGGTGGTGGGTAGCTGGAACAGATGGCTGTAGGTGTGCGCCATCAGCTCGTTGGCCTTCTTCGTCGCCGCGTACAGGCTCACCGGGTGATCCACGTTGTGATGCACCGAGAAGGGGGAGACCTTGTTGGCGCCGTAGACGGAACTCGACGACGCGTAGACCAGGTGCTCGACCTCCCCGTACCGGCAGGCTTCCAGGATATTCACGAACCCGGTCAGGTTGCTGTCCACGTAGACGTGCGGGTTTTCCAGCGAGTAGCGCACCCCCGCCTGCGCGGCCAGGTTCACCACGCGCCGCGGGCGGTGGTCGGCAAAGAGCGCCGTCACCGCCGCGCGGTCTTCCAGCGCGCCGCGCACGAAGGTGAACCCCGGCTGCGACGTCAACTGCGCCAGCCGGGTCTCCTTCAACGTCATGTCGTAGTAGTCGTTGACGTTGTCGTAGCCGATCACCTCGTCGCCGCGCGCCAGCAGGTACCGGCTCACGTGGAACCCGATAAAGCCGGCGGCGCCGGTTACCAGCACTTTCATACGCGTACCCCCTGGCGGACGGCTTCTTTAATGCGCTGCACGTGGCCGCGCCCCATGGCCTTGACTTCACAGCCCAGCTCGAAGTAGCGGCGGATCTTTTCGTCGGACAGGATGCCGAAGCAGTCGATCACCGCGAGCGGCCCGCCCGCCGCCGCGACGACCCACTCGGGCTCGAGGGTCAGGTACGGCGTATGGCGCACGGCGAGGATCACCGCCGCCACACCCTGCAGCGACGCGGCCAGGTCCGCGCCCACGCGCAAGTTGACCAGCTCTTCCTGGTTGCGGAAGAAACGGCCCCAGGAATGTCCCGGCGCGGGGTAGCTGTCCTGGCTCTCCAACTCGTACCAGTGCTCCACGTAGGGATCGTGCACGCGCAGTTCGGCGCCCATCTCGGTGAGCTTGCGTACTACCAGCTCGGAGCCGGAGTAGCGCGTGTCGCCCACGTCCTCGCGGTAACTGGCGCCGCACAGCAGGATCGGCGCGGCGTAGAGCGGCTTGCCCATGTTGCGCAGCGCGTCGCGCGTCAACTCCGCCACGCGCAGCCCGCGCGTGTCGTTGATGTCGATGGCCATGGTGGTGAGCTTGAAGATCTCGTCGTTGAACCCGAGAATATGCTGGTACGCCCACCGCCCCAGGCCGCCGTCCTTCGGTAGGCAATAGCCGCCGATGCCCGGGCCGGGGAAGAGCATGTTGTTGTGCGTGGGGCGCATGCGGATGGCGTCGATCACCTTCACCAGGTCCACGCCGTTGCGCTCGGAAAAGACGCTCCACTCGTCGAGAAAGGCGAGGATCGTCGCGCGGTAGGAGTTCTCCACGATCTTCGACGTTTCCGACTCGATGGGGCGATCCATCACGGTGAGGGGGAACTCGGTGGTGTTCAGCACCTCGTGCAGGAACTTCTCCACCCGGGCGCGTGCTTCCGGGGTGCAACCGGCGCAGACGCGCCAGAAGTCGCGGATCGACGACACGTAGTTGCGGCCCGGCATCACGCGCTCGTAGCTGTGCGCCAGCACCGGGTCCGTGGTGAGGCCACGCTTCTGGAAGGCTTTCTTCAGCAACGGGAAGGCGACGAATTCGGTGGTGCCCGGCGCCACGGTGGTCTCGATGAGCACCAGGCAGTGCGCCTGAATCTTGCCGCCGATCGTCTTCATGGTGGCTTCCAGCGCCGCCATATCGGTGGTGCCGGTCTTCAAGTTGCCCAGGTCCGCCTTCAGGTAGTCGCACTGCACGTCGACCACCACACAGTCGGCCAAATCGAGCACGTCGGGGTTGTAGGTGGCGATGAGGGTTTTCTTCTCGCACACGCAACGGGCGATCATCGGGTCGACTTCCGGGTCCTCCGCCTTCACCGGCGCTTCGCCGCGGTTGAGCAGGGGAATCTTCCAGAAGGAGCGCGCGCTGGGGCGCTGGCACCCGATGACAAACTTGTTCGGCACGCCGGTGGTCTTGTCGACGGTGTCGGCGATGATCGCCGCCATCACGGCGCCGACAAAGCCAACGCCCATCACCACCACGACCTCTTTGCCCCCGGCGCGCGCCGCCGCGGCCAACGCCGCCACGCGCGCATATTCCGCCGCATACTCCTCGCGCCCCGGCAGCGGGAACGCCTCGCCGGACGGACTCACCGACACTTTGGCTTCGGACATGGTCGACACTCCTTTAAAAGTCGGGACTGCCACTACTTTTCCAGCAGCCGTGTGGCAGCACCTGAACGCGTAGTGGAAAAGTGGTGGCTGTCCCGACTTTTCCGTCGATAACCTTGGAGCGCAGGCTAAAGACCTGCGGCTACATTACCCGTAACAATCCAAAATCCAATATGGCTACAGGCTCCAATAGCGCACGTCCGCTGGCAGCGTGGCCGGGTCGAGCAGCGCCTTCACGTCCACCAGGACGCCGGGGGTGCGCAGCAGGGCGCAGAGCGCGGCGACGGGCAGGGCGCGGTAGGTCTGATGGCCCACGGCGAGCACGAGGGCATCCAGCTCGGTCAGCGCCTCCCACGGACTCAGCGTGATGCCGTACTCGTGGTGCGTCTCCGCGGCGTCGGCGACGGGGTCGTGCACCAGCGGCTCGATGCCGTAGGCGCGCAGCTCCTCCACGATGTCCGGCACGCGGCTGTTGCGGATGTCCGACACGTCCTCTTTGAACGTCAGGCCGAGGATCGCCACGCGGGCGTGCTTGATGGGCACGTCGGCGTGGATGAGCAACTTCACCGTCTTTGCCGCCACGAACCCGCCCATGCCGTCGTTGATGCGCCGCCCGGCCAGGATCACCTGCGGGTGGTAGCCCAGCTCCTCCGCCTTCGTCGTCAGGTAGTACGGGTCGACGCCGATGCAATGGCCGCCTACCAGCCCGGGGGTGAAGGGGAGAAAGTTCCACTTCGTGCGGGCGGCGGCGAGCACGTCGCGCGTGGCGATGCCCATGCGGTCGAAGATCTGCGCCAGCTCGTTCATCAGCGCGATGTTCAGGTCGCGCTGCGTATTCTCGATCACCTTCGCCGCTTCCGCCACCTTGATGGACGGCGCGCGGTGCACCCCGGCGGCCACGATGGCCCCGTAGGCGGCGGCGACGCGGTCGAGGGTCGCCGCGTCTTCCCCCGACACGACCTTCGTGATGGTGCTCAGTGTGTGCGCCTTGTCGCCGGGGTTGATGCGCTCGGGCGAGTAGCCCAGCGTGAAGTCCACCCCCTGTCGCAGCCCGGAGACGCGGGCGATGATCGGGCCGCAGATCTCCTCGGTGACGCCGGGATAGACGGTGGATTCGAAGACGACCACCGCGCCGGGGCGGATGATGCGCCCCACCGTTTCCGAGGCGCGGCACACGGGGGTGAGATCGGGGCGCTTGGCCTCGTCGACCGGGGTGGGGACGGCGACCACGAAGAAGGTCGCCTCGCGCAGATCGTCGGGCTCCGACGACCAGCGAATACTGCTTCCGGTCAGTGTTTCGGCGTCACATTCCCCGGTCTTGTCGCTGCCGTGGGAGAGGGCTGCCACGCGCGCCGTATTGATATCAAAACCGATGGTGTGGGGAAAATGACGGGCGAAAGCGATAGCAACCGGCAAGCCGACATAGCCCAGGCCGATGACGGCGATGCGTTCACTCATTCCAGCTCCCTCATGCGACACGCCGCGTCAGGCGCTTTGTGTCGGTGAAGGTATTATAACCATTATTGCACGATCTGTCTAGTCGCCCCCCGCAAAAGGAGAGGAGATGCGTTTGCCCGAAGGACGCGTTACCGATCGGCGGAAGCGCGGCTTGGTGAGGTCACGGAGGCCTTATTCCTCCACTTCCCCCGTCAGCCGTCGGTCCAGGTTTTGCACCACGGCGTCCAGCGTGTCGAAGACCTGGCGGTACTTCATGCGCTTGGGGCCGAGGATGCCTAACTGGGCGGTGGCGTGGGGAGAAATGGCGTAACTGGTGAAGACGATGGCGCAGTCTTCCAGCCCCGGGTGGGGGTTTTCGGCGCCGATGCTCACCTGCATCTGCCCGCCCGCGGCGCGTGCGAAGAGTTCCTCGAAGACGGACTCCTCGCTCAGCGCCTCCAGCAGCGCGCGCAGCTTGGGCATGGTGGCGAAATCCTGCTGTTCGAAGAGGTGCGCGGTGCCCTCCACGTAGACGCGCGCCGCGCCTTCCTGCTCCAGCCCGCGCCGCACCAGCTCCGGTGCCTGGCGCATGAAGCCGTCCGGCGCGTGGGGCAGCTTGGCGACCGCGGCGGCCAGCGCCTCGTCGGTCAGCTCCGCCAGCGGGCGCCCGGCGAATTCGCGGTTGAGCAGGTCGTTCAACTGGCGCAGCCGCGCGGGGGTCGGGCGCTCCGCTACCGTGCTCAGGCTGTGCATCACCTGCCGGTTGTCCGTCACCAGCATCACCAGCAGTTGGTCGCGGCCCACTGGGGCCAATTCCACGTGCTGCAGGCGGTGCGCTTCCCAGCCCGGCACCATGGCCAGCGCGGTGTAGCGCGTCAGCTCACCGAGCAGCTTCACCGTGGCCGCCACGCCGGAGTCGCGCGGGGCGAAGATGGGCGGCTGTTTGCCGGTGCGGAAGATGGTGAGCAGGTGGTTGACGTAGTAGCGGTAGCCCAGGTCGGTGGGAATGCGCCCGGCGGAGGTGTGTGGCTGCAGCAGCAATCCCAGCTCCTCCAGGCGCGCCATCTCGGTGCGCACCGTCGCCGGCGACGCGTGCAACTCCCCGCGCTCGACGATGGAGGAGGAACTCACCGGCTGCGCGGTCTCGATGTATTCGTCGATCACCGCCGACAGGATGAACTGCTGCCGCTCGGTGAGGATGATGGTGTCTAACGTGTGTCCCATAACTCGCCCGATTATACCAGAAACGCGGGGCACGTGGCGCGCGCGGCGCTGCCATGCCGCGACGCGGCGCGTGCACCTGAAAATCTTTGTGTAAACCTTTACCGCTTTCAGGTGTCAGAGTAGTTAGCCACGGTTTCGGTCGTAGCAATCTACCTTCTCGCCGAAAGGAATACTCATGTCGCGTCTTTTGTTTCGCCTGCTTGGCGTGCTGATGGTCGTCAGCCTGGGCAGTCAGGCGCTGTGGGCGGCCGCGCAATTGCGCGTCAGCTTCCCGTTGCAGCGTACCGCGTACCAGACGAATGAGCGGATCGATGTCGCAGTGCAGCGCACCGGCACGGACGCGCTGGCGGCCTCCACGCTGCAACTGCGCCTGCTCGGTGCGGATGGCAGCCAACTGGCCTTCAGCTTCCCGGTCATGGCCGTCCCGCTGACCGGCGCCGCCGCCGCGGCGACCGAGCACCTCTATCTGAACGGCTGGCTGCTGCGTCCGGGGAACTACACGCTGGAAGTCAACTGCGACGGCGCCACCGCCTCGAGTCCGTTCAGCCTCTACAGCCACCTGCGCAAGAGTACCTTCCGCCTCATCGACTGGGGCACCACGGCGCAAGGCGCGCAGGTGCAGGCGTTCGGCGAAGATGGCTTTGGCTTTAACCTGCTCTACGGCGCGGGCAACGGCGACAATTCCATCAAGGGCGGCCTCGACTACATGGGCTGCTGCGTCCTGGGCGGCGGCCACCAGATGGAGCTGCGCCTGGAGTGCGACTGGTCCGACCCCTACGTGTTGCAGGGTTGCGCCGGCGCCGCCGCGCGCACGGCCTTCCAGTACCGCACCACGCCCAACGCGGTGGGCCTCCACCTGTATGATGAGCCGGGGCTGACCTGGCAAGCACACCCGACCACCGGGAAATTCAGCCCGCAGAACATCCCCGCGCAGGACCGCGCTTACAAAGCCGCCTTCGACAAAGACGTGCCCGTCTACACCGACGTGAACGCCGCGCATCCGGACAACGAGGCGCTATGGGCCCAGAAGGATCGCTGGAAAGAAAGCTTCATGGAAGGCGCCTGGCAGCTCTCCGCCAATGCCGTGCGCCGCGTGCGCCCGGACTACATCACCGCGACGCAAACCGTCTACGGTTGGGCGTCGTACGTCGATGGCTACTACTACAATATCGCCCGCCCCCTGCCGGTCATCAGCGGCCACGGCGGCTATGACGACTTGCAACTAGGCTACCTGACCCCCTCGTACTTCTTCGAAATGGGCCGCGCGCGCGACTTGAGCAAGCCGAATTGGTACCTGCCGGGCTGGTACGTCGACCTGACCGCCAACCGCTTCCGCCTGGAGCAGTACCTGTCCTTCATCAACAACCTGCAGGGCATGGCGAAGCCGCCGTGGATTCAAATCCAGACGCCGGAGAAGTATCCCGCCAGCGCGGGCATCGTCGAGTCGAACAAAACCATGGCGCGCCTGGGCACGATCTTCACCACCATGCCGGTGGATCGTCCCGACGTGGCCGTGCTCTACTCGCTGTCGCAGAGCATCCACAACGAGTCGTTGAACCCGGAAGATATCGGCGGCAACAGTCAGTACTTTAAACTCAGCCAGGTCTATACCGCCAGCAAGATGATCCAGACCCGCTTCTTCCCGGTGGTGGAAGAGGATGTCCTGGACGGCACGGTGGCGGCACATCACAAGGTCGTGGTGCTGACCGGCATCGACTATCTGGACCCGAAGGTCGTCACCGCGCTGGATGACTACATCGTCCACGGCGGTAACGTCATCCTGACCGATGACTGCTCGGTGAAGATCGCCGGCGCACAGCGGCTGGGCGCGGCGGCCGACATGCGCCGATATGACCAGCTCGGTAAAATGTGGCAATCGAAGACGGGCAAAAGCGTCGAGGAGTCTAAGAAGCCGTTTGAATGAACTTCCCCTTCGTTGGGTAATTTCCTGCCCAGGTGGTCACATGGAGGAGAGACAAGGGCTTTCGCGACCCGAACAAGCCCCCGAGTCCCTGTGTAGCCATCTTCGCCGATCCGATGTCCCT
>CAIYQO010000298.1 GCA_903928345.1 uncultured bacterium | reverse complement strand
CCATCGAAAACCTCGCGGGCGAATCACCACGAAACCAGGTCCGCGCACGCTTGACAAGCCCCTTTCAAGGGGCGCAGCCGGTAGCCTGACGATTTATCGTCGGGTCGAAAACCAGGCAAACGGTGATCGTACATTGACGCAGATGAGGGCCGGGGGTGGGGGGCCGCGTACAGGACAGGTCCCCGTGAGTGAGCCGGATTGGGGCGTAGGCGCGGGTACGGGGATCGAACGGGTTAGGTCCGGCAGGTTTCCCCTCGCTCCGCGCGGAAGATACTCTTTATGCAGACGCGCGCGGTGATTTTCGATATGGACGACACGTTGATTCGCAGCTCCGGGTGGCGGGCGGCGGAGGAGCGGTTGTACCGGCACTTGGGGCGGCCCTTTGACGCGGAGGTGGCGACGCTGTACCGCGGGTTAAGCGTGGAGGGGGTGGCGCGGGTGATTTACGAGCACCAGCAACCCTCCGGCATCACCCTCGACGCGTGCATCCGGCTGCTGCGCGAGTATCTGCTGGAGGCCTTCGCCGGCCCGCTGACCCCGATGCCGGGGGCGGCGGGGTTGCTGCGGCGGCTGCACGGGCAGGTGACGCTGGCGGTGGCCTCCGGCTCGCCGCCGGACGCCATTGCGCTGGCACTGGCGCAGCAGGGATGGGCACCGCTCTTTGCGGTGGTCTTCTCCAGCGAAGGCGTGGCGCGCGGCAAGCCGGCGCCGGATGTCTTTCTCGCCACCGCGGACTGGCTGGGCGTGCCGCCGGAGGCGACCGTCGTTATCGAAGACAGCCTGGTCGGCGTGCAGGCGGCGTTGCGCGCGGGGATGACCTGCTTCGCGGTGCCCAGCGCCCCCGACCCGGAGATCGGCGCCGCCGCGCACCGCACCTTTCCGTCGCTGGACGCTATTTCGCTGGAGGATTTGCCGTAATGTCCGTCAATTGGAGTAACCCCTACGCCGCGCGCGAGGGCGGGTGGCTGCGCGGGAATTTGCATGCGCACACGTCGCCGGCCAGCGGCTGCGGCACCTTGCCGGTGGAGGAAGTGCTGGCCCGCTACGCCGCCGCCGGGCTGGATTTCCTGGCCGTCAGCGACCACATGACCGTCACCACGCCCGCCGAGGCGCCGCTGACGCTGCTGCCGGGAGTAGAGTGGAACGCGCCGGAGGGCTTTCACACGGGCGTCTATGCCCTGGACCCGGCGGCCCTCGCCCCCGCGTGCGCCATGACCGATCAGGCGGCGCTGCTGGCGCACTACGCCGGGCCGGCCACGCTCACCGTGCTCAACCACCCCAACTGGACGCTGCGGCCGCATTATCACCGCGAGGAGCTACTGGCAGCGGAGGGATACGACGGCGTGGAGGTATACAACGCGCTGATCCGCCGCCTGGACGGCCACGAGCTGGCGGTGGAAAAGTGGGACTGGCTGCTGGCGCAGGGTCGGCGCGTACTCGCCTTCGCCAGCGACGACTCCCACAACGCCGACGACATCGGGCAGGCGTGGCTGTGCGTGCGCGCGGCAAACACCCCCGCGGCGGTCTTTCACGCGCTGAAGACGGGCAACTTTTACGCGTCCAGCGGCGTGGAACTGCAGGACATCCGCCGCGAAGGCGCGCGCCTGACGGTGGAGTCCGCCGACGGGCAGGAGGTGCAGGTGCACGGCCCCGGCGGTGTGCAACTGGCGCGCGTGCCCGACCACAGCCTCACCTTCGACCTCGCCGACGCCCCCTTCGCCCGCCTCACCGTTTTCGGCCGCGGGTCGGCGATGGCGTGGACGCAGGTGTTTTACGCCGGAGAGGGGTAAGGCGCCCGCCGTCGCCCTTCCGCGCCGGCGCTCCCTCGTAGGCAAACACGAACATCCGGTTCGGTAGGAACCCCCGCCGGCGGTGTCGAAGAGATACGGATAATCCCCCCTTTCTGGAGGTGGCTAATGCACGGCTTACGCTTCGTGTGGGCGCTGGTGGGCGCGGTGGCGGTGTTCGGGGTGCTCGGGTGCGGCAGCGGCGCGACGGGCACGGGGGCGACTTCAGTGAAGCCGTCGATCCAGCTCACGGCAGATCCGCAGCCGTATGACGTGACGCAGCACCCGTCGCTTGTGCTGTCGTGGACCTCCACCGATGCCACCGGCGTCGACAGCTCGTCGTTCGGCGCGACCGCGGTGGACGGTAGCAAGACCATCGGCACCATCACCGGCACCACCACCTACAGCCTGACGCTGCACGGCGCGGGCGGGTCGGCCACGGAGTACTGCACCGTCTCCGTCCTCGGCACCACGCCGGACAAGAACCAAACCCTCCTCGGCACCTGGCAGGTGACGGCGGCACGCACGCGCGCGCTGCAATACACTACCGTCTACACCCTCACCACCAATTCCCTGACGCAGTACGACCTGGACGCCAACAACAAACCCACCAACGAGGTGGACTACACCAGCGCCAACGCGACGGTGGTGTATGACGGCACCGCCCACGTGTTGAGCATCACCGACGCCAACCACACCACGCCGTTGCGCTACGCGGTGAACGGCCTGGGGCGGCTGCTCGAAAACGCCACCACGGACGAGGGCCAGTGGCGCGACACCGGTGCGGTGCGGCCATGACCACCACCCCGGCCGCCGATACCTTCAAAGAGGAGCGCTGGCAGGCGATCCTGGCGGAGCTGGGGGCGCAGGGCCGGTTGCGCGTGGGCGTGCTCGCCGCCCACCTGAGCGTGTCGGAAGCCACCGTGCGGCGTGACCTGGAGGCCATGCAGGCGCTGGGACTGCTGCAACGCACCCACGGCGGGGCGGTGCTGCCGCGCTCCACCACGCTGGAAGTCTCCTTCGACGAGAGCCAGACGCAGGCATTGCGCGAAAAGCAGGCCATCGGCCGCCGCGCGGCGGCGCTGGTGCATGAAGGACAGTCGCTGATTATCGAATCCGGCTCCACCACGCTGGAGTTGGCGCGTTGGCTGGTGGAGGCGCCGCGCCTCACCGTGCTCACCAACTCGCTGGCCATCGCGCGCGAATTGGCGGTGAATCCGGAGCACGAGATCATGGTACTCGGTGGCACGCTGCGCCGGCAGAGCGCCAGCCTGGTCGGCCCGTGGGTGGCGGAAATTCTGCGCAACGTGCGCGTGGACGTCGCCTTCCTGGGCGTCAACGGCCTCTCCGCCGACTTCGGCCTTTCCGCGCCCAACCCCTTCACCGCCGAGAGCCGCAAGGCGATGATCGCCGCCGCGCGCACCCGCGTGGCCCTGGCCGATCACAGCAAACTCGGCGCGGAAACCCTCTACCACGTCGCCCCGCTCGACGCCCTGGACACCCTCGTCACCGACGCCGGCGCCGCCGACCCCCAACTCGCCCCCCTGCGCGACGCCGGGGTGGAGGTGCTGGTGGCGGAGGGGTGAGGGGACGTGACAGGGGTGAGGACGGCCCCTCCGGGGCCGTCCTCACCCCGTCACCCCGTCACCTTGTCACGTAAACACCCGTTCAGTAGCCGTCATCGCGCGCACGCGGTATAATGCGGAGATATGCCGGCTCGCACTTTAATCTGTTTTCCCGCGGGGGACGCGCCTGGACTGCGCGCGGAGGCCGCCCAGTTGGCGCTGGGGCTGGCCGCGCGTGGTGGGGAAGTGGTGGCACTCGGCCCGCTGGGGCCCTGGCGGCACGTGCTGCGTTCGGCCAAAATCACCGCGGTGGAGTTCGCCCTGCCCGGCGAGGAGCGCAAGCTCACCCACGCCGTGCACGAATACGAGCCGCAGGTCATCCACGCCTTCGGTGCCGACGCCGCGCACCTGGTGCTGCCGCTGACCATGCTGGTGGGCGCCGGTGGGGTGGCGACACTGGGCCATGCCGACCTGACCCGCCTCAACCCCGCGCAATTCCGCACCGCCAGCACCATCTTCGTGCCCTGCACCCACTTGCAGGAGCAGGTGTCACGCCGGTTGCCCAACCTGCCCGTGGTGCCCACCGGCTATCTGCTGCCCCCCGCGAGCGACGTGCCGACGGCGCGCAACCGCTTCCTGGCGGAAGAGCTTGGCATTGACGACGACGCGCCGGTGGTGCTGCTGGCCGACCATTTCCGCGGCGGCGAGACCAACGTGGCGCTGCTGCTCATTGAGGCCGCCCCGCGCATCGCCGAACGCGTGCCGGGTGTGCAGATCGTCATCGCCGGGAACGGGCTGCGCTTGAGCGAGTTGGAAAGCCGCGCGCTGGAAGTGAACGACCGGTTGGGGCGGCGCGCCGTGCTGCTGCCCGGCCACCGCGACGACTTGCCGCAACTGCTCGCCTTCGCCACCGTGGCGGTGGGTAGCGGGCGCTTCGCCATGGAGGCTATCGGCGCCGGGGTGGCCACGGTAGCGGCGGGCGCCGCGGGCATGGTGGGCACCTTCACGGCGGACACGATGCAGGTGGCGCAGTTCAGTTGCGCCGGCACCCACGGGCACCTAGACGCGGTAGAGTCGCGCCTGCTCGGGGCGGAAGTGATCGGGCTCTTTGCCTACGCCGACCACCGGCAGCGCTTCGCGCAAGAAGGCCAGGCGGCGCTGCTCGGGCAGGCGGAACGCGTGCACCGCGCCGAACAAATCTCCATGTATTACGGGCGCACCGCCCCCTCCGGCGCCATCACGCGCACGCCGCAACACCTCACCTGCATCCTGCCCGCCGATCTGCGCGAGCTGCTCTTCACGCTGCCCGCCGTCTACGGGCTGCACGCGCAGTTCCCGCTGGCGCATTTCACCTATCTCGCCCCGCCACCGCACCTGCGTCTGCTGGCGGCGTTTGGGTTGGCGGGGTTGCAGCCCCGGCCGCAGTCCCCGCGCGACTGGCCCGGCCTGCTGCTCGGTCTCTGGCGCGAGCGCGCCGACGTGAGCCTGGCCTTCGGCAGCGATTTTCTCGCCGGCTTCCTGGCCGGGTGCACGCTGGCGCCGCACCGGCTGGGCTTCACCGAAGGCGGGGCGAACCTTTTCCTCTCCGACCACCTGCACGCGCGCGAGCCTGTCTCGCCGGCGCGCGCCCGCGCCCTCACGCAGCCGCTGGGCGCCGGGGCCGGAGCGCTGCCCCCCCTCACGCTGCCCGACGACGTGCGCGAGGCGATCAACTTGACACTGCTGCAAGTAGGCATCGAGTCGCACGAGCCGCTTATCCTGCTCGCGCCGCAGGCGGAAGAGGGGCGCTCGCTCCCCGACGCGGCCTGGATCGCGCTGCTCAAGGAGCTGATCGCGGCGCGCCCGGAGCGCGTGGCGGTGCTCGACCCCGGCGGACTGGCGCTGCCCGACGACGTGGTGCCGGTGGTCTCCGGCGCCGACACGCTGTTGCTGGCGGCCTTGCTGGCGCGCGCGGCCCTGGTCATCGCCCCCGACAACGGCGCGCTGCACCTCGCCGACGTGCTCGGGACCCCCGCCATCGGCCTCTACGGCCCCACCTCACCCGAGCAGTGCCGCCTGGCGGCCTCAAAAATGACGGTGCTCTGCCACGCCGAACTGCCCTGCCATCCCTGCCCCGAGGCTACCTGCGCCGACGAAAAATGCCTGCGCGCCCTCACCCCCGTCGAAGTCATCGCCGCCGTCGATGCCGTGCTGCCGGTGACGATTCTGCGGGTGTAACGATGTTCACCGCCTGGAAAGCCCGCATCCGCGCGCTGAAAGCCGATGTCGTCGCCCTCTGGCTCGCCTGCCGCGATCCGCGCGTGCCCTGGCCCGCCCGCGTGCTGGCGATGGGCGTGGTGGCCTACGCCCTCAGTCCCATCGACCTCATCCCCGACGCCATCCCCGTCATCGGCTACCTCGACGACCTCATCCTCGTCCCCGCCGGCTTGTGGCTCGTCCGCCGCATGATCCCGCCCGACGTCCTCGCCGACTGCCGCCTGCGTGCCGACGCGGTGGTCGACCGCCCCGTCAGCCGCACCGCCGCTGTGGTCATCGTCGCCTTCTGGCTCACCCTCGCCACCGCCCTCACCCTGACCGGCTGGCGCTGGTGGCGGCATGGGCGGGGCTGAAGGTACCCGTGCTGCAGAAAAGATTCTGCGACCAGCACGGTTTGGCAGTCCCCAACCAGGCGCCGCCGGGTGTGCCGTGTAAGAAAACCACAAAGACACAAAGAACACCAAGGACGCGCGAAGAGAGGGAGATCGGACCGGGATAAGGGAGCGGCCACCGCTCCGGTTGAGTGGATGGTCATAAGAAAGTGCCGGGTATGCTCATCCGCAGGGACTGTCCCGTGGCGACTTGTGCGAGAGAGTCGGGTCCGTGATGGCCTCCGGCAGGGACGTGTGTCTAATCCGCGCCTCGATGCAGGGGCTGTCCCGTGGCGTTGGTGTCCGGGTACCCCACGGGACAGCCCCTGCAACGATGCGAGCCCGAGGCGGTACTAACGGTTTTCTTTCGGAAATTGGGCGTGCGCAGCGCCCGTGGGGATCTGCTTGGAAAGGACATCAGTCGCCGCTACCCCGCGCACCAGAGCAGCATTTAAGATTTAAAAAGCATTCGCCTGCGGCTACATGACGGAGTTATTTCTCCGCTTCCCGTTCGTGCAACAAGCGCCAGTGGCAGACTTGCGGGCGGTGGTGCTCCCAGTCCCACAGGTGCAGGCTGGAGGCCTGGCAATTGCCCCATTCGCGGCAGCGACCGCAGAAGTCGTTGCGCATCCAGCGGCGGTCGCGCATGTTGCGGTAGCGCGTCTCCCAGGCTTCCGAGAAGGGCAGCTCGGAGACGTGCCCCTGCACCCACTGCCGGGCGAGCGAGGGGCAGGCGGAATACGACCCGTCGCAGAGGAGCCCGCCGATGGTGATGCCCGCGCCGCAGTAGTGCGGCACGTCGCGCACGGTGCGCTCCCACTCGCAGCCGAGAAAGCCTTCCTCGCAGTACTGCAGCGGCCAGGCAGGGTCGCGTTGGCGGTAGTCGCGCACGAAGTCGAGCACGCGCGTCAGCAGCGGCCCGCCGGTGACCAGCCCGCCCGTCTGCAGCGCGCGCCCCTTGGGGAAGATGGTGAAGAGGCGCCACCCCTGCACCCCGACTTCGCGCAGTAGCGTATAGAGCGCGGGCAGGTCATCCACGTTACCGTCGTGCACGCAGGTGATGACCTCGACCATGCCGAAGGCGCGTGCGGACAGGAAGAGTTGCAGCGCGCGCACGGTGCGCCGGTAGGCTCCCGGTTTGTTGCGCAGCCAGTCGTGGGCGGTTTCCAGGCCGTCCAGGCTCACCGTCACCGTGCGCATGGCCGTACGCACGCACGCCTCGACGACCTTCTCCGTCACCAGTTGCCCGTTCGTCACCATGCCCCACGGGAAGCCGAGGCGGGCGGTTTCGCCTAGGACGGAAAAGAGGTCGGGGCGCACCAGCGGCTCCCCACCGGTGACGGCGACCATCACCCGCGCGGGGTCGTGGTGCGCGGCGATGTCGCGGAAGACGTCCACCACTTGCGCGGCGGGCAGCTCGGGCATCTGCGGGTCGCGCGTACAGTCCGAGCCGCAGTGGCGGCAGGTGAGGTTGCAGCGCAGCGTGGCTTCCCAGAAGAAGTAGTCCAGGTCGTGCACGCTCGCCTTCAACGCCACGGCGCGTCGCCAGGCCCACTGCCGCAGAGGGTCGAAGATGGCCATTTACGGCGTGCCTTTGTTGTCGAGGGTGAAGTTCACCGGGTAGTCCTGCGTTTTGGTGAGGTCGAAGGCGACGGTGGCGTTGCCGGTGGCCTGCGCCCCGTTGGCCGGGCCGTCGATATCCACGGCGGTGATGTAGGCGGTCTCCTTGTCGGTGAGTTGATCCACCGTCACCGCGTAAGTGCCGTCCGCGCCGGTTACCGCTTCCTTGTACGTCTCCGCGTCCTTCACCACCACCAGGATGCCGGCGAGCGGGGCGCCCGCCTTGTCGGCGATGGTGCCGTGCACGTGGGCCACGATCTGTACCCCGTACGCCGGGGCCGGGCCGTACATCGCCACCCCATACATCGCCGTCGCGGTATACGAGCACCCGCCGACCCCGAGGCCCGCGAGGATAGAGAACAGACCGATCATGCGACGCTTCAGGCTGCGCGTCATGGCACGGACCCTCCCGCCGGCGGCGTTCTGCCGCGTTACTTTCGGTGATTATACCATACCGGGCGCCGGTAAGCCGTCCACCGGGCGATAATCTAATTGTCTTGCCGCTAATACATTGAGAACGAAAGAATTGATGCCCCGTTGCGGTAATTGCATTGACTACCCAACAAAAGGCGTTATACTGGATTATGGCAAGTTTATCACTCGGAAACTATACCGATTGCCATGACAGACGAGGGCTACCGTGGCTTTCCTGACCCCCCTACTCAGGGAACAGCTCGATACCGCGATCCGCAAGAATCGCCAACCGCTGGTGCATACCCTGGTGTTCTTTGTACCGGGGTTGCTACACCTCAAGAACGCCGCTGGGCAGTTGCCACTGCACCGCGCCGCGCGCTCCGGCAGCGTGTCGCTGGTCACCTACCTGCTCGCCCACGGCGCCGTCCTCGACGCGCGTGACGACAGCAACTGGTCCGCCCTGCACCACGCCGCGGAAAAAGGCCACACCCGCGTGATCCGCTACCTGCTCGAACACGGCGCCCACCTGGACACCGGCCCCTCCGCCAACGCCACCCCCCTGCAACTGGCGGAGATCAACCACTTTACCACCGTAGTACAGTTGCTGCGCGACTACGTTACGACGTAGGTGCCGGGACGTCCTTTTGCAGGGACTGTCCCGTGGCGTTCCATGCGTGTGCAATGTGCCGCCACCAGACCCAATCTGAACGTGTCACCGCATCCCGAAAACCTGTAGGGGCTGTCCCGTAGCGTTTCGATCTGTTGTAGCGGTAGGCTACGGGACAGCCCCTACAGGCCGATAAAACCGGTTTTTCTGCACCGGTCGGTTGGGCCGCACGTGACGTTTTTCTCCACGCGCGGCGCTACGGGACAGTCCCTTCACCTCAACAACTCCCCGATCGCTGCCGCTACCATGTCGGCGCCGTTGTGATAGGCGACCGGGGGGCGAGGGGCGGCGAGGGCGGCGGCGAGGGCGGACTCCAGGGTTTCCGGGGTGTCGGCGGTGCGGGCGGCGCGGGTGCGCCAGTGCTGGTCGTCGAAACGGCGGGGCTGGGGCAGGAAGATCGCCGGCACGCCGACCGCCGCGGTTTCGTGAAACAGGTTGTAGCCGCCCGCACCCACCACCACTTCGGCACCGGGCAGGCAGGGGAGCAACGGCGCCGGGCCGGGCGTCACCGCGCACAGGTGCGCGCCGAGGGCCGCGCGCGGCACGGCTTTGCGCAGCAAGGCGAAAAGGCGCGCCGTCCACGCCGTGTCGGCACTCCCCACCGCCAGGATCACCGGTCCCGTCGCCGGGGCGCCCAGCCGCTGCCGTGCTTCCGCCGCTGGGAGCAACTCCGCGGCGTCGTACCCCAACACCGGCGGGCAGGCCACCGCACCCAGCGGCGCCGGGCCGTCCTCCACCTGCAGCACCACGTCGAAATGCGCGGCGGCGGCGATAGCGGCGTCGCGGTAAGGTGCGCGCAGGTGGCGCCAGATCAGCACCGTGGGGCAATGGAGCGCAGGGAGCAACGGCGCCAGCTCGCCGAATACGCCGTCGGGGAAGGCGTCCACCACCAGCACACGCGGGGTAAGGGTCAGCGCGGCGGCCACTTCGGCGCCCAGCGCCCGCGGGGTGCGTCCGCGGCAGACGGTCACGGGGATGTGCTCGCGCAGCAACGGCCAGGGGGGATCGGCGAAGGCCAGCACGTGTGCCGAGGCGGGGAGCTTGCGCAAGATCGCGCCCGCCCGCGTCACATGCCCCAACCCGCCGCCGCAGGCGTAGTAGAGGACGTCAACTGAGGTCGGCATCAGGCGGCATTCCATCGGGGCCCATGCCGTCGGGGGGCGGGCCCAGCGTCGGGTCGTAGGGCTGGTTGAAGGCCTGACGGTCGTCGAGGGTGTAGTCGGTGTAATCGTAGGGCAGGTAGCTGCCGAAGTAGGGGAAATTGTAGTACGGGTCGTTGAACTGCTGCCGCCGCGCGCGCAGGCAGGCGTGGCAGGCCACCCCTGAGCGCGCGTTGACCGGCTGCCCGGCGGTGTCGACCTGTTGAATCGTCACCGGCGCCGCGTGCTCCTGGCAGATGTTCTTCCCACAGAAGGCGCACTCGTGCACCGCCGCCTCCCGGCAGCGGTGCAGCAATAAAAACCCGGTCATTTCCGCGCAACGCATACATACTCCAATGCGGGTATAGCAAAACCTTCCCGTCTACTCCCCCTCCCCTGTCACAGGACGTTACGGGGGTGGGGGGTGGTCTTCTGATGGGTTTTGCAATACCCTCCTATGATTCGGTGGCGATGAAGCCGATCATCTCCAGTATGTCGAGGTGGTCCGTGCAGAACAGCCCGGCGAGGGTAGAGGTGGTGCCGGTGATGCGGTACGGGGTGGCGGTGCCGCCGGAGAGCACCAGCGCGCCGTTCTCCACGCGCCCGCGGGAGATGGGCACGCCCGCCTCCGTTTCCACCTTGAACCCGTTTTCGCGCGCCTTGATCTTCAGCACGGTGGCCCCGCCGCTCTTCAGCCGGTAGCCGTCGCTGCGCGCCTCCAGCCGCACCTCCGCCCCCTTTGTGCGGGTGAGCTTCAGCGTGCTGTCCTTGCGTGTGATGGTGCCGCGTGTCGTGCCCGCGGGGTCGCGCAACGTCCACGTGCCGTGGGCGCTCGTTACCGTACCCAGCGCCGTGTCGCCGTGGCGCACCTGCCACACCGTATCCGTGCGCGTCGCCGTCCACAATACCTCGCCGGAGGCCAGAGCGACGCTGATATTTGTCACGGGGGCCGGCGGCGGGGCGGCGGGGGGAAGATCGGGGGGCGCGGCGGGTGGGGGCGCGACGAGACGGCAGCCGCACAGGGCGGCCAGCAGCAGCAAGCAGCACACCGTCAGGGACAGGCGCATCGCGGCATCCTCCGTCGCGGTAATGCTAACACGGCCCCTCCGGCGGCGTCAATGCGCCCCTTCCCCCGGGGAAAATTTGCGCAAAGCGTGTTTTTTCGCAAGGGACACGCGCACTAAATGGCGAACAAGGAATATGTTAACCCATACCGGATTCCCGCGGGAGGTGTCTCATGTTGACCGAGTTAGCGCAAATCGGCGCGCGCATCACCGGCTTGCGCGATATCCTGGAGATTTCCCCCGTGGCGCTGGCGGAAGCGCTGCAGATCCCCGTCTCCACGCTGCTCGCGTATGAGCGCGGCGAGACGGACATCCCCGTGAGCGTCCTCTACGGCATCGGCAAGGCGCTGCACGTGGAGCTGAGCACGCTGCTCACCGGTGACGAGCCGCGCGTGCGGGGCTACTCCATCGTGCGCCGCGAACACGGCGTGCCGGTGGAACGGCGTAAAGAATACGCCCACACGAGCCTGGCACCGCACTTCATCGACAAGCACTGCGAGCCGTTCCTCGTCACCGTGGCGCCCGGGCAGGCGGATACGCCGTGCAACGTGCACCCCGGCCAGGAGTTCAACTACGTGCTGCAAGGCACGGTGAAGCTGGCTATCGGCGGCCACGAGGTCGTGTTGCAGGAAGGCGACGCCATCTACTTCGACTCCGGCCAGCCCCATGGCATGCAGGCCGTGGGCGACGGGCCTGCCAAATTCCTGGCCGTCATTTTATAAGCTTTCGGGAGCCCGACCCCCACCCCCCACCCCCCACCCCCGTAACGTCCTGAGACGTGGAAGGGGGAGCAAGGCGGATGGGTTATCACCTCCTTGAATCCTGAATCTGAAATCCCTCCGGAGGAGACCGGCATGTTCGAACGTTTCGTGACGCGCACCGACTTCACGTCCTACGACGAGTTCTACGCGGATTTCCGCGTCACCCCGCCGGCGAACTTCAACTTCGCCTACGACGTGGTGGACGCGCTGGCGGCGGAGACGCCCGACCGCCCCGCGCTGGTGTGGTGCGACGAAAACGGCGCCGAGGCCACCTTCACCTTCGCCGAAATGAAGCAGTACAGTGACCAGGCGGCGAACTACCTGCGGGGGCTGGGCATCGGCAAGGGCGATCCGGTGATGCTCATCCTCAAGCGGCGTTACGCCTTCTGGTTCGTGCTGCTGGCGCTGCACAAGCTGGGCGCGGTGGCCATCCCCGCCACGCACCTGCTCAAGAAGAAGGACCTGATCTACCGCGCCAACGCGGCGAGCATCAAAGCCATCGTGTCGATCAACGGCGATGTGGTGTGCGACGAGATCGACGCGGCGGCGGCCGAGTCGTCCACGGTGGCACTGCGCATCGTGGCCGACGGTACGCGCGCGGGGTGGCAGTCGCTGGAAGCGATGGCGCAGGCGCCGACGGCCTTCACCCGTCCCACCGGCGCGGCGGGCACGCGCAACGAGGACCCGATGCTGCTCTACTTCACCTCCGGCACCACCGGGATGCCGAAGATGGTGCAGCACAACTTCCTCTACCCGCTCGGGCACATCCTCACCGCCCGGTACTGGCAGAACGTCGTCGACGGCGGGCTGCATCTCACCGTGGCGGACACCGGGTGGGCCAAGGCGGTGTGGGGCAAGATTTACGGCCAATGGCTCTGCGGCTCCGCCGTCTTCGTCTACGACTACGACCGCTTTAGCCCGGCGGAACTGCTGCGCGTGATCGCCAAGCATAAGGTGACCACCTTCTGCGCGCCGCCCACCGTGTACCGCTTCCTCATCCGCGAGGACTTTTCCAAGTTCGACCTCTCCGCGCTGCAGTACTGCGTCGTGGCGGGGGAGCCGCTCAACCCGGAGGTATACAACGCCTTCCTGCGCCTCACCGGCCTCAAGCTCATGGAGGGGTTCGGGCAGACGGAGATGACGGTGTCCATCGCCACCTACCCGTGGATGGCGCCGCGCCCGGGTTCGATGGGCCGCCCCTCGCCGGGCTACGCCATCGACCTGGTGCACGACAACGGCGAGTCCTGCGAGGTGGGCGAAGAGGGGCAGATCGTGGTGCGCACGGATAAAGAGCTGCCCGCCGGCCTCTTCGACGGCTACTACCGCGACCCGATGCTCACCGCCAAAACCTGGCACGACGGCGTCTACTACACCGGCGACATGGCGTGGCGCGACGAGGATGGCTACTACTGGTTCGTGGGCCGCGCCGACGACCTGATCAAGACCTCCGGCTACCGTGTCGGCCCGTTCGAGGTGGAGAGCGCGCTCATCGAGCACCCGGCCGTGATGGAATGCGCCGTCACCGGCGTGCCCGACCCCGACCGCGGCCACGTCATCAAGGCCACCGTGGTGCTCGCCACGGGTGTCACCGGCTCCGACGCGCTGGTGAAAGAGCTGCAGAACTACGTGAAGAAGGCCACCGCGCCGTACAAATACCCGCGCATCATCGAGTTCGTCACCGAACTCCCCAAAACGATCAGCGGTAAAATCCGCCGCGTAGAAATCCGCGAGGGGGATGCGGAGCCGGTGGGGTAGGGTTCTCGACTACACGTGCATGAACAAGAACGACGGCCTGTACGTATGAAGTATTCACGCGCACAGGCCGTCTGCTGTTTCCGCCGCCGGACGTCGATGACAACCCCTTGTCAATACGTTTCATTGATTGCCCAGTACCAGTCGAGGGGAGCGTCGAGGGGTTCGGCCCACAGCTTGCCCATGGTGCGGCGCCCCTCGATGATCTCCTTGCGCGGTACGGTTGAAGTGGCTGGCCAAAGCGTGCGGCAGAGGTCACGGATCGGCGACAGTACCGGGTGGTTGCGCAGCTTCGCCAGGGTCTCCGCATATGTCCATGGGAAAAGATAACCGCTGCCATGCACGCTGAATCCCATGAAGCCGACCTGGTAGATGCCATGTTCCTGCGGATCGTTCAACTCGACCATATCGATGGAGAAACTAAGAAGCCGTTTGAATGAACTTCCCCTTCGTTGGGTAATTTCCTGCCCAGGTGGTCACATGGAGGAGAGACAAGGGCTTTCGCGACCCGAACAAGCCCCCGAGTCCCTGTGTAGCCATCTTCGCCGATCCGATGTCCCT
>CAIYQO010000297.1 GCA_903928345.1 uncultured bacterium | reverse complement strand
GTCGGTGGCGGCGGTGAAATTGGCGCGCACCTTCTGCGATGATGTGGAGTTTTCCGCCGAGGACGCCACCCGCTCCGATGTCGATTTCCTCTGCCAGGTGGTCGAAGCGGTTATCGACGCCGGCGCCACCACGGTGAATATCCCGGATACCGACGGCTATGCCAATCCGGAAGAGTTCGGCGAACTGATCGCCACCATTCGGTCGCGTGTCCCGAACGTCGAAAAAGCCGTCATCAGCGTGCACTGTCACAATGACCTGGGCCTGGCGGTGGCGAACTCGCTGGCCGCGGTGCGCAACGGCGCCGGGCAGGTGGAATGCACCATCAACGGCCTGGGCGAGCGCGCGGGCAACGCGGCGCTGGAGGAGATCGTGATGGCCATACGCACGCGCCCCGACCGCTACCCGGTGACGCACAACATCAACACGCACGAAATCACCCGCAGCAGCCGGCTGGTCAGCGACGTAACGGGCATCCCGGAGCAGCCGAACAAGGCCATCGTGGGCGCCAATGCCTTCGCCCACGAGGCGGGCATCCACCAGCACGGCATGCTGGCCAACCGGATGACCTATGAAATCATGAGCCCGGAGGACGTGGGCGCCGGCGGCACCAAGTTGGTGCTGGGCATCCACTCCGGCAAGCACGCCATCCTGCGCAAGCTGCTGGCGATGGGCTTCGAGCTGGACGATTCGCAACTGGAAAAGGTGGTACAGCGCGTCAAGGAAGTGGCGGAGAAGAAGAAGGAAATCACCGAACGCGACCTGGAATCGATCGTGATGGACGAGTCGAACCTGGTCGAGGAGCGCTTCCACATCGAATTCCTGCAGGTGCTCTGCGGCACCGACATCCTGCCGACGGCGACGGTGCGCATCCGCGTGGGCGACACCCTGGTCACGCAGGCGGGCATCGGCGTCGGTTCGGTCGATTCGGTCTATCAGACGATCAGCGCGGTGGCGCAACTGCCGCACACGCTGGTGGACTACATCGTGCATTCGGTCACCGGCGGCACCGACGCACTGGCCGAAGTGACGGTGCGCCTCAGCAACGAGGAGGGGCGCATCTTCTCCGGTCGCGGCGCCTCCTCCGACGTGATCGAGTCCAGCGCCAAAGCCTACGTGCAAGCGCTCAACCGCCTGGCCGATTACTGCCCGGTCCTCAACCCGCAAACGGGCGATATGACGGTGTAAGGGGAAGAAGAGCGACCGTGCGAAGTGGGGACTGCCACGATTTTGCCAGCATCCGGGATGAAACCCTGATGGGCGGACTGGGGAAATCGTGGCTGTCCCCACTTTGGTTCAATCGTCGTTCCGCGCTCCCGCGCGGCCCTCACCCCAACCCCTCTCCCAGCGGGAGAGGGGCTCGGACGGATGCGGACATATGAACGGCATTGGGGCAGTCCCCACTTCGCGCGTGAATACAAGAACATGCCACGGGCATCTCCCCCCGTATTCCGTGGTTGAATAGTCGGGACAGCCACCACTTTTCGGTGCCAGCCGGTATGTCGAGACCCAAATGCGGCAAAGTGGTGGCAGTCCCGACTATTCAACGCGTCAGTCCATCCACGGCGCTTCCAGAAGCAGATCCATCTCTACCGGCCGATGGTCCGACCCGCGCAGGTTCAGTACGCGGGCGTGGAGGGGGGTGAGGCCGCGGGCGAAGCCGTAGTCGATGCGCAGCAGGGGCAGGCGCGCGGGGAAGGTGCCGCCGCACCCCCACCCCACGGTGCGGAAGACATCGTGCAGGTGGGTCGCCAGCGTGCGGTAGATGCGCCCGCGTGGGGGTGTGTTGAAATCCCCGGCAACGAGCAGCGGCGTGGGGCAGTGCGCCGTCAGGTCGAGGATCTGCGCCGCTTCCGCCGCGCGCACGGCGGCGGTGTGGCGCAGGTAGACGGGGTGCGGGAAGTCGAGATGGCGGCTGGCCTCGTGGGAGTTCGTCGCGGTGCTGAAGTGCGTGTCGAAGATCGTCACGCGCTGCCCGTGTACGTTCAGCACCACCTCCAGCACCGCCCGGCTGGTGCGCGGCACCGGGTGGCTGCGTTGCACGAGGATGGGATAGCGGGAAAAGACGGCCACTTCGCCGCCCGGCGCGGTCTGATAGCCCGGAAAGGCGGCCAACAACGCGGGTTGCGTGGTGCCCGGCCAGCGGCGGCTGTTCGTCTCCTGCAGTACCACCACGTCGGGGTTCTCGCGCCGCACGGCCGCCAGCGCCTTCTGCACCCCGAACTCCCCCTGCGCCACGTTGTAGGTGACGACGCGTAGCGGGTAACCGCGCGCATCCAAGGCATCGAAGCGCGGCACGTTGCACCCCAACAACGCGAAAAGCGCGATCAGCATAGCGCCCGCCGTCACCCCCGCCGCCGGCCACGCGCGCCGCGCCAGCGCCCAGGGCAGCAACACGACGCCGGGTAGCAGCGCGGGTTGCTGCGGCAGGTAGGTGAGCAGCGTGGTAAACCACCAGCGCTCCGCCACCTTCAGCTCCAGGCCCCAGACGAGGCATACGACGATGAGGTAGCCGATGCCCCACCAGAGCAAACGCCGTCGTCGTGTCGCGTTCTCGGTCATACTCGTTCATTCGCCCCGGCGACGCGTCTCCCTGCCGCGGCAGGGAATCGGCCGAGGGAGGCGAATGGAGCGTCATACGAAGGGAGGCCTGTCATGGATGCCCTCGACGCGCTGCGCACCCGCCGCAGCATTCGCCGTTACAAGTCTCGCCCGGTGCCGCGCGAGGCGCTGGAGACCTGCATCGACTGCGCCCGCCTGGCCGCCACCGCGCGCAACGTGCAGCCGTGGGCCTTCGTGGTGGTGACCGACGCCGCCATGCGCCGCGCGCTGGCGGAGACGCTGGAATACGGCAAGTTCATCACCGACGCCCCCGCCGCGGTGGTGGTGCTCTGTGAGGACACGAAGTATTATATCGAGGACGGCAGCGCCGCCGTGCAGAACCTGCTGGTCGCCGCCACCGCGCTGGGGTTGGCCAGTTGTTGGATCGCCGGGGATAAGAAACCCTACGCCGACGACATCCGCGCCCTCGTCGGCGCGCCGGACGGCTACAAACTCATCGCCGTCGTCGCCCTCGGCTACTCCGCCGACCACCCCACCCCGGCCAAGCGGACGCTGGCGGAGGTGGTGCACTGGGAGAAGTTTTAGTCTGAACCGGGATTTGGGGGGATTAATGGATTTCCTTGATGGGGGAACGTTTTAGGGCTCGCGATGAGACGATTTACCTTCAGTTAGGTATTTCATCGGGATAGAGGGGATGGTCGGGATTATACGGATGGTTCACACGTCCTCCCATCAAGTAAATCCTTTGATCCCCCCAAATCCCGGTTCAGACAATTTACTTCAACCGCACGCTCCCCAGCATCGTCGTTACGGCGGCGGGGATGGGGGCGTCGGGGGCGTCGCATTCGACTTCCAGGCGCCAGAGGCGGTTGGCTTTGCCGACGTACCACACGTGCATGGCGTGCTTGGCGGCGTTGCGGTAGTGCACTTCCACGCCCGTGCCGCCGTCCACCGCCCACCCTTTGGTGGTAAAGCCGTCCGCGCTGATCTCCTTCTGGCCGTCGAGGAACTGCTGCAGTGCCTGTTGCAGCCCCTTGTCGCCGTCGTAGGCGTCGGGGCTGTAGAGGCATAGCGTGGCACCCGCGAGGCCGTCAAAGGTGTATTTCCCCTTCTCCGATTTCACCTTCCACCCCGCGGGCAGTGCCAGGGCGAAGTTGCCGTCCGTCGTGTGCCAGGTCGGCGCGGGCGCCGCGGGATCGGTGGCCGACGGCGCGGGGGTCGGCAGCGGGGTGGGCACGGGCGTGGGCGTCGGCACCGGCGTCGGGTCGGCGGGGAGCGGCGTGGGCAGCACGCCCTGAATCTTCCCCCACACCACCAGCACGCAAGTGTCCAGCTCCTCCGCCGTCGCCGGGGTGGCTTCGCGTTTGGCCGCCTTGTCCACGTCGTCCAACTCCTTGGCGGAGAAGACCTGGCGATATTCGGCGCGGATCACGTAGTCGTTCACGGCGAAGGAGAGCACGTAGACCTCGGCGCGGTGCGCCAGTCCATCCGCCTCCGCTTCCCCGGCCCCACGCACGGTGAACTGCATCCCCGCCTGATCGCGCACCTTCCACGGGCTGGCGGTTACCGTGTAGCCGCGCGCGATGTAGCGGTCGAACTTCGTCTTCTCCAGATTGTCGCGCGCCATGCCTCGCGCCTCGCCCGGCGAATGCGTTTCCGTCACCTGGTAGGCAAAGAGCGTCTCCGCCTTCACCCCCTTCGGCATCCCGTCGATCGGCTTGTGCCAGATCTGATAGATGCCGTTCTCCGGATCTTCATGGGTGACGGCTTCCCAACCGTGGAAATCGCGCTCGTCCAGACGGCGCTCCGCCAACCCCTTGCCCCAGACCGAGCCGGCCAGGGCGAGCAGGATGCCGATAATAAGCAGATTGCGTGTCACGGTGTACTCCTGTGCTGCGTACCGGCGTACTGCCGGTGGTACGGTCAGTTTTCCCGTTTTCGAGCGACTTACGCGTTACCGTTGCAGGCGGCGGTAGACGACGACGCCGACGGCGGCACCCAGCAGGCCGCCCAGGCAGGCGCTGCCCTCCGGGATAGCCGCGTCCCAGTGTGCCAGCGTCGCCATGGCACCGCAGACCCAGCCGATGATGCCGCCGAGGAGCGTCAGCGCCAGTGCGGCCATCAACGCGGTGAAGCCGGCGTGCGGCGGGCGACGTGCCGTGCGGTGGCGCGCCATCCCGCATGCGGGGCAGACCGCCTCGTTCACATCCAGCATACGCCCACAGACGCCGCACGGTTGCTCCAGCATCGTCAGACATCCACCTCGGTGCGATTCAACAGCTTTCGCTTTTCCGTGCGCGCCACTTCCCACAGGTCGTGCATCTGCTGCACGGCGGCGCGCGCGTCGGCGTCGGTCAACGGCGCGGCGTCGTACTTCGCGCGCAGGTACAGCCGCGTCACCGCGCGCACCGGCACGCCCATCACGGGATTGACTTCCCAGAAGAGGCGGTCGAACTCCTGCGCCGTCAGCCCGTCCGGTTTCATCACCCCCCACATCCCCAGCCAGCGATGCAGGCGGCGGTAGCAGGCGATGATGAGGGCGCGCGCGTCCGCGTCGTCGAGGGTCTGCTTCGGGAAGGCGGGCGGGCGCTCCTGGCGCCAGAAGATGAGGCCCGCACCGAGGAGCATGAGCAGGGCGAGGGCGATCTCCGCGTAGGCGGCTACGCGTTTGTCGGTGCGCAACAGGGTGTAGAAGAGCACCACGCCGTTCTTGATCGTCGTCACCAACCCCGTCACGGCATCCCACAACGTGCCCCACACCGACGGCGCGAGCTGGCTGCCCGCGGTCGGGTCGGACGTATACCAGCCATAGCGCGGCAGGAAGACTTCGGCCCACGCGTGGGCATCCTTCGCCTTCACGTCGTAGACGATGTAGCTGCGCCGCTCCTGCTCGGTCTGGTCTTCCAACTGCTCGCCGGTGGCGAATCCCACCGTGAAGCGCGCGGGCAACCCCACCGAACGGCAGAGCATCACCATGGCGGTGGCGAAGTAGACGCAGTACCCCTTCTTCTGCGTGAAGAGGAAATCGAGCACCGGGTCGGCGTTGGAGCGCGGCGGCGCCGGTTGCAGCGTATATTGGTAGTGCTGCCCCAGGTACATCTCGAAGTGGCGCACGATTTCGAAGGCGTCGCTCTTCTCGCTCAGCCCGCTCTCCTTGAGAATCTCCCCCGCCTTGGCGCGGATGCGCACGGCAAATTCGCTGGACGGCCCGCCGGGCATCTCGAGAAAATCGTAGCGGTGCAGCAGCGTCGGGGAGACCTTCAACTTCAGCAACGACGGCAACGGTTTGACGATGGATACCGCTTCGTAGGAGTTGAGGATGTCGCCGGCCACCGAATTGCCGATCACCAGCCCACCGTCATCGTGCACGAAGGCGTATTTGAAGTGCGTATCCTCCGATTGCACGTGCGCGACCTGGTAGGCGACGGGCACGGGCACCGGGGTGTTGCCGAGCAGGCGCGCGTGCATGGAGAACTCCTGCAGCACGGCCACTTTGTTGTCCGGGCGTATCAACCCCGTCAGCGGATCGCGGGTGAGCTTGATGGCCTTCTCTTTGATCGCTTCCACGATGCCCGGGTCGCTCAGGTTGCCCAGCGGGTCGACCGACACGATGGTGCCGGACTGGTTGGGGGCGGCGAGGATCTGGTAGTCGTGCGGATACTCGGCCCCCCACTCTCCCGGTCGTCCCGCGAGCCAGCGCGTGCTGTTCATCCCCACCCGGCCCCGCAGCAGCCATTGCCCGTTGGCATACCGGGTATAGCTGCTTTCGCGCCAGAGCAGGTACTGCGGCGCCTCGCGCGCCAGCCGCACGCGCATCATCGTCTGCCCATTGCCACTCGGCCAGTCGCTGCTGCCCAGCTCCACGATATCCTGCGTGCCCAGGCCGATTTCGCCGCCCAGCCCCAGGCTCCAGTGGAAGCGCGACATGCGGTGGCTGCGGATATTGGCCAGCGAGGCCATGTTGAAGTGCTCCAGGCGCGACCCCAGCAGCAGACTCACGGGGAAGAAGATGAGCACGAACCCGGCCATGAGCAGCACAATGCGGCGTTGCACGCGCAGGGGAGTGGAAATGGAGAACCACGTCTGCGCATGATCCTGGCTGAAGATGTACAGCGAGGTAGCCAGAAAGAGGAGCAGGCAGATGAGCGTGAGCGCGTCGGTGGAGCTGGCGTTGCGCGTATTGCGATTGAGCACCGCCACCAGCAGAAAGATGATGATACCCGGCAGCGGCGTCTGCACCATATCCCGCGTGATGACGAGCAGGAAGGCGCGCCCTGCGGAGAGCAGCACGAAGACCTGCAGCATGCCCGCCAACTGCTCCATCACGTCGCGGGACATCACCGAGTTCCAGAAATTGTTCCAGTCGATCTGCAGCCCGGGGTGCGTATGGGTGAGGGCCCAGGTGAGCGCCAGCAGCGGCACCATGGTGATGATGTTGAGCAGGTAGCGGTTGTAGCGCCGCATACGGAACCAGATGCTGCACGGGACGCCGAGGAGGATGAGCGCCACCGCCACGCTCTGCACCAGCCGCAACTGGGACGTGCCGTCATACCCCGCCGCCAGCGTGGGCGCGAGCATGTTCAGCGCCGCCATCAGGTACGGCACCAGCGCCTCGCGCAACGTCACCGGCGGCTCTTTGAGAATCGGCACGGACATTATCTCTATTATACCTCGCAACCGCGCCGCCGGGGAGGGGGCAAGGGGAATAATGTGGAGCAAGGGGCATGAATCGTAGTGCCACGCGAATGCATAGCACCTTGGGAGCGCGAGCGTACCCGCGAGCTACGGACAGATACGTGAATGGGACGATGCCGGTATGCATCGCGTTGGCACATGCATAGGTCGGGGCGGCGACGCGTCGCGCGTTTTCCGGCCGGTGCAAGCGCCGAAATCAAGACGGGAACAATCCACGGCCCAGAGGAGGTTACAGATGACCCGTGAGGCGATCTATGCGGACGTAAAGCAGGCGTTCGGGCTGGTGCCCGAATTCATTACCCGGCTTCCCGACAGCACGCTCGAAGCGGATTGGGGCACGATCAAGGCGCTGCTGTTCAGTGAGACCGCGCTGCCCATGAAGGCGAAGTATCTGATGTGCCTGGCGGTTGCCGCCTCGCAGCAGGACCTGTATTGCGTGTATTTCTTCCGGGGCGCGGCCGCACTCGCCGGCGCAACCGAGGCCGAAGTGAACGAAGCCGGTCGTATGGGGATGCTGATCACCGGCTTCGGCACGCTCTTTGCCGCCACCGGCCTCACCCACGAGGAATTCCGCAAAGAAAACGACAAGGCCTTCGCCTATATGCGGCAGCAGGGGCAACAGAAGGCCGCGTGAAACGGTTAGCGAGGTCGTAGCCGGGTTGCGGTTGTTCTGGTATTCGCAACCCGGCGGATAGGTGTCATCGGCCGAAGCGTGGCACGGGCGTCTCGCCCGTGAAGTATCATGGGCGAGACGCCCATGCCACCTTTAGAACTCCGGCAGCGCCGCGTCGTCGTTGGGGCGGATGGCGATGCACTCGATTTCGATCAGCCAGCCGGGGCGGCAGACGGGGGCGAGCACGACCTGGATGGGCACGTGGCCCAGGCACGCCTGCAACTGCTCCTGCGCGACGGCGCGATCTTCGGGGTGGCGCAGGTAGACGAGGGCCATCACCACGTGGTTGAAGTCGGTGTCCGCCTGGGCCAGCAACGCCGCGATATTCTCCAGCGTGCGCGTGAGTTGTTGCCGCACGTCGCCGACGTGCAGAATCTGCCCCTCCCGGTCGATGCTGGCGGTGCCGGAGATGTAGACCTGCGTGCGGTCGCGGTAGGCCACGGATACCCCGCGCTCGAAGGTTACGCCGTAGTGGTGCGTGGGGCAGAGGTAGTCCGGCGCGGATAGATAGTGGATCTGCTCCGGGCGCACCCCGGCGACGGCGTAGGCGTCCATCATCACCGCCGGCCCGCCCGTGGGCAGCCCCTCGATGCCGGTACTGGCGATGTAGTGCGTGTCCGCGGTGAGCCCGTGGGCGGTGAAAAAGTCGCGCCGCGCTGCTACCAGTCCCGCATACTTCTCGTCGATGTGCTCCACAAAGAACCACGTGCGCAGCACGTGCTCGGGCAGCGTCAGGCCCATCGTCTCCAGCCCCGCGGTGTAGGCATCGAGGATAGCCGTGGTCTGCGCGCCGGAGTCGCCCGCGTCAGGGGCGGTCAGGCCGGCCGTCCACAGGTGCGTCAGCTCGGGGCGCGGCACCGCCAGCCACGCGCCTTCCCGCCGCATGGCGGGGGCGCCTTCCGGCGTGCGCAGGTGGTAGGCCCACAGCACAATCCGCGCCGGCGGCAGGGGCGGCTGGTAGACCCACGAGACGGCGCCGTCGAAGGGGAACGCGGTG
The DNA here is from genome assembly GCA_903928345.1 of uncultured bacterium. Taxonomy (GTDB): domain Bacteria; phylum Armatimonadota; class Hebobacteria; order CAIYQO01; family CAIYQO01. The sequence goes on along the minus strand of CAIYQO010000297.1, from coordinate 5,805 downwards.
TCCGACGGGCGCTCGCTGTAGAGCACGCGCAGAAAGACGCCCGTGCCGGCCGCCAACCCCTGCGCGGCGCAGGCCTCGGTGTAGGCGCGGCGCAACCACGCCCACTGGGTTGCCACGTCGGCATCGGCGGTGGGGCGCAGCATCAGGTGCAACTCTTCCACGCCGCTCGCGCCTGCAAAGCGCGACGTGCTGACGGCGACGGGGACCGGGGCAGGTTCAGGCGTCCGTTGCCGTTTGTGTATAGGTCGAGACATCATCATGGTCATGGTTCGCTCCTCTACCGCTAAAACCCTGCTCCCCCGCGTCCCGGGTCCGATATCTATAATACCGCGAGGGAGTTAATGGGTTGCCTCCGTTGCGTCAACGGAGGTGCAACAGTGGGGAAAGAGGAGGTGAACGTGTGGCTAACGGTGGTAGAGGAGCACGGTATACCAGATACTCACGATGATGTCGCGACCGTTGGGGGCAAAGAGGCAACTCGGTTGGATTTCCGAACGCGGTAAGTGCGCCCGTCCGCGCAGGATGCCGGGGCGCTCATACAGGTCAAGCAGGTAGGTTTGCCGCCGATACCCCTGATGAGAAGCGGGGAGATGCCAGCGAGCGAACCATTGGTTCATGGCGTCAATCACAGACGTGGTTTTTTGCGTTTTGTATTCATAACAGGCAACGGCGTACCGGCCATCCGATGTTGAGGCAGAAGTCCAATAATCCGGGTAAGTCTGCCACACCGGCAAAGTCCATCCTGGCCCACCGAGTGCACTGATGTTGGCTTGCGGCGGAACTGTCGGGGGTGAGGGTAACGAAGCGACATCAGCCACTCCCGATGCAAATGTGCAGCCGCCAGGGACAATGATCGTGTGTTTAGTCTGAGTGACGGTATTGAGGGGCAGGCGTTTCAGACCCAAATGATCCCCTTCGTAAGTAAAATGATACGTCAGGTATGCGGGGAAGAGCGTATAGGCGTTCAGGGTATCCCATCGACATGCAGATAGTATCAGCGTAGTGCCATCCGCGGATAGTGACCCCGGTGCTTCGGTAACAAATGCTCGCGAGGTATAGACAGGTACAATTTCATAAGGTAGCTCAATCTGACCAACCACCCCCGGCCCTGGAAACGCTATTGCCAGATGATCGGTTGTGGCCAGTGTTCGTTGTGGCTGTATGGCATAAAAGTAGAAAGTATTGCCTCGATTGCCGAGTAACCACGCGGTGCCATCGTTGCGGATACGGAGACAATCACAACATGGGAGTTGTTCCTCGCGGACGAGCGAACCATTATGCCAAATACTCCAGAGTGCCTGTGTTTGATCGCCACCGGGGAGACGGGTGATGACCCAATGCGCGTCGGGAGATGTATAGGCGTCGATAGAACTGTAGCTTACAGCATCATTGCAAGTCATGGGCAAGCTCCGCCCCAGCGTGCCTCCCGACCAGTCATGTGATACGATTGCATACGTATTCGACGCGACGATTTCCTTTACAAAAAAGCCGTAGGCGTTGTATGTGCACAATAGGCAGCTATTGTACCGCCCCACCAGCCGCAACTCCGGCACCCGCCACCACACCCACCACGCGCCGAAGGCGGCGGCGAGGAGGCATGTGATCGCCAGGGGGAGCAGCCAGCGTCGGCGGTTGTGGGCCATGCGGGTATCCTTTCCGTTCAGCGGTTGAGGCTATTATACCCTATGGCAAAACGTTGTCCATCTTTTTCGCATTTCTCTCACTCGGCGCAAGGAATCCCCGTGTAGTGCGCGAAACTAGGGGGCAGACGTTCGAACGGCGAGGAAGACTATGGCAGTTGCAGCTTTATCGTACCAGGACCGTATCCGGTTACTCCATGACCAGAAGATCGCGCAGACGCGGGCCAAAGTGGCGAAGAACGGCCCGATGGATGGCGACGACCTCGGGATGATCCTCCCCCCGGAGGACTTCCACTGGGAGCCGACCCCCAACACCCCCTACGGCACCTTCGCGGGCTATGACGGCTGGAGCCGGAACTTCCGCAGCCTGATGGACGCGTACCCCGTCTACGTGGACCCGCTGGACGCCTTCGCGGGCCGCTGGTACACCTGCCTGTACTGGATGCCCAACCACAGCGTGTGGAACCAGGACCCGGCGTCGGACTTCACGGCGTGGCTCCCCGAACACAAGCTGTACGGCCTGGTGTGCGGCATCGGCGCCCCGCAGCACTTCGGCCCCGACGTACGCATCGGTTTTGAGCTGGGCTGGGGCGGGCTGCTGGAGAAGATTCGCCGCTGCCGCGCCGAACACGGAGCGGATAAGGCCGCCTTCTACGACGCCGAGGAGCAACTGATCCTCGGCGTGCAGGGGTGGATACGCCGCCACATCACCGCTATTCATGCGCTGATCGCGACAGAGACCCGCCCGGAGCTGCTCGACAACCTGCGCGAGATGGCCGCGACGAACGAGTGGATCGTGGAGAACCCGCCGCGCACGATGCGTGAGGCCTGCCAGTGGTGGGCGTGGTTCAACCTGGCCTCGCGCACCTACAACGGCGACGGCGCCGGCGGCTGGCTCGACCAGTGGCTGCTGCCCTTCTACGCGCGCGACAAGGCCGCGGGGCGTATCGACGACGAGACGGCGATCTACTACCTCGCCTGCCTGCTGCTCAACGAAACGCAGTACTACCAGGTGGGCGGCACGCTGCCCGACGGGCGCGACGCGACGAACCCCCTCTCCTTCCTCATTCTGGAGGCCGCGCACCGCATGGGCATCGCCTGCAACCTCACCGTGCGCGTGCACGACGGGATGGACGAGCGGCTCTTCCTCACCTCGGTGCGCCACCTTTTCGAGGATCGCCTGGCGTGGCCGCGCTACTGCAACGATACCGCGGTGGTGCAGGGCTTCATGCGCAACGGGTATCCCGAGGAGCTGGCCCGCCAGCGCCTCTCGGTGGGCTGCCACTGGACGGTCATCCCGGGCCGCGAATACACCATGAACGACTGCGTGAAGATCAACGTCGCCAAGGTCTTCGACGTGGCGCTGCGGGAGATGCTGGCCGGCGACGCCCCGAGCATGGACGCGCTGTGGGCCGGCTTCACGGCGCACCTGACGCGGGCCACGGCGTGCATTGCGCGCGGGCTGGACTTCCACCTCGCGCACCAGTGGGAAAATATGCCGGAGCTGATGATCGACCTGATGTGCCACGGCCCGCTGGAGCGCGGGCTCGATGCCAGCCACGGCGGGGTGGAGTTTTACAACCTGTGCGTGGATGGCAGCGGCCTCGCCACGGTGGCAGACTCCTTCGCCGCCCTCGAGCAGCGGGTGGAGCGCGAGGGGAAACTCACCTGGATGGATGTGCAGCGCCACCTGGAGGAGGACTACCAGGGTGCCGACGGCGAACGCGTGCGGTTGATGCTGAAGCACAGCGCGCGCTACGGCCAGGGTGGCTCGCGCGGGGACGACTGGGCGCAGCGCGTGAATGCGCTGTTCACCCACCTGGTCGCCGACACCCCCACCCCGGGCGGGCAACGCATGGTGCCCGGCTGGTTCTCCTGGTCGAACACCATCGCCATGGGCCGCGTTTTGCCCGCCACGCCGAACGGGCGCCGCGCGGGGCAGCCCATCGCCCACGGCGCCAACCCCGACCCCGGCTTCCGCAGCGACGGCGCCCCCACCGCCATGGCCACCGCCATCGCCGCCGTGCAGCCCGGCTACGGCAACGCCGCGCCGATGCAGTTGGAGATGGACCCCGGCCTGTCGAAGGAAGAGGGCGGCATCGAGAAGGTCGCGGGGCTGATCCGCGGGCACTTCGACCTGGGCGGCACGCTCTTCAACATCAACGTGCTGGACAAGGCGACATTGCTCGCCGCCCACGCGCACCCCGAGCAGTACCCCGACCTGGTGGTGCGCGTCACCGGCTTCACCGCCTTCTTCGCCAGCCTCTCCCCCGAGTTCCGCCAACTGGTGGTGGATCGGTTCATCGCGGAATAGCGAACGAGGTATGAACCACAGAGACACTGAGACACAGCGATACTCTTTGCCGGCTGCGCCGGGGAGGCATTTCGGCGCAGCCGAAGGAAAAAGTTCTCTGTGCCTCCGTGTCTCTGTGGTTAATACCCCTCTGGAGATCAGTCATGTCATTGCAAAGCTGGCGCGAGGACTGGGCGGGGGCGGTGCACACCGAGGCGGACGCGGGGCGGTTTGTCGACGCGGTGGGGTTTTGCAGCATCAACGCGCTGGAGCGCTTCCCCGCCTTTCCGAACCTGGCGGTGGCCATGGGCACCCCCGACGCGTTGTGGCAGGCGTGGTTCTGGAAGGACGACCTGCACGTGGCCAAACGTCTCTACTACACGCGTCTCTTCGCCGGGCGGCCCGGCTTCCTCACCCTGGACTGGCTGCCCGCCTTCATCGCCGCCAACGGTGCCGCGGCGGATGAGCTGATCCACGAAGGCGCGCTGCCGATGGCAACGGTGGCGCTCTACCACCTCATCGAGGAGCGCGGGCCTATCAGCATCCGCGACATCAACCGCGCCCTTGGCAAGGAGGCGCGTGGCAGCACCAACGCGGGCCTGTGGGAGCTGGAGCGCCGCTTCATCGTCACGAAAACCGGCCTTTCCGGTCGCGAGCGCGGCACCTACGGCTACATCTGGGATCTGGCGGAGCGCTGGCTGCCGGACGCCTTCACCGCGGCAGACCGCCTGCGCCGCCCCGCCGCGCTGGCGCACATCCGCACCCGCCTGGCCGACCTGGGCGTGCCGATCGACGCGAAGCTGGCAAAACGCGTGCTGCGCTGGGAAGGGGATTAACCACAGAGCATGAGTATCCTCACCCTCGACATCCCCGGTCCGGTGCTGGAAGGCCGCTTTATTGACAAGCGGAACCGTTTTGTCGCGCGGGTAGAACTGAATGGGGAGATCGTCGAGGCGCACGTGCCGACCTCCAGCCGGATGCGCGAGCTGCTCACCCCTGGCGCGCGTGTGCTGGTGGCCGACCGACGCCACGCGATGCGTGCCACGGCGTATGATCTGCTCATGGCGTATCACGGGGAGACGCTGGTATCGGTGGACAGCCGCGTGCCCAACCGCCTGCTCGATATAGTGCTGCGTGCGGGTGCGCTGCCACCCTTTGCCGGGTGGGCATATGTCCGCGCGGAGGTGCCGCTCGGGGAGAGCCGGCTGGATTTCCTGCTCGCGCGCGACGAGCGGCGCTGCTGGGTCGAGGCGAAGTCCGTCACGCTGGTGGAGGACGGCACGGCCCGCTTTCCCGACGCCCCCACCGCGCGCGGCGCCCGCCATCTGGCCGAGTTGGCCAGCGCGCGCGAGGCGGGTGACCGTGCCGCTGCCGTATTCCTCATCCAGCGCGAGGATGCCGTCCGTTTTACGCCGCACCGCGCCCTCGACCCCCACTTCGCCGACGCCGTGCTTGATGCCCAGCGCCGCGGGGTGGAAATCTACGCCTTTGCCGCCGTGGTGACACGCGCATCGATCACCCTCGGTCCGCCCGTACCGCTGGCGTTTTAACGTGCAAGCGGGCCGGTTAACAGGCGATAAACTATTTTTGCAAATACATGCAAACGTGGAGAACAAATCGGCAACCCGGGTAGTCAAAGCAGGTAATACTATGGAGCGGGACGCTTTTTTTCATCCGCCTATTAGCCCGGATGGTGCACGATGTGAAGGAATGCCGGGCTAGCTGAGGCATTATTAGGACTTTCGCTTATGCACACCCCACCGCCGTAATAGTAGGATTGCGGAGTTCGTTTTTCAGATAGTCGTGCCATAACGCCGCAGACGCCTCATACAATGACGTGCCGATCGCCCGCGCGCGCAGGCACAACGCGAC
>CAIYQO010000296.1 GCA_903928345.1 uncultured bacterium | reverse complement strand
GACCGTCCTGGCCCGCTTCGCCGACGGCTCCGACGCCCTGCTGCGCTACGTCGGCCTGCTCCCGGAGGAGCCGACCGAGCCACAAAGTACGAAAGCCTAGCGATATTCATTTGTCAAAGAGCATCAGCCTGCGGCTACATTCCCCCATTCACGCGCGCAGCGCGCAGTCGGCGGCGCGCGGGACAACAATTCCGTGCAGCGAGGTCGGCGAATGGGAAGGAGACCGGTGGGAAAGCGCGAAATGTATTACACCCGCGTTGCGTCGGCGTGCCGCGACGCCCGGGTGAAGGAGGCAATGCAGTGGCAAACCTTACCGAGGCCTCAACGGCCACGTTCGATGCGGAAGTGATACAGGCCGCCGTGCCTGTGCTGGTGGACTTTTGGGCCCCGTGGTGCGGGCCGTGCCGGGCCATTGCCCCGATTCTGGAGTCCATTAACCAGGAGTTGGGCGCGGCGATCAAGATCGTCAAGGTGAACGTGGATGACAACCAGCCGCTCGCCGTCCGCTTCGGCGTGCAGGCCATCCCCACGATGATCATCTTCAAGGCGGGGCAGCCGGTCGACCGCGTGGTCGGCATGATGCCCCGTGAAGAGCTGGTGCGGCGCCTCAACGCCGCGATGTAATGTCCACCACCGCCCGCCGGAGCCCGCGCTCCGGCGGGCGGCGCGTGAAAGGATCGGGTCATGGCTCCGGATCATCTCTACGACCTCACCATCATCGGCGGCGGCCCCGCCGGCCTCAGCGCCGCCATCTACGCCGCCCGCGGCGCGTTGAAGACGCTGGTGCTCGAGCGCGCGCTGCCCGGCGGTCAAGTGCAGAACACCATGGCCGTGGAGAACTACCCCGGCTTTCCGGAGATCAGCGGCGCGGAGTTGGGCGAGAAGTTTCACGAGCACGCGCGCAAATTCGGGGCGGAGATCCGTATCGCCAGCGTGCGCGACGTGAGCTTCGACGGCATGGTGCAGGTAGACACCGACGGCGGGATGATCTACACCCGCGCCGCGCTGGTGGCCACCGGGGCACGCTGGCGCCACATGCAGGTGGCCGGCGAGGAGCCCTACCTGGGCCGCGGCGTCTCCTCCTGCGCGGTATGCGATGGCTTCTTCTACCGCGACAAGGACGTGGTGGTGGTGGGCGGCGGCGACTCCGCGGTAGAGGAGGGCGTCTACCTCACGCGTTACGCCAAAAGCGTCACCATCATCCACCGCCGCGACACCCTGCGCGCGCAGAAGATTCTGCAGGGGCGCGCGCGCAATAACCCGAAGGTCACCTTCCTGTGGAACACCATCGTCTCCGAAGTCCTCGGCGACGAGCAGCACGTCACCGGCGTGCGCCTGCACGACATCGTGGCCGACCGCGACTACGACCTGCCCACCGACGGCGTCTTCGTCTACATCGGCACCGTGCCCAACACCGACTTCCTGCACGGCAAGGTGGAAGTGGACGAGCAAGGCTTCATCAAAGCCGACTGCTGTTTCCGCACCAGTATGCCCGGCGTCTTCACCGCCGGCGACGTGCGCAGCGGCGCATGGCGGCAGATCGTGGTGGTCGCCGCCGAAGGCGCGCTGGCCGTGCGCGAAATCGAACTCTACCTCGCCGAGGAAGCCCTCGCCGGCGCCGAAGACGTCTGGCAGACGCACCCGCATTCGCGGGGGTAGAGCAGTAGGCATCCATAATGATAGAAGTAGGGGAGGGTAATGACCAATGAAACGCATCTACATGATTGGAGGAGCAGTTATTGTTCTTATCATCTCGCTCGTTCTCGCCGCCAATTTGGCAAGCCATGCCAGCCAATACACTTTTGGGTATCCTGCGCCTAACGGCACTGTGATTTCTGTGCAAGCCAAGCAAGTCCAATACAGGCGCGGAAAGCCCATAGAGATTATTATTATTGTAAAGAATGCCGGTAAATGCACAGTTCAGGTCCCTCTGACCGGCGATAGCGATTTCCGTTTGGCAATGTTTGATGAAAGTGGCATGCCGATTCCCAAAACCTCATGGGCGCTTAATACCGAGGCGTACTTTGGCATCGGTGGTCCGGAAAGGCGTGCCACTGTGAAACTCCAACCAGGCGAAACAATCCCCAAAGACGAACGCCAAGGTTCACCGCTCGATCTTACACGTTGGTTTAATTTCCCTAAAGCAGGAACCTATCGGTTAGTAGCACTCCGTGCAATGGGAAGTGACCCGAATAATTTTGCGACATCTAACTTAGCGATCATTCACGTTCGATAGGTAGAGAAACTTATACTTATGGTTTATTCCGAGTCGAATGAGGCATTTATTATAATGAACCGACTTCAGTCGGTACGTAATCCCTCGTGCTTACCATGTATTTAAATACTGAATCTGATACCCGATTTTTCGCATACGGAGCCTACCATGAAAACCGATACCCTCTACACCCTGCCCGTCCTGGTGAAAACCCGCTGGGCGAGCGCTGAGAATCCCGACGGGCTGCCCGGGGCGGGCGGCGAGACGAACGGGGGGCGCAAGGGGCGGCCCTTTGTGCCGCTGGCCGCCGGGGAAACGTATGTCATGGCGCACGGCGAGGGCGTGGGCACGGTGCGCCGCCTGTGGGTGACGATCAGCGACCGCTCCCCCGCGCTGCTGCGCGGGTTGGTGCTGCGCATGTATTGGGACGACGCGGAGGCCCCCGCCGTGGAAGCGCCGCTGGGCGACTTTTTCGGCGTGGCACTGGGGCGCAACGCCGCGTTCGAGAACGCGTGGTTCGACAACCCGGAGGGGCGGTCGTTCAACTGCCGCCTGCCCATGCCCTTCCGCAGCGGTTTTCGCATCACCGTGACCAACGAGTCCCCCGTGGACCTGCCCATGTTCTTCTATGACGTGAACTATACCCTCGGCGATTCGCACGGCTCCGACGCGGGCTACTTTCACGCATACTTCCACCGCGACAACCCCACCACGCTGCGGCAGGACTTCCAAATCCTCCCCCGCATACACGGGCGCGGACGCTACCTGGGCGCCACGCTGGGGGCGATCGCCGACACCGCGCGCTACGACACGTCGTGGTGGGGCGAAGGCGAGGTAAAGGTGTACCTGGACGGCGACACCGTGCTGCCCACCCTGTGCGGCACCGGCACCGAGGACTACATCGCGACCGGCTGGGGGCAGGGGCAGTACGCACACCAGTGGCACGGCTGCCCGGTGGCCGACCACCCGCGCATGCAGTTCTCCTTCTACCGCCTGCACGGCCCCGATCCGGTGTTCTTCTACACCGACGCGCGTGTGACGATTCAGCAGATCGGCTGTGAGGAGCGCGGCGTGCTGGCGCGGACGATGCGCGCCCACGGCATCGCGGAGCTGCCCAACGCCGGCGCGGGGATGCTCACCCCCGAGCAGGTCGAGCAGGGCGTCGACTACCGCCTCTTCGAACGCCAGGATGACTGGTGCGCCACCGCCTACTTCTACCTCGACCGCCCCACCGCCGACCTGCCGCCGATTCAGCCCTATGCGGAGCGCGTGGCGGGGCTGACGGGGGACTAGCACAGGCGCGCGTCCCGCCTCGCACGTTGTCGGATTTTCCACCGAAGCGTGTTTGTGGACAGCCGGGCGCGGGTATGTTCGCGATAGAGAGGCCGGGGCTGGCATCGGTGCCCTGACCCCTTCGGGTGCAACCCCTCAACCGCATATGTGCCTGGGAACGCGCCATCCTCGAGTTCCCTGGAGACAATTTAAGATACGCGCCGGGTGGTTTGGAGGAGAGAGCCTTGGGCGCCCGGTGAATCAAAGGCCCCGCCACGTCGCGGGGCCTTTGCCCTACCGGCCGCACAAGGCGTAACCCGCTGTCCGCCCGGACAGACGACTGCGTGTAGAAAACCGACACCGCTGTGCATCCGATACCACCAGGCCAGGTGCGAAGCCGGCACACGCCGGGTACGTCACCAGCAGCATGGGGAAGCTTGTTACGCACGCGGGTTGTCGCCGTTCCTGCTTATTTCGCCGCCGCTTTTCCCAGTTGCGGGCGCGCCATGACGGGCGCCCGGGTTCCGGAGAGGAGGCAGGGATGCGCACCACCCTCTGGTGGACACTCGGTGTCACGACGCTGTTGCTGGCCGGCTGCAGCGCTGAGCGGACGCCGGCGAACGACCCCGTGGCCACTCCGCCGATCCACGTCAGCCAGGATCGCGCGGGCACGGCTTACACCCCGGCGCAAGTGCGCCACGCCTACGGCATCGACGGACTCGCGAGCACCGGCACGGGCCAGACGATCGCGCTGGTGGTGGCCTACGGCAGCCCCACAATCGCGTCGGACGTGCAGACCTTCGACAGCACCTTCACGCTGCCCGCGGCGGTGCTCAGCATCGCTTATCCTAGCGGACGCCCCACCAGTACGGACCCGCTGTGGGCGCTGGAGACGTCGTTGGACGTCGAGTGGGCGCACGCGGTGGCGCCCGGCGCAAAGCTGCTGCTGGTGGTCGCGCGCAGCAGCGGTATGAACGACCTGCTGAACGCCGTGAACTACGCGGGGGCGTATGCCGGGCAGGTGTCGATGAGTTGGGGGATCGATGAAAGTTACGCCGTGGGCGTCCCCGACACGTATTTCCGCCGCAGCGGGGTCACCTACTTCGCCGCGTCGGGCGACAGCGGCGCGGGGGTGAGTTGGCCGGCGGTCTCACCCTATGTGGTAGGCGTGGGCGGCACCACGCTGACGCTGGACGGCAGCGGAAACCGCCTGAGTGAGACGGCATGGAGCGGCAGCGGCGGCGGGCAGAGCGTGACGCGCAGCGAACCGAGCTACCAGAGCGTCTGGCAGAAGAGCGGCCACCGCCAGGTGCCCGACGTGAGCTACAGCGCCGACCCGAGCGCGGGCTTTCGCGTCTATGACGGCACGCCGCTGCAGGGCAGCAGCGGGTGGTGGCGCGTCGGCGGCACCAGCGCCGGATCGCCGCAATGGGCCGCCCTGTGCGCCCTGGCCAACGCGGGTCGCAGCCGCCACATCACCACCTTCGACGCCTCCCTCTACACGCTGGGCGCTCCGGCCAGCCTGAAGGGGTACTACACCGACATCCTGAGCGGCAGCAACGGCGGCTACACCGCCGGGAGCGGCTTCGACATGGTCACCGGCCTCGGCGTGCCCCTCGCCAACACGCTGGTGCCGAAGATAGCCACGGCGCAGTGAGGGTGTGACAGGGTGAGGGGGTGACGGAAATCCGCCACCCCCTCGACTTTGTGTGCCCGTTATTTATCGTTGCCGGTCCGTTTTTCAACCTGACGATGAATCGTCAGGTCGGCAACCAGGTCACCCCGTCACGCCCTCACCCGGTCACCACCGGCACCCGGATGCTCCGTTCCACGGCGGCGGCGACGCGGCGGGCGCGGGTCATGAAGTCGACGAATTTGTCCGGGGTCAGGGCCTGCGCGCCGTCGGACTTCGCCTTGGACGGCTGGTTGTGCACTTCGATCTCCAGCCCGTCGGCGCCGGCGGCGATGCCCGCCAGCGCGATGTCCGCCACGTAGCGCCAGTCGCCCGCGGCATGGCTGGGGTCGAGCACGATGGGCAGGTGCGAATGGTGCTTGATGACCGGGATGGCGTTGATGTCGGTGGTGTAGCGCGTCGAGTCTTCGAAGGTGATGATGCCGCGCTCGCACAGGATGACCTGCATGTTGCCCTCGGCCATGATGTACTCCGTTGCCATCAGCAGGTCTTCCACCTTGCAGCCGAAGCCGCGCTTCAGCAGCACGGGCAGCTTCATGCCGCCGACCTTTTTAAGCAGGCGGAAGTTCTGCATGTTGCGCGCGCCGATCTGCAGCACGTCGGCGAATTCATTGGCCTGGTCGCAGTCGTCGGCATCCATCACCTCGGTCACGATGGGCAGCCCCGTCACCTCGCGCGCTTCGGCGAGGATCTCTAGCCCTTTGCGCCCGAGCCCCTGGAAGGAGTATGGCGAGGTGCGCGGCTTGAAGGCGCCGCCGCGGAACATGTGCGCGCCGGCGGCTTTCACCGCGTGGGCGATCTCCAGCGTCTGCTCACGGCTCTCCACGCTGCACGGCCCGGCGATCACGCACAGCTCCGGCCCGCCCAGTGGCACGCCGCGCACGTTGACTATCGTGCCCGCCGGGTGATGCGCCCGGCTGGCCAGTTTATACGGCTCGGAAACCAGTGCTACGCGCTCGACGCCCGTCAGCGCGGCAAACTTATCCGCCACCGACACCTTCTCTACGTCCACCACACCGAGCACGGCGATGACTTTGCGCTCCACGCCGGGATTCACAAAGGGCTTCAACCCCTCGGCTTCGATGGCCTCCAGAACCAGGGAGATCGCCTCTTGCGAAGCGCGCTCCTCCATAATTATGATCACGGATCGTCCTCCAAAGTTGCCGGTTCGTCCTCAACGGAGCGTCACCATTCGCTCGCGACCGTATCAGCACTTCCGCCTTAGAAACTATCGCAATATGGATCGTAGTTGGATCGCGGAGGATTTCTCGTGACTGGCTAGGCGGATTTCCATGAGTGTATGGGGACATACATGCCAGGAAATCCAACGCGGCCAGGCGCGAGAAAGACCCGCGAGACGGCTGTGAGCCATGTTGAGATAGTTTCTTACTGTCGGATAAGTGTACCAGAGACACGCCGGGCCATGCAAGGTGCCCGCGCGCCGGCGGGCAGGGAACCGATGTCAGCTTTGTACCCCGAGCGGATACTTTCCATACGTCTCCGCCACTTCGACCAGGGCGAAGATGTTCTCGTCGGGGGTGTCGCGGCCGCATTGATCGCCGGTGGAGAGGATGAAGCCGCCCCCCTCAGCCGCGTCGTCGATGGCCTGGCGCGCGGCGGCCTTCACTTCCTCCACCGTGCCGCGCAGCATCAGGTCGGTGGTGTGCAGGTTGCCCATCAGCGCGATTTTGCTCCCGTAGGCCTGCTTCAGCGCGCGCAGGTCGCAGTCGCCCATCGGGGCGATCTCCAGCGGGTTGATGCAGTCCAGGTCGGTCTCGGTGGCGCACACCTCCACCATGTAGGCCTCCTTGCCGCAGGAGTGCACCATGGTGCGCACCCCCGCCGCCTTCGCCGCCGCCGTTTGGGCTTTCAGCGTGGGCAGCGAGTAGGCGCGCCACAGCGTGGGGGAGGCCATGGTGACGGAGCCCGACCCGCCGGTGAGGATGAAATCGGGCTTGAAGGCGAGGAGATGGGCGAATTCGCGCATAAAGAAGTCGTGGTGCCGCTCGCGCAATTCGTCGAGGAGTTCCGGTGTATCCATATATATATAGCTCAGTGTCTGCACGCTGCCCTCGAACATCGTCTCCCACAACTGGAAGCCCGGCGTGCCGGTGCCCAGCCCGAAGACGCCCAGTTCGCCCAGCTCCGTGCGCATCTGCGTCGCGGTGGTGGTGTCCACCGTGTCGAAGGCCCACGTTTCGTACAGCTTGGGCAGATCCACTGCCGGGTTTTTGATCAGCCGCTCCAGCGTCGAGGGGGGCTGGTTATCGGGGAAGATCGTCACCGCGCGCAGGTCGCCCTTAGGCGTGCGGATCGTCATCTCCTGAATCCAGCGCTCCGGCGACTGCTCCAGCCAGCGCGTGGTGTATTCGCACGTCGGGTGCGCCAGCGAGAGGCTCAGCCCGCCGTAGATGAACCACGCGTCGAAGCCGAAATACTTCACGCAGTCGATGTAGGCGCGCCACAGGGGCGGATCGTTTTCCGCGTAGACGTGCATAAACGGCTTCCCGGTGCGGCGCGCGGGGATCATATTCGAGATATCCGGGGCCACCGGCACCCGGTCGGGCGTCCCGCCCGCGATAGCGATCATCATACGTTCACGTGACGTCATGGTGGGGTATCCTTTCGACGGGCAAGCATCGGTATGCGAAGGGCTAAGCGGCGACCTCGGTCGCCCCGCCGCATTCACGGCGTCGTACGTTGCGGGGGGGTCGCAAACCGTCCCCGCCGCCATTACTTCGCGCCCGGGACGCGAATCCCTTGCGGTATGCCGGGAAAGTGTGTACCATTGGCGCGCTTATGCCGGCGACACGTGGTGCGCTGGGAGAGGATGCGAGCAGGGTGGCAGTAAAATCGTTGATTATCGTCGAGTCTCCGGCGAAAACACGCACAATCAAAAACTATCTGGGCGAGGACTACGAAATCCAGGCCTCGATGGGGCACGTCCGCGACCTACCGGAGAACGGCCTCGGGGTGGACGTCACCCATGCCTTCGCGCCCGACTACGTGACGATCCGCGACAAGGTCGAAACGTTGGCGCGGTTGCGCAAGGCCGTGCAGCGCGCGGATGTGATCTATCTCGCGACAGACCCGGATCGCGAAGGCGAGGCCATCGCGTGGCACCTGCGCGAGGCGTTGGAGCTGAAGGGCGCGCAGCGCATCGAGTTCAATGAAATCACGCGCAGCGCCATCACCCACGCGTTGGCACACCCCCGCGATATCGACATGGCGCGCGTAAACGCCCAGCAGGCGCGGCGCGTCCTCGACCGGCTGGTCGGCTACCAGCTCAGCCCGCTGCTCTGGCGCAAGGTACGCCGCGGCCTGTCCGCGGGGCGCGTGCAGTCGGTGGCGGTGAAGCTGGTGTGCGACCGCGAACGCGAGATCACCGCCTTCACGGCGGAAGAATACTGGTCGATCGTCGCCGCCGTCACCCCGACCGGTGAAGAGAACCTCTTCAACGCCAAGCTCATCGAGCACGGCGGCAAAAAGTTGAAACTCGGTCACGAGGCGGAGGCCCGCGCGGCGGAAGCCGCCCTGCAAAGCGCAACGTATCGCGTGTCGTCGGTGCGGCGCTCCGAGCAGAAGCGCAACCCGCAACCGCCCTTCATCACCTCCACGCTGCAGCAGGAGGGCAACCGCAGCCATGGCTTGAGCGCCAAGCGCACCATGGCGCTCGCGCAGCAGCTCTACGAAGGCCTGGAGATGGGCGGCGAGGGCCATGTGGGGTTGATTACCTACATGCGTACCGATTCCACCCGCATCTCCGACGAGGCGCGCGTGCAGGCGGCGGAATATGTCGAGGCGACCTTCGGCAAGGAATACCTGCCCCCGGCCGACCGCAAGCTGAAGGCCACGAAGGGCGCGCAGGACGCGCACGAGGCGATCCGCCCCACCGATATCACGCGCACGCCGGAGGTGCTGGCCGCGCACCTCACCGCTGATCAGCTCAAGCTGTACCGCCTCATCTGGCGCCGCTTCCTGGCCAGCCAGATGGCCTCCGCCACCCTCGACGTGATCGTGGTGGACGTGGCGGCGGGTGACTACCGGCTGCGCGCCAACGGCCAGCGCGTAAAATTCCCCGGCTACTTCGCGGTGGCGCCGGATCGCCAGGCGGACGACGACACCTACCTGCCCGCGGTGCGCGAGGGCGACGCCCTCGACCTGCGCGGCCTGACCACCGAGCAGCACTTCACCCAGCCCCCCGCGCGCTACACCGAGGCCACGCTGGTGAAGTCGCTGGAGGCGCACGGCATCGGCCGGCCGTCCACCTACGCCCCGATCATCAGCACCATCCAGGATCGACGCTACGTCTTCCTGGAAGAGAAGAAGTTCCACCCCACCGGCCTGGGCATGGTGGTCACCGAGCAACTGGAGCAGCACTTCCCGAACATCGTGGAGTACGACTTCACGGCGCAGATGGAGGGGCAGCTCGATGCGGTGGAGCACGGCAACGAGGACTGGGTGCGCGTGCTGGAAACCTTCTACGGCCCCTTCGAACACGCCCTGGGCGAGGCGGCGGAGAAGATGCAGCGCATCAAGGTGCCCGAGGTGCTGCTGGAGCACACCTGCCCGAAGTGCGGCAAGCAACTGGCGCGGCGCGAGGGCAAGCACGGCACCTTCGTGGGCTGCACCGGCTTCCCGGAGTGCGATTACACCGCGCCGGAAGAGCAGTTCATCCAGAAGACGGACGAGGAAGGGGCCACCGGCGAAGCGGGCCCCGCGCCCGAGGTGGCGTGCGACAAGTGCGGCGCGCCGATGAAGGTGCGCCACAGCCGCCGCGGACCCTTCCTGGGCTGCAGCAGCTACCCGACGTGCAAGAATATCATGCAGATGCCCGGCGAGGCGCCCATCCCGCCCAAGGCGCCCCCGCAACTCACCACTATCGCCTGCGAAAAGTGCGGCAAGCCGATGGCGATTCGCGACAGCAAGCGCGGCAAATTCCTCGGCTGCAGCGGCTTCCCGCGCTGCCGCACCACCAAGCAACTGCCCGAGGGCGAAGTGGAACTGCTCCCCGCCGACGCCATCCCCGCGCCGAAGAAGCGCGCGAGCAAGAAAACGGACACGCCAACGTCCGCCGACGCCGCACCCGCACCGAAGAAACGCGCGAGCAAGAAAACGGACGCGCCAACGCCCGCCGACGCCGCGCCCAAGAAACGGGCGAGTAAAAAGACCACGTAGCCGAAAGTCGGCACTCATAAAGACCACGATGGCCTGCGCAAGCGTATCAGCTCGCGCAGGCCATCGTGTATTACCGGCAGTTGTTATTAATGCGTTCCATGCTGCACATTTACCATGGAAAACTGGAAGCCATTTGGTCCGTGTCGTGCGGGTGGAACGATATGGGAAGCATTGCTCAGGAAGGAGGATATTCGCATCGCTGGGCGAAAGAACGGATTGGTCGCATTTCGGCAACGCCCCTGTTGCCACCATTGCTGCACATTTCGGAAAGGATACACGCATGAAGACCCACGTTCTTCTCCTCGCACTGCTCGCTCTCATCGGCAGTATGGCGCTCGTCGAGGCGGCGGCGACGCCGCAGACGAAGGTCGGGGACATGTCCGTCGCCTACACCTTCCAGGGATTGGGCAACTTCGGTATCGACGCGCCGACAATGGCCTCGGTGGGCACACCGACCTTTAACAACAACACCGGCGCCGTCACCGTGTCCAGCGCGGATGTGAAGGGCATCGAGTTCCGGTACTTCGCTATGGATCGCGCGGCGCTGCGCCTCGGCCTGGGCTTCGCCTCCGAATCCTTCACCTTCCCGAATAGCAATGCCGCCGACACCACCGTGTCGCAGACCATGTTCGGCATCGCCCCGGCGGTCGAGTACCATTTCCTTGAAAAAGGCCCGGTGACGGCATACGCCGGCGCCAAGCTGACCATCGCCACAGGTTCACAGGAGTGGAAGAGGCCGCAAGCCGCGCCCAACCAGAATTCCACCTCCACCACCGACCTTTCCGCGACCTCCTTCGGCATCGGTGGTATCTTCGGGACCGAATACTACCTGGCGGATTCCCTCAGCATCGGCGCCGAATACGACCTGATGATCGGTGGGTTGTCTACGAAGAGCAAGGTCGCCGGCACCAGTACGGACGGCCCGAAGAGCACCGGCCTCGAACTCGGGCAAGACGTCGCCGTGAAGATCAACGTCCACTTCTAAGCGACACACTGTACACCCTCAACACCCCCGCGGCTTGCCGCGGGGGTGTTTTGCCGGCAGGGGAACGCGCCGCCGAGGCCGAAGAAGAGCAGGGGAGGCGGCTATGGACGATCTCGAAGCGGTATCGGCGGCGTTGAACCTGGAATACGGGGCGGACCGGCGCTACGCGTCGCAAATCACGCGCAGCCCCTTTTCACGCCTGAACGCCATCCTGGAAGGCGTGCGGCGCAGCGAGGGGGATCACGCGGAAGCGATGCTCGCCTACCTCGGCGCGCATCAGCCGGTCACGGCGGCGGGCCGCGGCTTTGCCACCATGCTCACCCACCTGCGGCTGAACCTGGAGTTCGAGCAGAATGCCGTGGGGGCGTACATGCGCTTCGCGCGCGAGAGCGCGGACCCGGCGCTCAAGGAGACCTTCCGCACGCTGGCACGCTCGGAATCCGGCCATATCGTCCTCTTCAAAGCGCTCATCGCCGCCATCGAAGCCAACACCTACCCGGTCATCGTCTACTGCCCCGTCTGCGGCTGGGAGGTCGACTTCGGCACCGACCCGGCCCCCGACGCGGTGCTCTGCTGCGACAAGTGCAAACAACGCATCACACTGGCGCTGGAAGGCGGCGACTTCGTACCGCGACCGGCATAAATCGGGTTTCTTTGGGAGGGCGAGCGTACCCGCGAGCCGCGGACGAGGTAATCGTGAATGCCTTGCAAAACCGGTCAGAACGTATAATCGGTTCTCGCGCGCAATCAGCTTCAATAATCAATCACGGTTCACACGCCCGCGGCTCGCGGGTACGCTCGCCCTCCCAAACGATCCACATAACTAGCAACCATCGGAGACACCCATGACAACCCCGATTTCCCTGGCCGCGGCGGAGGCGGCGGTGAATGCGCCGACGCGTGAAGAGCGGCTGGCGGCGGCACGCGTGCTGGCGGCGGCGGTCGCCGACGGCGCGCTGCCCCCCGCGGCGTCCACGCGCGAGGTGAACAACCACGTGCACACCTGCTACTCCTTCAGCCCGCACGCGCCCACGGGCGCGGCGTGGGCGGCACAGCGCGCCGGGCTGCGTGCGGTGGGCATCATGGATCACGACACGGTGGCCGGCGTGGCGGAGATGCTGGAAGCCGGGCGCATCCTGGGTATCGCCACCACGGCGGGTTTTGAGATTCGCGTCCGCTTCGCCGACACCCCCTTCGCCGACCGTCCCATCAACGGGCCGGGTCTCACCGGCATCGCCTACATCGCCGTGCACGGCATCCCCGCGCACCAGCTCGAGGCCTGTGCCGACTTCCTGCGCCCGGTGCAGGCGGCGCGCAACCGGCGCAACGCCGCGATGACCGAAAAGCTGAACGCCATCCTGCGCGCGCAAGGCGTGCCGGAGCTGGATTTCCAACGCGACGTCTACGCCACCTCCCGCGCCGCGGAGGGGGGCTCGATCACCGAGCGCCACCTGCTCGCCGCCCTCTGCCGCGCCTTCATGGGCGCCCACGCCCCCGGCGCCCCGCTGGTGCACTTCCTGGAGGACACGTTGCAATTGGCGCTGCCCGGCAAAATCCGCGCCTACCTGCTCGACCCCGCCAACCCGCACTACCTGTACGACCTGCTCGGGCTGCTGAAGGCCTACTACACCGACGCCTTCTTCATCCACCCCGACGCCTCCGAGTGCCTCGACGTGCGCGACGTGCTCGCCTTCGCGGAGGCTATCGGCGGCATCTCCGCCTACGCGTATCTCGGCGATGTGACGGAGAGCCCCACCGGGGACAAGAAGGCGGAGCATTTCGAGGACGCCTTCCTGGACGAGCTAATGGCCTGCCTCGCCGACCTGGGCTTCCGCGCGATCACCTACATGCCGCCGCGCAACACCCCCGCCCAGCTCGACCGCCTCCGCCGTCTCTGCGACACCCACGGCTTCATGCAGATTTCCGGGGTGGACATCAACTCGTCGCGACAAAGCTTCTCCTGCCCGGAGATCCTCGACCCGCGCTTTGCCAACCTCATCACCGCCACCTGGGCGCTCATCGGGCACGAGAAGCGCTCCACCGTGACGGCGGGCCACGGCCTCTTCGGCGCGCCCGCCCAGGCGCGGTATCCCGTACTCGCAGACCGATTGGCGGCCTATGCGGCGCTAGGCGAGGCGCTGGACCCCCACGCGCCGACGACGCTGCCGCCGGGGATGGCGGTGTAAGTGTGGCACGGGCCGCGTACCCGTGAACCGATCATGGCCGGGACGGCCATGCCACATCAGGGCCAAGACGGCACGGCCACACAACACACGCGCATCGGCTGCGGGTTACCCACCTCGCCACCTCCCTCTCCCAGCCGAGTCGTGCGAGGCGCCTGGGGGAGGGTCGGGGGTGGGGTCCGCGTGTAGGCGGACGTACCATGGTTAGCTGAAAGTTATTGGACGCCCCGCCCGTGAACCGATCATGGCCGGGACGGCCCGGCCACACATCACACGCGCGCCCGGCAGGCCTGCCGGGCGCGTTGCGTGTTGCGTGCGGTGTTACTCGCCGCCCAGGTAGAGCATCAGCCCGCCGAAGATGCGCTGATCCGGCGTGCCGACGAAGCCGTCGGCGTTGGTGATGCCGACTTGCGCCGCCAGGTTCTGGCTGAAGTGCAGCCGGGCGGTGTAGGCGATGATCGGGTCGATGTCGCCCAGCGCCGTATTCTTCGTCTGGTACTCGGCCATCAGGTCGATGGCATCGCTCAGGTTCACCGTGACCCCGGCAAAGCCGCGGAAGCCGTTGCTCACGTTGCTCATCGGGTCGGTGATGCGCGTCCAGTTGCCGCCCAGGGTGAGTTCGACGTTGGAGAACCCATCCTCATCGGGCGCGAAGCGCGTGGTCCACGCCAGATAGGGCTGCAGATAGTCGGTGTCCAGCCCGGCGGCGATTTCGCGGCGGAATTGCGCCCCGACGGCCGTCACACCGCCGAAGAACGGCACGCCGGTGCTCAGCTTGCCGTTCAACCCCCAGGCCCGCTCGATCACCGCGTGGTTGTTATACACTTCATAACTGCCACCCAGCTCCATATTGGGGCCGAAGGAGAGCAGGATGCGCCCGGGAAATCCCGCGGCACTATCCGGCGTCAGCGTTTGCCAGTCGGCGGCCAGCGTGGTGCCCAGCGGACCGGTGGTGCCGGTTGGGATGACGGCTTGCCCGGACGAACCGGTGAGCGTCGGATAACCGTGGCTGGCCGGGGTCTGCGCGACCGGCGGCGCTTTCGGGTCGGGCAACGTCGGGTAGGCGCGTGCAATGCCGGCCAGCAGCAGCAGCACCCCCCAGAGCAGATAGCGTTTCATGGATCGATCCTCCTTGAGCTTCCGGTCCGCCATCCGGGGCGGGCCGTCGTCCCAATGATCATCGGGACGCCCACCGGTATTTTCGCCATGAACCGTCGTCCACAATCCGCGCCATGTGTCGATGCAAACACACCCCCATGACGGAAACAGGCCCGGCGGATCGCCGGGCCTGTCGCGCGAATGCTGATGCCGTCCATCATAACCGGGCCACGCCCCGCGGAACGTGGCCGTGGCAAAAAAAGGGAGCGGGCATATCGCCCGCTCCCGCGTGGAACCTTGCGCTGTACCCTACGCCATATTGGCCAGTTCTTCGTCGGGGATATCGACGTTGGAGTAGACGTCCTGCACGTCGTCGTTCTCTTCCAGCGTGTCGATGAGCTTCATCACCTGCACGGCTTCCTTGCCGGTCACCGTCACCGTGGTCTGCGGGATCATGCGGTTTTCCGCTTCCTCCACCTTCAAGCCGGCATCTTCGATCGCCTGCCGTACCACATAGACGTCGTTGGGCCCGGTGACGACTTCGTAGTGCTCGTCGTACGTTATTACGTCCTCCGCGCCGGCGTCGAGGGCGGCCATCATCAACAGGTCTTCATCAGTGCCTTCCAGTGGCACGGTAATCACGCCTTTGTGATCGAAGAGGTAGTTCACGCAGCCGGTATCCCCCATGTTGCCGCCGTGGCCGCGGAAGGTGCTGCGCACTTCCGGCGCGGTGCGGTTGCGGTTGTCCGTCATGCAGTGCACCATGATCGCCACGCCGCCGGGGCCGTAGCCTTCGTAGGTGATCTCTTCGAATTGCGCGCCTTCCAGCTCGCCGGTGCCGCGCATGACCGAGCGCTTGATATTATCCTGCGGCATGCTCGATTCGCGCGCTTTAACGATGGCGTTGCGCAGGCGCAGGTTGGAATCCGGGTCCCCGCCGCCGGCGCGCGCCGCCGCGATGATCTCTTTCGCCAACCGGGTGAAGGCCTTGCCGCGCTGGGCATCCATCTTGCCTTTTTTCACCCGAATATTCACCCATTTTGAATGTCCAGACATCGTCACTCCAAATACGACCGGCAGGGGTTTCGCTGCGCAAACCCCGGGGAGGCGCCCCGGAAAATCGGCACACCGGACGTGCGGCCATTATAACATAAAGCGCGGCGATGGGGCAAAATGCGCGCCGCGGGGACGGGGACACCGCCGACGTGAGAGGAAGCCCGCGCTGTGGTGTCGAAGGGGGTATCTGCCGAGACCATCGGCGCGGAGGTGGGATATGGGACATCGTTGGCTGCTGATCGCCGTGGTATTGCTGGCGCTGGGGTGCGTCGCGCCGTCGTTCGCGGTGGGGCGCGCGGAGATCGAGAACCAGGTGGCCCAGCTCAAGGACCCCGATGTGGCCGTGCGCCTGAAGGCGGTGGCGGCGCTGGCGGGGTACAAGGATAACCGCGCCACCCCGGGGTTAGTGGACGCGCTGAAGGCGGAGACGGAAGCCAACGTGCGCCTGGAGATCGTCAAGGCCATGATGGCGATCAAGAATATCAACGCCGTGCCCGCGCTGTGCACCGCGCTGGAGGAGGACGCCGATCCCGGCGTGCGTGCCCAGGCCGCCCGCGGCCTGGCCCTGCTGCGCGACAACCGGATGCTGGAGGCGCTGAACACGGCGCTTAAAAACGACGTCGACGCGACGGTGCGCCGCGAGGCGGTGATCGCCGCCGGCGTCTTCAAAACGCGCCTCGCGCTGGAGCCCCTCATCACCGCGCTGCAGGACAAGGAGACGGCGGTGCGCGCGGAAGCCGCCCGCCAGATGAGCACGGTGCAACTGCCCGACGCGGTGGACCCGCTGGCCACGGCGCTGAAGGACAAAGAGCCGGACGTGCGCACCGAGGCGGCCAAGTCGCTGGGGCTGGTGGGCGAAGCGGGGGGCATCGCGCCCCTCACCGCCGCGCTGAAGGATGACGCCGTGGCCGTGCGCCGCGCCGCGCTGGCGGCGTTGCAGGCCCTGCAGGCGCCGGACATCCGCCCCCTGCTCCTCGCCGCGCTGAAGGACGACGACGTGGGCATCCGCCACGACGCGGTAACGCTGCTCGCCGCCCCGAAGGACGATACGGTGGTGGAGCCGCTCTCCGGCATGCTTACCGACAAAGACCTTGACGTGCGCCGCGCCGCGATGCAGGGGCTGCTGCCCGTGCTCACCCCCAAACTGGTCGACACGCTGGCCGTGCTGCTGAAAGACCCTGACGCGAGCCTGCGCCTGGATACGCTGCACGCCCTCGTCGCGGTGCCCAAGGCGCCCATCGACCCACTGCTGCTCGCCGCGCTGAAGGATGACAACGTCGAGGTGCGCCGCTGTGCGGTGATCAGCCTGCGCCCGCGCATGGACCCGACCTATGCCGTCGCGGTGAGCGCGCTGATGAAGGACCCCGACGCCAATTTGCGCGTGGAAACGCTGCGCACGCTGGCCGTGGTGATGGACCCCACCGTGGGGGCGCTGACGGCGCCGCTGCTGAAGGACGCCGACCCCACCGTGCGCCGCGAAGCGGTCATCGACATACGCACGGTGATGACGGAGGCGCTCATCGACCCGGTGACCGTGTTGCTCAAAGACCCGGATGTCACCACGCGCCGCGAAGCGATCTTCACCCTGCGCGCGCTGACCTCGCCGAAGGTGATCGACCCCCTGCTCCTCGCCATGCAAGATCCCGACGGCA
Organism: uncultured bacterium; assembly: GCA_903928345.1. Classification (GTDB taxonomy): domain Bacteria; phylum Armatimonadota; class Hebobacteria; order CAIYQO01; family CAIYQO01. Next base: position 1,880 of record CAIYQO010000296.1, on the reverse strand, counting down.
ATAACAAAGTCGAGGCGATCAAGGGGCTGGCCACGGTGCCGGATAAGAAGGAAACAGACGCGCTGTGCAAGGGGTTGAAGGACGGCTACGATGCGGTGCGCGCGCACAGCGCCTGGGTGCTCTCGCTGGTGAAGGACCCCGCCGCGCTGCCCGCGTTGAAAGGCTCTATCGCCGACGGCAGCCCCTGGGTGCGCTGGTGGTCGTGCTACGCGCTGGCGCGCACGGGCGACCCGACGGCCCTCGACCTGATCGTGCCCCGCCTCAAGGACGGTGACGCCACCGTGCAGAACGCCGCCATGGGCGCGCTGGTGGAACTCGGCGATCCTAAGGCGATCGACCCCCTGGTGGACGTGTTGAAGAACGACCACGACCTTTCCGTACGCCGGGCGGCGGCGCGCGCGCTGGGGGGGCTGGCGGACGCGCGGGTGATTCCGCCGCTGCTGGAGCAGACGAATAACGACGACGCCGCGCTGGCGTGGGAAGCTGCCAACGCACTGGCCGCGGTGGGCAAAAACGCGGTGACGCCGCTGACCGCCGCCCTGCCGCAGAGCGACGCCGTGCAGCGTGCGAAGATCGCCGCCGCGTTGGGCCTCATCGGCGACGCGAAGGCCGTGCCCGCCCTCACCACGCTGCTGCAGGATGACGACGTGTCGGTGCGCCGCGAGGCCGCCACCGCGCTGGGCAAGCTGGGCGCCCCCGCCAAAAGCGCCCTGCTCGACGCCCTCAAACAGCCCGACGCCGGCGTGCGCGGCGCCGCGGTGAGCGCGCTGGGCGCCATCAAAGACCCCGCCGCGGTGGACAGCCTGCTGCTGCTGCTCAAAGACCCCGACCAGCAGGTGCGGCGCAACGCCGCCGGCGCGCTGGGCGCGCAAGGCGACGGTAAAGCGCTGCAGCCGCTCATCGATGCCAGCCGCGACGGCGACGAATGGCTGCGCATGGTGGCGACCATCGCGCTGGGCCAACTGGGCGACGCGAAGGCGGTGGACCCGTTGTGTGAGCGCACCCGCGACGGTAACTGGTACGTCCGCCGCGAGGCCGCCACCGCGCTGGGGCTGGTGAAGGATGCCAAAGCCGTGCCCGCGCTGCTGGAACGGCTGACCGACGAAATCCCCGTGCGCATCGAGGCGATGCGCGCGTTGGGTGCCATCGGCGACGCCAAGGCGGTGGACCCGATCATCAAAGTGCTGACCGACCCCGCCGCGACGTTGCGCATCGAAGCCGCGCGCGCGCTGGGGCAGTTGAAGGATGCCAAGGCGCTCGACCCGCTCATCGCCGGCCTGCAGGACCCCAACGCCGACATCGTCGCCGCCTTCGGCCAGGCACTGGCCGCCATCGGCGACGCCAAGGGGATCGATCCGCTCATTGCCGTGCTCGGTGCCGACGATCCCAAGGTGGTGATGGCCGCCGCCGGCGCGCTGAGCCGCTTCACCGACCCCCACGCGCTGAAGCCCATCCTCGCCGCCGCAACGGCGCAAAAGGCGGCGGTGGTGGCGGGCGCGTATCCCTTCTTCCTCCACCGCGGCGTCGCCGGCAGCGAGCGCGTGTTGACGGACGCGCTGACCCAGTTCGGCACCCCGGAGATGGCGCTCACCTACCAGCGCTGCGGCAACGCGGCGCTGGCCGATGCCGCCAGACTGTGGATCGGCCAACTCATCGCCAAAGACGCCCACGCGATGGACAAAGTCGTCCCGCTGAAAGGCGTCACCTGGGGGAAATAGGTGCGACTCGCCTGCAACTTGACGTGCTATAGTGTCTGAAGTTTAGATAAACCGTCCGCGGCTCTTTTTTCCAGATGGGTTTTCTGTGCGCATCTTCCTCTAAGCATGTGGGCCGCCTGTCCAGTATGGATGGCGGCCCAATCGGTATCGTACTGGTGTCTG
>CAIYQO010000295.1 GCA_903928345.1 uncultured bacterium | reverse complement strand
GACCGGCCTCCACGCACACCCCTTCTCCCCGACCTTTCAAACAAGATGTCCCTCAGTGTACCTGAGTGACACCCCGCTGTCATGCCGGATGGCCAGGACGGGTGAGCAAAGCGGGGATGCAGAGGGTAAGCGGCGACACCAGTGTAGGACGTGTGCTAGAGCACTTCGAGAAGGCAGTAGATGCAGAGCCGGGTAGTCTGAGCCTTACCGCCTCGCTGCTATGCACAGTGGCAGATGGTCGTGCACTGAATACAAGGATCGGGTCTCGCTATGATACCCGTATCGCAGGCGGAGCCAGCGCATTGCTGTGCGAGATTGCGAAAGACCAATTCAGGCCCGACGAGGAGCTTGGAGAGCATCTCCCTTCAGCACCTAGTCGTCGCTACCCGGAGAGGCGGACAGCACGCGCATGGGCGGTACTGGCAGAGCGGATAATCATGGGCGGGGAAGAGCGGTTCCCAGAGCGCGGCATAGGCGCCGGGCTGGAACGGCGTCGTCTTCGGTCCCAACACCGGCGACCCATCGGCGACATGCAGGTGACCATAGTAGCGCCGGGCATGGGCATCATACCCATAGCGGAGGTAGGCGCGCATCGCCTCGTCCGCCATGGTCACGAACGCCGTCTCGCCTGTATTTTTGGCCGCGCGCAGCAGGCAACCCGCCCACAAGCCGATCTCGGTGGTGCAGCCGTGCTTATCCCAACGGGTTTCGGTAGGATTGTTCTCCAGCAGTCCGGTGACGGGGTGGCGGTGACGGAAGCTGTATTCCGCGAAGCGCCGGGCGATGGCCACCAGTTCCGCGTCCCCCACGGTGGTCGCCAGCCAGCAGCACATCTCCACCAGAATGCCGCCCGACTCCAGAAACGCGCACCCCTTCCGCCCGTCCGCATGGCGGTTGAAACAGCCGGGTTCGTCATCGGCCACCAGATGGCGTGTCGCGAGGGCGCGGATACATCGCTCGGTCGCGGCGGGGTCGATGCGCCAGAATGCGGCCCAGTCGGGCAACACCGGGCGCGCCTCGTGCAGCGTCCCCACCTCCTGCGCACGCAGGCTGGGGCGAGGCGGCTCTTCATCGAGAAACCACAGCACCTCGCCACGAAAGGCATCAAAATAATAGTGGTTGCCCCAGAGAAAGATGCCCGTGGTCGCCACGCAGCGGGCGAGAAAGTCACGCACATACGCATCGGCCGCATCAGCATACTGCCGGTCGCCGGTTAGCGTGGACAGGCGATGGGCCGCCGTCACCTGCGGCTGATCCCAGTAGAGCGACACGCCCTTCGGAGCGTCGATATTCCGATAGCACCGCTTGGGCAGATGCGCCGGTCGCCGGTCATCCGCGGGGTAGCAGCCCGTGCGGGTGTCCAGCGAGGCCATCCACATCGCCGAATCGTCCGGGCCGTAACCGGCCGCACATCCGGTCGTGATCAGGCGGGAGAGATGGGTCTGTATCGCTTCAAGTCGTTGCATCAGTCTGAAAAACCTGTCCCAAAGTCTGAAATGCGGTATTCCCGCACGGTAAATCCGTAGGCGATCCGGAGGAATCCGAATAGCCGGTCAGCGCTTCCCACGAGGCTCACTACCACTCCGTCATCGTCCCCACCAGCGACAGATCCTGCCAGCGGGCGGTGTCGGCGAGGGAAAGGCGGCTGGTGACGGTCGCCAGCACGGCGCCCTGGCGTGTGAGGGTGACGGTGGGGGTACCCGCAGCCATGTGCGTGGCCACGGTGACGGTTCGGCCGGCATCAGTCACGGGATAACTGTCAGCCCCGTGGTTGAAGGCCTCGTTGTTGTCGCCGGCCGTCGTACGCAGGGAGGGCACGTAGACCAGCCATTCATGGAAGCCCGCGGGGGCGTCAAGTGTCCAGGCATCCGTGCCCACCTGTAGACGCACCGTGCCGGGGGTGTGCAGCAATGTCACCACGTTCAGATAGTCCGTGGTGGGGGTCAGGTGCCATTTATCATTGTGGGCAAGGATGGTAGCCTCGGTCAGCCGGGCGCCGGTGAGCTGGCGATGGTGGAACAGATACACCTGCTCCCGCGTGATCGTCGGCGGGGTGCCGGCATGGTACCAGTCGGTGAAATAGCGCGTCAGGGCGATCAGCGTGCGGCCCCGGTAGTTCGAATCGGTGATGCCATGGTCTTCCGAGAAGTCGTTCCAGGTTTGCACCGCGGTGAAGGCGGTGTGCTGCGCAATGGCGCGCCGCCATTGGTCGCAATAGCGCGACACCCCCAGCGTTTCCGCCATGCTCTCACACCCTTTGCGCCCGCCGAAATCACCCGTACGCAGCGATCTACCGTGAAGCATTGATGGGCTTTCTGCGCTGCCAGAAGGCACTTGATCCGAAACATCGGTAGGCAGATCGGCGAGGCAGTCACCGTATGCGACCACGATCACGAAGATCCTGGCGAACGATCTGCATAGTCAGTAAGGTACAACATTATGCCGGTGGGTTGTGAGAATTCGCCGGTGATCACTCCTGCAGCAGGAAATGCATGTAGTCAATCCTCGGCAACGTCACGGTGTCCTGAAACTAGAAACACTAATCAGCTGAACCGCACGCCGGCGTCCCCTCCATGGGACGACCGCCGTACTCACACACAGGCCGTGCTCTTCCTCGCGAGATCGAGGCGGGGTGCGGCCTGAAGTGTATCCCTTCGTTTGGACCGGGGTGTTGCTGTGGCCGCATTGCGTAGGCGCTCCTATGAAGGAGTGACAAACTCAATGGTGCGTTACACAAAGGTCTCTAGCTCACCGGGGTCGATGATCTGTGTTTGCCACGTATGGTTCGTGTCGTGGTGAAATCGGTTCGCATATAGGCGCAGTTCATCAAGTTCTGCGTATACTTGCGGAGATATGAATTGACGGTTAACCGCAGCTTCATTGCGTGCGCGTTCGAGGAACTTGCCGAGAAGAATACCCGGGGGACAATGGCTCGTATACGCAATACGAAGATATCCTTCTCCTCACCATTTGTAGCCAATATCTATTCGTTAATCATATCATAGTGTGACTATCGCCGTTACACAGAATAGACCGGGCGGCCACGTTGGCGGTCAGGCCGGCAACGCAGAGGAAGGGATTGACAGCCAGGTGGAGAATAGGCCTTAGTAGCATGGCAGAGATGCCATACCTGTATTGCAGGTATAGACAAAACGCTTGTTCTCTGATATCGTTTCCTTCGATACGGACCCTGGGTGAGCCCGAGCAACGGGCAGCCTGGGGTCCGTATCCGTAATCGGCAATCCCGGAAGAATACTCTGCTTGCTGCCATTGCGCGTATGGGTGCGGGCGGTAACGAGGTATGGATCGCCAGTGCCTTCTTTTTGTTTGACGTGTTGGCGATGCTACCCGACATTTTCAATCGTGTACCAGCGCGTAAGCTTCACAGGATGTATAAATATCGTGTGTTCAGGGAAATGGTCCAATAGGATATGAACTGAATACCGGTGTTCTAATTCAAAACGTTCACGCAGTTCAAGCTCCTCTATCGCTTGATATGACCATCCTTTCGCGTCCATTTGCACGACCTTCGCGCAGGCCAGCGCCAACGCGGTCGGGATCGCAATCTCCACGAACAACCCTAGCGCCGTGAAGACGCCACAGTAGCGGCAGAAATCAGCTAGATGGGCTCCCGGCACGACGCACATATCGGAGTAGCCGTAGGCGACGGGATAGGGCAGCGATCGGTCGCGCAGTAGACGTCCCAGGACTGGCAGCGCCACGCGCAAGTAGGCACCCACATCCTTCGGCGTCAGCCGGTGTACCCGCAGCAGTTGGTTCCAACGTAACGGGCGCACCGGCAGCCCGTGGTCGGCGAAGAGCCGTTCAGCTTGCTCACGACTCGGCAAGGCATCACTGATGGGTACACGTGGTGTCGGCATAAAGGCCGTAAACGAGGAGAACATCGGTGTCCAGCGGCTATCTGTCTCGCACACGGATTTCAATATCGGGAAAAAGCCGTCCTCCGGCCCCAGCCCCAGCAGGTCCGCCAGGTTGGCCGCCGATACCACCGGGTTGAGCAGCAGGTCGTCATTCAGGAAGAGGTAGTGCGTGGCCCCCAGCGGCGCTAGCGCGGTGAGGACCTGGGTGTAGTACCCCTGTTCGGAGGACGCAGACACAGGGATGACATCAGGGTCGTCGCCGTCGTAGAAGGGCACCAGGAACTTCATCAGTGGAAAGCGCTCCTGGTATATCTGCCGGAGTTTCGGTATGTTCGAGTCGTATCGTTGCTTAAAACCAACGACTATGCATACACGAGGGTGTGTTGCCATCGTTCGTTCCTTTATTCCAACGGCTTTGGATATGCCGTCGGTCGTATTCGGCGCGTGGTGCGTCGAAACATCATCCATTCGGCACAAAGGGTGATGTGCCACCTAGACCGACATATTCCTCATACCACCATCGATACAACACATTATCTGTCATGCGACGTGCGTGATATCGATAACGAATAATATGACCCGCACTCCCATTCGACGCAGGTTGGTTACCCTCTACACTGTTGGATGGCCGCTGCTACCCGCATCACATTCTCTTCCTCGATGCCGACGGAGCACGGCAAACTCAACGCTTCACGATATAATACCTCAGTTATGGCCCCGCTGACGACCTGGCAACCGGCATGCGCTGGACTCAAATGCATCGGTTGCCAAAGCGACCTGGTTTGGATCCGCTGAGTCGCCAGCTCGTGTAATACTTGGCGGCTGTCCATGCCAAACAGTGCCGGATCAATGCGTATCGTATACAACCAGAAGATGCTCTCTGCCCACAACGCCTGGCGCATAGGCGTGATTCCGGGCACTCCAGCAAGCAGCGAGGTGTAGAGGGATGCGATATGCCGTTTCGCTTCCAGGTACCCGTCCAGCACTTCGAGCTGCGCGCAACCCAGCGCCGCCAGAATATTCGGCAGGCGATAGTTGTAACCAATCGCCCGATGTTCGAATTCGAGGGGATCATCTTTCGCCTGCGTCGTGAGATACCTCGCCCGCTGCGCCCACGTTGCGTTCTCGGTCACCAGCATCCCGCCCCCCCCGGTTGTGATGACCTTATTACCGTTGAAACTGAAACAGGCGATATCACCCAGCTGCCCGACGTGACGCCCGCGATACCGTGCGCCGAGGCTTTCTGCAGCGTCCTCGATGACTACGAGGTGGTACGCTCGCGCCAGTGCGATAATCGGGTCCATATCCACCGGATGACCAAGGATATGCACGGGCACGATGGCCGAGACACGCCGCCCCGTGGTTCGGTTGTACAACGCACCGGCGCGTTCTTCGCACTCGTGCTGCAAGAAGTCGGTCACGCGTGTTGGATCCATCTGCCAGTAGTCGGGTTCTACGTCGATGAAGACGGGCCAGGCACCGACATACCGGATGGCATTGGCGGAGGCGATAAAGGTGAGATCAGAGACCAGCACTTCGTCGTCCGGCTTCACGCCTGCCACCAATAGAGCGATATGCAGGGCGGCTGTGCCGTTGACGGTGGCGACGGCATGTGGTGTGCCGATATAGGTGGCAAACTCGGTCTCGAAGCGGTCGACGAACGGCCCGGCCGATGACACCCAGTTCGACTCCAAACACTGCTGGATATACGCCCACTCGTTTCCGTGCAGCTCGGGCACACAGAGGGGAAGCATGGTTCCTGCCGGGGGAGTCCCAGGCTCATAGCGTGAAGACATCAGGCCGATACCTTTCCAGGTGCTGCGCGATCCAGGTAATCGTCCGCTGCACCCCGTCTTCGAGCGTCACGCAAGGTTCCCAGCCCAGCACCGTGCGAGCCCGCGTGGCATCGGCTAACAGGCGGTCGACTTCACTCTGGACCGGGCGAACTCGTTGTGCGTCACTCACCACCTGCACTTCGCGCCCGACCAGACGGACAATCATAGCGACCAGGTCGCCTATCGCGATCTCGCGTCCAGACCCCAGATTGATGGTCTGGCCCACAGCCTCCGGCACCTCGGCGGCACGAATAAAGCCGTCGACGGTATTGGCGACGTAATTCAGGTCACGGGTGGTATGGAGATTGCCCAGCGATACCACCGAACCGGTTAAACATTGGGTAATCACGGAAGGGATGATCGCGCGGGTAGATTGGCGGGGACCGAATGTATTGAACGGGCGCACAGTCACGACCGGCACCTCAAACGAGCGACTGTAGGCTTCGACCATCTTATCCGCGCCGATCTTGGAGGCGGCATAAGGCGACTGGCCTTGCTGCGGGTGGACTTCATCGATGGGCACATACTGGGCCGTGCCGTATACTTCGCTGGTCGAGGTGTGGATCATGCGTTGCACCCCGAGGTTGCGCACTCCGTTGAGCACATTCAGCGTTCCCTCGATATTCGTACGGACGTACGAACGTGGAGCTTGATACGAGTAGGGAATGGCGATAAGCGCCGCGAGATGAAAAACGATCTCGCGGCCACGCATGACGTCATTGAGACGTTCGGTGTCAGTGATATCGCCTGTCACGATCTCCATCTGCGCCTGCTGCGGCGATGTATCAAGCCAGCCGTAGGATCCCAGCGCATTGTAATGCACCAACGCCCGTACCTGTGCTCCTAACCCGACTAAGCGTTCCGCGAGATGGCTGCCAATGAACCCTCCGGCACCGGTGATCAAGACCCGTGTCCCTGTCCATGTCATACGTGGGTCCTCCAGTCCGCGACTTCGTGTTGGGCCGATTGATAATCCGCAGGCTGCCCGATATCCAGCCAGTATTCCAATACTGGAAAACAGACCACTTTTTGCTGGTGGTCGAGAAGGCGTTGGATGAGGTCGGTCATGTCGAGATGCTCGCCATTGGTAATAAATTGGTAGGCCGTCGGTTCGAGCAGGTAGATGCCTGCGTTAACAAAAAAGGTAAGCACGGGCTTTTCCACGATGCCCGTAACCTGCACGCTCTCGGTGTTGACAACGCCATAGGGTACGTTAAGATCGTATTTGCGCACCGCCATCGTCATCATCGCCCCGTGTTCACGGTGATACTCTAGGAAGGCGCGATAATCGATGCGGGTGAGGATGTCCCCATTAATTACTAGGAGCGGCTCAGTCGGTGTGTCCAGTAAGCCCAATGCCCCGGCAGTGCCCAGCGGTCGGTCTTCCTCGACATATGTGAGATGCACGCCGAAGTTCGTCCCATCCCCGAAATGGTCGATAATCTTTTCCGGCATAAAGTGCGTCGAGACATGGATCTGCTGGATGCCCGTCTCGCGCAATTGCCCAATGATGTGCTCAATGATCGGACGGCCCCCGACGGGGAGCATAGGTTTAGGCACCGTCTCGGTAAGGGGGAGGAGGCGCATGCCGCGCCCCCCTGCCATGATCATCGCATGTAAGGGCAACTCGGCTTCCGGTAACAGGTCATCCATCACCGCCAAGTCGCAGACACACCCGTCAGGATCCAGCAGCGGCACTTGTCGTACCTTGTGCTCGTGCATCAGATGCAGCAACGTGAGCCGGTCGGAGCCTACAGGCGCCGTAATCGGACTAGGGTATGGAGAATGACGCCGTCGGTCGAGGAGTTCACGGGCCGTGACTGTCATCGCCAGGCCATCAAGCACGCAGCGACGAATATCGCCGTCGGTAATGGTGCCGAGGAGATGCTGTGCAGCATCGGTGACCAAGACAATGCCCCGTTCATTGCGGTCAATGCTGGCGATGATTTCACGGAGTGACTGGTCAGGATGAATGCAGAGGGCCGAGAGATCAACAGCCATCGATGCGACTCACTTTCAGGACACCCGGTGCCGCAGTTTCCATCCGTCGTTGTCCTGCATCCACAGATGCGGCGAGCGCGCCTGGTCGCACAAGTCCAGGAAATGATCCGGCTCGATTTCCAAGTATTCCATGATTTCGGCAAAGTAGCGATTGGGGAATTCCCCATCAAAGCGTCGGACCAGCGCGACGCCTTCGTCGCGCGTCAGGTGTTTATTGCGAATTTCCTGTGACGCGTCATACGTGGTGCGTCCGATGCCAAATTTTACGAACGTCGTGTAATAATGCAGATCATCGATTTTGTCATCGATACTATTATACTTGCTGTATGTCCCTTCCGTCCGGAACGGCCGCGCTTGGAACCCGGTATGCTCAACCGCATAATAATAAGCCTCTTGCGGCGTCCATTTGATGTAGTATCCCAGGTAATACACTTCGATATTCGATGCGGCGAGTGCGTTGGCTTCGGCGGGGAAATAGGGTTGCAAATCGTTCATCGACAACCCATAGCGCTCGATCAATTCTGGGACGAGCACACCTCCGAGATGGATATTTTGAATATTCTGCATCGCGAAAAAGGATTTATCACGCAACGAGGTAGAGTTATCGGCTATGGGATTGCCATATTCCGCTTCATTTTCGCCGTAAAAGATGAGGGGGATCCCAAATTTCAGCGCCAACTTCGGCGCAATGCTTTTTTGGCCGAGGATGAACGTTTGGAATGGGTGCAACAAGTTTTCGATGCTTAACTTCGTCAGCAACTTATGCACGCGCCCATTAGGCTTGAACGTCACATTATCAAAGCCGCCGACATCAATCCAGTTTTGATAGTTCTTCCACCCATAGTCCGTATACATGATCGGTGGCCAAGTCACGGTCAATGGATGCATACCATACTTGTATTTCAGGAGATGGGCGGCATAGGCACTATCTTTGCCCCCGCTACCGGGGGCGATGCAATCGTAGGAGCCGTCTTTGCTGCGGTGTTTCTCCAGCAGCTCCCACAACTCTTCTTCGCGATTCGCCCAATCGATCTGCTCCTTGATGTCGGCGAAGCGACACGCATCGCACACACCATCCTCCGCGATATGCATCGTGGGTGTAAGGCGATCCTTCGTGTGTTTGAACTCCGGGTACGAACAGGGACGCTGGTTCGACATCACGCACCGTGTGCAAAACTTCACTTCAGCGGGCAGACCGAATAAGGTGGCGGATTGTTCGAGCATCGACGATTCCTCTGGGAGACCGGCAACACAGCTTGCCCGGCCTGGTTAGTAGCGGACGACTAATCCCCAGTATATAGGAAAGGCCTGCGACCAGCAAGCCGTGACACGGGGGGCGTCAGGGTCGGAGACTGAGGGCTAGTTGCCGGTACAGGTGTAACCCACCTTCGCCGCTGCGCTCCGGATGGAATTGCCAGGCCGTGATATTCCGTTGCTGCACACTCGAACAGAAGTCGATGTGCCCATAGCGCGTGGTTGAAAGGACCACGGCGGGGTCCGCCGGTTTGACATAGAACGAATGGACGAAATACATATACTCGCCGTCGGCGATGCCGTGAAGGATCGAATCAGCCCAAGGATCCGCCGTCCCCCCGGGGACCTTACAGATGCGATTCCAGCCGATCTGTGGCACCTTCAGGATACGGTCCCCGAGCCGGGGAGCCTCAAACCGCACCACTGACCCTTCGATAAAATTCAATCCTGCGTGATGGCCGAATTCGTAGCTCTCCGACATGAGCAACTGCATTCCCAGGCAGATGCCAATGAGCGGGGTGCCACCCGCTTCGACCGCATGTAGCGTATCGACCAGTGCCCGTTCGCGCAACGCCGCCATCGCATCGCCGAATGCGCCGACACCCGGGAGGATCACCGCCTTCGCGGCGCGAATATCGTCTGGCACCGCCGTAATCACCGCCTGTAGGCCAACGTGTTCACACGCATGCTTTACGCTGAACAAATTGCCCAACCCATAATCAATAATGGCGACTGTCGGAGCATTATGCATCGGCACGATCTTCTCTGGAGTCGATCCGGCACTCCAGCCCATGGTCGCGGAGTGCGGTTTTGATGATGGCCAGCGACGCACCAGGCTGTGCATGCCCCGCGTTGCGGAGGCGGAGAAATTCTGTATTGCCTTCGCTGGTGAAATCGGCCTCTATGTGCCTCAACCTGGCAAAACAATCATAATGTAAGAGGGCGGCGACGCCGACCGCGTCGGCATGCCCCTGTTCAATGACCTCGGTGATGTGCGTTACACTGCCAGCACCGCCTCCAGCAATCACGGGGATCGTCACTGCATCCGCAATCGCCCGCACCAGCGCCAGGTCATACCCTTTCCCAGTGCCATCGCGGTCAATCGATGTCACCATCAACTCCCCTGCGCCCAGGTCTTCCGCGCGCTTCGCCCACTCAAACGCATTCACGCCGGTGGTTTCTCGCCCATAATCGACGCACGCCTCGTACCAACCTTCCTGGCGGCGAATCGCCTCTATCGAGACGACAATGGTGGAGGATCCAAAGCTTCGCGACGCCTCACGAATCAACTCCGGACGCGCGATGGCTGCGGTGTTGAGGGAAACTTTGTCAGCACCTGCGCGCAAGACACTGCGGATGTCCGCCACCGAGCGCAGCCCACCGCCAACGGTGAGGGGGATAAATAACTCACGTGATGTCCGGGAGACGATATCCAGCAGACTGTTACGTCCATACAAGCTGGCGACCACATCCATATAACACAACTCATCGGCACCGTGTTCGTAGTAGTAACGCGCGAAGGCTTCTGGCTTGCCAAGGACGCGCAACCCTTCAAAATGGATGCCTTTCACGAGATTAGGCCCTTTGATATCCAGACGGGGAATGATACGGATGCTCATGGAATGCCTTTAAACGGCGGTTGTGCTGGCAAGGGATGGGCCGGCACACCGACCACGACGAGATGAGCCGGTACATCACGGATCACTACTGCGCCGGCCCCGATGATGACATCCGCTCCGATGGAAATCCCCTGCTTCACTACTGCGCCAGCACCGATGTGCGTGCCCAGACCGATGTTGACCCCACCACAGAGCCGTGCCCCAGTCGCAACATGAACATGCGCGGCGAGTTTACAATGATGCTCGATGATTGCGCCGGTGTTGATTAAACCATTCTCGCCGATAGTCGCAAATGTATTCACGATAGCCTGAGGTAATAACTGCGTTCCTTCACCGATACAGGCATATGGCGAGCAGTATGCGGTGGGGTGGCACACAGTAAGTGGAAGCAATCCATATCCGATAGCCACCGCAAACAGACGGATACGGGAGGCGAGTGATCCGACAGACCCGACACCAATGGCGAAATGGGTGACACCTTCCTGGCGCAAAGCCGGGAGCAATACATCTCCACCTCGGATGGGCACTCCACAGAGGCTGGTCCCCCAGAGTGCTGCATCGGCATCTACCATAGCAACAGGGGAGGCAATCGCAGCCTGTTGGAGGACATCGAGCAATACCGCCGCATGCGCACCGGCTCCAACGATCACGCAGCGGGGGAGGAGTGATGTAATCATTATCCTGTCTCCTGCCCCGAGGGGAGTGGCTGTTGATCGTAGAAGTGTTTCTCGATCAGGCGCTGATCTATTGATACATCCGCTAACCTGGCGACGATAATGTCGGCCGCCGTGCCACCCCCATACGGATTCACCAGGTCCGCCAGAGACGCGCGAAAGACTGGGGTCAGGGCAGTGCGGATGCCGTGCGCAATCTCCTGGCGCGTATACCCGACATCGATGACATTAGTGGCGCGCGTGCGACCTTGCTGGCGTGTACCGATGTTTACCACAGGTAAGCGGAAGGAAGGTGCTTCGATGAGGCCGCTCGATGAGTTGCCGACCATCACAGCAACATGGCGCAGCAACGAGAAATACGCTGGTGTACCTAGATTATCCACCAATACCGCGTTGGCATGTTCACGAACGTATTCGTGAATCAGTTGGATGATCACGCGTCCATTGGTGTCGGCGTTGGGCAAGGTAAAGATGACCGGATAGGCACTTTCGTGTAGTGCCGCCAGCAACTCGCCCGTCTGCCAGGGGGTTTGATCATATTCCAACGTGACAGGGTGGTACGTCACCAGCAACGGTGCAGGATCGAGTGGCAATCCGCAGCGCACGGTTAAGGTTACTTGGGAGAGGAATTCCAATGTCGCAATTTGGTCCAGCGCCGGTGCACCGGAGACGGTGACACGCCAGGGTTCCTCACCTAACTGAATAATGCGGCGAGCATACTCGGCAGTAGCGGGGAAGTGGAGGTGGCTCAACTTGGTCATACTATGGCGGAGCGCGTCATCCATCGCCCCAAAGGTTAGCTCACCACCATGAATATGCGCCACGGGGATACGGAAGGGTAGGGCCGCCAGCGCAGCAGCATGCATTTCAAAACGGTCACCGAGTACAACGAGGAGATCAGGCTGGATGCGTGCCAATGCCTGCGCATATCCCATCGTGCCCATCCCCATCGACAGCGCGATCCCGGTAGGGGTGTCGGAAGAAAGGAGCAGCTCGACACGTGCTGCAATGGTGTATCCATCGAGTTCGATCTGTTGGACGGTGTTTCCAAATTCGGGTGACAGATGCATCCCGCCGACGATGACGCTCACACGGAATGATGGATGTGCTTGCAGGGCAGCCAGCACAGATTGGTAGATGCCGTAATCCGCGCGTGTTGTCGTAACGACAGCAATGTGTCTCATATCAGCATCTCCAGTGTAAGAAGCGTGCCTGCGGGGACAGGGACCCGCGTGATCCGCCCCAGCAGTTCGGAGTACATTGCCGGTGGCAAACCGGACCCAGGTCGTTTTATCGCGAGCATATTCGGGATGAGGACCATTCCGGCGGGGATGTCGACTGCTGCAACGAGGCTTTTCCGTGCAACGGCGGCGATTTCCACCTCACTGGCAGTCGGTTCCTTTCGTCCATGCCCCAGGGCGATTTCGATGGCACGCACACCGCGTACGAGCGCTGCGAACTCGTAAGGTTCACTAGAGGCAAGGTGATCAGGGCCAGGCAAAGCTCGATCCAGCGTGAGATGTTTCTCCAATACACAGGCCCCCAGCGCCACCGCTGCGAACGCGATCTCGTTCCCCATCGTGTGATCCGAATAGCCTACAGGTAGATTGAAGGTTACGGTCAGCGTGTTCATAGCACGCAGATTGATCTCTTCAGGCAGCGCGGGGTAACGATTGACACAGTGCAGGAGAACCAACTGCGTGCAGCCAGACCCCTGTAATGTCGCGACAGCCAGTTCGACCTCAGCTAGCGTCGCCATGCCCGTCGAACAGATTACTGGGCGACCTTTGCGGCCAACCGCATCCAGGAAGGGAAGGTTCGTAATCTCTCCCGATGGGATTTTATAGGCTGCCACACCAAGTGATTCTAGCAGCGCAAGGCTACCTTCATCGAATGGACTCGACAGGAAGCAGATGTCGCGTTTCTTGCAATGCGCCAAGAGTGCATCATGCATCGCTGGCGTCAACTCAAGCCGTTTCAACATTGCATACTGTGATTCATCCCCCAGAGCGTTGACTTCCTGATAAGCCGCTTTGGGTGCTCTATGCGTGACCACTCCTTCGGCGGTGAAGGTCTGAAATTTCACGGCATCCGCACCGGCTTCTGCCGCGGCGTCGATGAGGTCACGTGCCATCTGGAGATCGCCGTTGTGATTCACCCCGGCTTCTGCGATGATGAAGCAAGGATAATTTATACCGATGGTTCGGTTTTCGATCTCAAAGGCCGAGATAGGCATCATAATGATCCAATATGAGTTGCGTAACTAACAGATCGCGGGGGGTGTCAATATCGAGCGCACGTGCGGCTGGCATGATGTAGGCATGTGTGCCATCAGGAAAAAAGGAGCGTGTCTCCAATAGTGACGTGCTACGGTTTAGGTAGATCGCACCATTCAGAACATATACTGGGGGTAGTGTCTGGCGGCGTAGATCCGTAACGTCGCAGGGAAAGAAGCGTGTCATGGTGCCGTCTGCCTGTAGTGTCATCATCAAGTTTGGATGCTTCTCGGCTTCACTGACACTGACGACAGCATGGGCATGGTGGGTGTTGGCGACTGTGACTGCTGTCTCGATATCTTCGACGGTACGCAACGGCGAGGTTGGCTGCAGTAGTAGCAGATACTCCGGGAAATGCCCTGTGGTTTCTTTCAACCAATGTAATGCATGTTCGACGACATCGATATGTGGCGTATCATCGCGGGCAAGGTCTGCCGGACGCAGGAAGGGCACTTCAGCCCCCCATTCGACACTAATACGCGCGATCTCGACATCATCAGTCGAGACTATGACCCGCGACACACTGGGTGCGCGACGGGCAGCATCAATACTCCAGGCGATGACGGGTTTCCCAGCCAGCGGGAGGATGTTCTTCCTCGGCAAGCCTTTTGAGCCGCCGCGTGCGGTAATCAAAGCGACGATCTCGGTCATGTGCAAACCCTAATCCAATCACAGGCATCGACTCCAGGCTTCCGGAAAATGCGGGGGAGCCACGATGGTTGCCCGTGTAGGCAATCACAGCAACGATGGCGTGCTGGCGTTCGCCAGCTCTCATCTCACGGAGCTTCGGTAACTATTCCGAAAGGGGTTAGGCGGTTACCTGGCCGGGCGCCACTTCCCATAGGCGCGTAGCCTTGCTCTCTTTAATTGTTATCAGCCTATTATAGTCTGCCTTCGGGCCGGCGTCAAAAACCCAGAACGAACGACCGTGCCGTATGCGACCAGTGCCGATTCTCTGATAACCCATCTCGCGATGAGACCGTCGGCAATCACTGGTAGATATAGGCGAGTTCATGAGCGATCATCTATTCTGCCAACGCCTCCGGTTCGGCTGAAGAATACGCGGGCATTCCCTCGATGCTCCAACAAGAGAGTTTAACAGGGCTGATGAACAACGTTTTTTCGGGGAAGCAGCGCATCAATACCCACACGAGGCTCCCATATTCCTCGGCAAAGCGTTCCCGGTTGGATGCACCCCATATCGCCTTATACTGTCGCCGCTTACCCTCTGCATCCCCGCTTTGCTCACCCGTCCTGGCCATCCGGCATGACAGCGGGGTGTCACTCAGGTACACTGAGGGACATCTTGTTTGAAAGGTCGGGGAGAAGGGGTGTGCGTGGAGGCCGGT
>CAIYQO010000294.1 GCA_903928345.1 uncultured bacterium | reverse complement strand
GGGACATCGGATCGGCGAAGATGGCTACACAGGGACTCGGGGGCTTGTTCGGGTCGCGAAAGCCCTTGTCTCTCCTCCATGTGACCACCTGGGCAGGAAATTACCCAACGAAGGGGAAGTTCATTCAAACGGCTTCTTAGCTCGCGAGTACGCTCGCCCTCCCAAACGTTAAGTATCGTCGGCGCT
Organism: uncultured bacterium; assembly: GCA_903928345.1. Classification (GTDB taxonomy): domain Bacteria; phylum Armatimonadota; class Hebobacteria; order CAIYQO01; family CAIYQO01. The sequence continues at coordinate 34,622 of CAIYQO010000294.1, read as the reverse complement.
TACCAGTGCAGCGCCAGCCGCACCACCAGTTCCAACGCGAGCAGCAGGAAGGGGGCGGCGGCGATGAGAGGGCGCTGTTTGCGGTAGCCGTAGACGGGGGCGAGGGTCCAGAAGCCGAGGCCGGCGCCGATGACGGCGCCCCACCCCAGCCAGGCGAGCCAGGGGGCGGCGGGGAGCAGGCCGGCGCCGAAGAGGTAGTCGAGCCCGGCGAAGGCGGACAGCGCCAGGCTGGCGGCGCCGGCGAAGGCGCCGGTGATGGCCAGCCCGAGCAACACGAGCAGCAGCAGCGCGCTGAAAAGGAGGAGCAAGGCTCCGAGCACGGCGGGCATGGCGGCTTACACCTCGCTCTTTCCGAAGGCGACCATCCACACGCGCAGGCCGCCGTAAATCGCCACCAGTAGCAACAGCAGCAGGAGCATTTCCGCGATAAGCGGCGCGCGGTCGATGGGGCCGTTATGCCAGATGTTCGACACGAGTTGCGGGTCGAGTACCACCACCTTGCCCCCGGCGGGCAGGCAAAAGTGCAGCAGCAGGCGCGGCAGCATGAGCACCAGTGCCCCCACCCCGGCCCCGGCGAGCACGCGCGTCGCGGTGGTCTGCCACGGGAAGAGCACGCGGAACTTGAAGACGACGGGCGGGTGCGCCAGCCGCGTGTAGCCACTGTTCAGCGCGAGCAGCGTGACGAAGGTCTTCATAGCGGGCAAGTCGGCGTAGGAGTCCACCGTCACTTCCAGCGCCCCTTCGCGCCGCCGCACCACCGGCTGGTTCACCGTCAGGCCGGGCAAGGTCTGATCCGCCGTCAGCGCGCCGAAGGGCATCCCGGGCGTGCGTGTACCGTAGGGCAGCGTCACCGTGCGCACCTTTTTATACCCCACCGACACCGTGTAGCGCAGCTCGCTCGCGTCGATGCCGATCTCCACGGGGGGCAGTTTGGGCTCAAGCAGGCGCAGCACCGTCTCGAAGGCGGCGTAGGGGTCGCCGGCGAGGCGTTGCGTGGTGGCGTCGCTCTGCGCGGCCAACTCGGGCAGCCCGCGCCGACGCAGCCACGCCGCCAGACACCCGTCCTGCCAGCGCTGGAAGGAGGATTGGTAGCAGGCGGGCACGCCGCGGCGCCAGTCGTCCGCCGGGCCGTACGTCAGCGCGACCAGCTCGCCCGGTGTGCGCGCGGCGACGCCGGGCAGCAGCGGGTAGGGCCGCGTGGGCTGCAGCAGGTAGGCCAGCTCCTCCAGCCGGGCGCGCGGCGGGGTGTTCACGATCGTTTCCACCGCGTCGGCCAATTTGGGCTCGGGGTCGCTTTTGCGGCGCAGCCAGGCGGCGAACTGCTGCACCAGCAGCTGGGTGCAGAACGCCTCCGGCGCCTGTCGGCGCTGCATCACCAGGTGGATGGCGCGGGCGATCCACTCCTGGGCGTCCAGCGCGTCGATGCCTTCCGCCAGTGTGAAGGGCCGCGTGGGGTCGCAGCGCTGCATCGCGCAGAAGAGCGCCAGCGCGGGGAGGTGGCGGTAGGCCTCGCGGTCGTGGCGCACTTCCCGCGCGATGTTGGAGTCCAGCGTGCCGATCCAGTTGAGCAGGATGTCGCCGGAGAGCAGGTCTTCGGCGGCTTTTTCCGGCTCGCGCGTTATGGCGTCGGCCAGGCTGGCGAGATCGAGGGCCACCTCCGCACCCAGTCGGTACGGGCGGCCGGTGGGGGTGAATTGGTACTTCTCGTCGTCGTGGATGTGCTTGATGTCCGCCGGCGAATTCTCGTTATACCGCCAGCGGCGCACCTCTTCCGCCCCCCAGCGCGTGGCGCGGTTGCGGATGAGCAGCCCGCGCAGCAGCAGCGTGAGGTGACCGGGCAGCGATGCCGGCACCTCCACGCGCCCGCCTTGCAGGTAGAAGTCGAACAGATCGGGCAACTGGCAGGCGTGCAGGCTGGTGGTGCCGACGAGCAGTTCGATGAGGGTGATGCCGAGGGAGTAATAGTCCGCGCTGCGCGTCACGCGGCCCCGGCGGGTGCTGGCGGTGTCGTCGGTGAAGCGCGGGAAGGCCTCGGGCGCGGTGTAGAGCCACGTGCCGGCGGCGCGCTGGGTGTCGCGCGAGGTGCGGCTGGAGGCGAGCATGGCGGCGATGTCGAAGTCGCCAAGGACGAGGGTATCCCGGTCGCCATCGCGCTTCAGGTAGATGTTCGACGGCTTGATGTCGCGGTGGATGATCTCCTGAATGTGCATATACTCGAGGCCGGCGCAGAGTTGCGGCACCATCTCGGTATCGACGAGTTCCGGATCGACGGGCAGCCGCGAGGTGCCGGGGCGCGGGACGATCTCCTCCAGCGTGCCGCCGTTGCAGTACTCCTGTATCTCGTAGTAGAAGCCGTTCAACTCCACCACGCGGTAGACGCGCAGCACGTTGGGGTGGCGCAGCGCGGGCAGGCGCTGCCAGAGGTCGGCGCGCGGCGGATGCTGCGAGGCGTAGACCTTCACCACCACGTCGCCTTCCGCGGCGGTGCACAGGTAGAGGCCCGGGCGCTGCGTTTCGTGCGCGTGCAGGGTGCGTACCACGGTGCAGTCGCCGCAGAGCAGCGTGCCCGGCGCCAGCACGCCCAGCGGCAGGCGTTGCCCGTCGAGGTCGAGGCCGCGGTCGAGGGCGTCGTCCTCGGTGACGCGGTAGGTGTGGTCGTCCGGCACGCGCATGGTGGCGGCGGCGGCGGAGAAATCCCCGTCCCCGTCCACCACGAAGGTGGGCAGCTCGTCGTCGCTCACGGCGTCCCTCCGTCGTCCAGGATGCGCACCACCGCCACGGTGGCGTTGTCGCTGCCGTCCGCCGCGATGGCGCGGGCGACCAGGATGCGGGCCAGGTGCGCGGCGTCGCCGCCGGCGTTGACCACCTCGCGCAGCGCCGCGCGTGTGAGGCCGTGCCCCACTCCGTGCCAGCCGTCGCTGCCGATCAGGAAGGTGTCCCCCACCCCCCAGTGCCACTGGGTATCGATCTCCACGCGGTTGTCGCCGGTGAGGCCCAGCGCGCGGGTGAGGCGGTTCGCCAGCCCGGTGGCCGCGGCCTCGGACTCCGTTATCCGCCCCGTCGCCAGATCGTCGCCCACGGGAGTGTGATCCACGGTAAGGGCGCGCAAAAAGCCGCCGCTGGCACGCAGCACACGGGAATCACCGGCGTGGAACACCACCAGCACGTCGGGTGACAGGAGCGCGATTCCGGCGATGGTGGTGCCCGCCTCCGCCAATTCCGGCTCCCGCGCCAGCCGCGCGGCCACCGCTGCCTGCACGCGGACGAGGAAACCCGCCAACTGCGCGGCCAGCTCCTCGGCGCTCGCCCCGGTGCGCGTCTCGCCGTAGTACAGCGCGTGTAGCGTTGCCAGCGCCGTCGCGCTGGCAATATCGCCGCCCGCGTAGCCGCCCATGCCGTCCGCCACCGCAACGAGCATGCCGTAGTCGCGGAATTCCGCCGCGGCCGTGTCCAGCATCACCGCCCCCGCGCGCCCGACGAGCACCGCGTCCTCGTTGCGCGCGCGCACGGCGCCGATATCCGTCCAGGCGGCGGCATCGAGGCGCATCACACACCCTCCAGCTTCACGCGGAAGGCGGTGAGGGAGAGCACGAGCACGGAGCCGTCGTGCAAGGCGACTTCCTCGTCACCGCGAAAGGTATCCCCGTCCACCTTGATGAAGTTCGTGACGGCGATGTGCTGCACGAACCACTGCGGGCCGCGGCGGAAGAAGCGCGCATGGGCGCCGGAGATCCATTCCAGCTTCGGCACGCCGGCCAGCAGCACGTCCGCCTTGCGCGTGCGCCCCACCGTCTGCCCCTCGGCCACGCGAAAGGTGACGCCGGGGTCTTCGATGAGCACCAGCGTACAGCGCGCGGGGGCCGGCGCGGCGGGCTCGGGCACCACGGCGAGTTCCGGGGGCGCCTCGCGGCGCACCTCGGCCGGCACGGTGGTGAGGTCGCCGTCCAGGCAGCGCGCGCAGAAGGCGGCCTGGTGCGGGTTCTCCGCGCCGCAGAGGGGGCAGTATTTCACATAGACGGGTTCACTCATCCTCATCATCATACGTCACGATGTCGGGTTTTTCTTCGACCGCCGCGCGCACCATCTTCCAGCCACGTGCGGCCATGGCGCGCTCGAAGGCCTTCAAATCCCCGCGCCGGGGGATGCCGATGATGCGATACAGCTCGGTGTCCAGAGCCTGCACCTGCAAGGTGCGCGGCTCGGGCCAGGGAAGATTGGCTTGCTTCGCGTAGCGCTGCGCGTGCTTGGAGAGCAGCAGTACGCGCTGGTTGTCCGACCCACGCCAGCGCAGCGTGTTGGGCAGTTCGTGCCGGTACGACCCGTCGATGAGGATGTCCGCGCGCTCCAGCAGCGCCGTGGGTCCGCCGGTTTTCAGGAGCTGCTCGTGCACGTAGCCGGTGTAAATCAGCACTTCCAGCCCGCGCCGAATGGCGCGCAAGCGGTCGATAAGCGCGCAGAGCGCCCCCACCTGCGCGAAGGGCTCGCCGCCGGAGATCGTCAGCCCGTCCGCCTCGGCGAGAAACGGGCGCAACTCCTCCACGATGGCGTCGAGCGTCGTCGGTTCACCCGACGCGTGCAACTCCGGCGCGATGCACCCCGCGCACCCACGCCCGCATCCGCGTACCCAGATAACGATACGCTTGGCCCCCGGCCCCAACCCCTCTACGGGGTACGCAAATCCGGCGTAATCGAGCACGTCGGTGTTGACTGATGTCATGTTATGCCTTTCGACGGTGATCAGCTACCGTCCTGCCTGCCTATCATCGACCCCCAGGCCCCGAACGTCCTATGCCGGGGGGAGGCGGAAGGCTTTCCTGTTTTCCGACCTGACGATAAATCGTCAGGCTACCGGCTGCGCCCCATAAATGGGGCTTATCAAGCGTGCGTGCACCTGGTTTTGTAGTTATTTGTCCGAGAGGTTTTCGGCGGGAACGGTATTGTTGAGTGGTCATTACCAAGTACGGGACGCTGCCAGACCCTACCGAAGCGCGCGCAATATATTTTGCATTTCTAATTTTTCATTTTTCATTCACTGCACTCATCTCCCACGTCACCTCATACCGGTACTCGTTCACCACCTGCGGCGGGAGGATGCCGGTGATGCGGAGGGTGCGGCCGGCCAGGGATTCGCCGGCTTCCAGTAGTTTGAACATCACGCGGGCGAGCGGGTTGAGCACGGCGGATTCCGCCAGGTTGCCCAGGCCGCGGCCTCCGGAGGCCAGGTCGTCGCCGTGAACGAGCAGCAGTTGATCGACCACTTCGGGCGCGAACTCCACGTTGAGCTGCCAGCGCTCGCGCACCTGCGCGTGAATGGAGGTCAGCACCTTGCGCTCGAGGATCTGCCGCATCACCACCGGGCGGATGAAGTCGAAGACCACGATATTCTGCCCGATGCGGTTGAGCAACTCCGGGCGGCCCAGGTAATGCTTGAAATACGCCTCCACGCCCTCGACGACCTTGCCGCGCACCGATTCGTAGTCGGTATCGCGCTCGGGGTCCACGTTGAGCACCGGGGTGCCGTCGATGGGATTCGTTTTCGGACGGCCCGTCGCGGTGTCCACCTGATAGATACCCGCATTGGAGGTAAAGATGATGATGCTCTCGGAAAAGTAGACGGTCTGCCCGCGGCCGTCCGTCATGCGCCCATCTTCCAGGATTTGCAGGAATTTGTCCAGAATGCTCGGGTGGGCTTTTTCGATTTCATCGAAGAGGAGCACGCTGAAAGGGTTGGCGCGCACGCGGTTGGTAAGCTGCCCGCCCTCCTCGTATCCCGCATACCCCGGCGGCGCACCGAGCAGGCGCTGGTCGCTGTGCTGCAGACCGTATTCGCTCATATCGAAGCGCAGGCAGGCGTCGTCGGTACCGAAGATCAGCTCCGCCACCGCCTTGGCGAGTTCCGTCTTCCCCACCCCGGTGGGGCCGGCGAAGAAGAGCACGCCGCGCGGCTTGGTGCGGCTGGAGTGCTGCGCGCCGGAGAGGTGCAGCCGGGCGCGGCGCAGCACGTCGGCGGTGGCGCTTACCGCCGGATCCTGCCCGATGACGCGCCCACCGAGAAGCTCCTCTGCTTGCTGCAGGCGGGCATAATCCAGGTGATCCCACTCGCTCTCGCGGACGCCGTATTTGTAGCAGTCGATAAGGGCCTTGGTGTGCAGGTCGGCGTTTTCCGGGCGGCGCGCCACCACGCGGATGCCCACCAGGTCGCGCACCGTCATGCCGTCGGTGAGGTCGACCAACTCGTCGATGTCCAGCCCACCCTCCGCGGGGTCGGCGTTGGCGCGCTGCACGAAGAGGTCGAAGAAGTGGCGGCGCTCGAAGTTGCGCGGCGGGTCCACTTCCACCGTACCCGCGAAGGGGTTGTTGAGGTAGAGCCACGGCGGCAGGTCGGTAAGCTTGTCGCACACCATGAGGAGCAGATTCTGCACCGCCCGGCGGTTGTCCGGCCCCCCCGTCGCCACAAGCTGGCTCTCGCCGGAGGATTTCAACAGGCGGAGCAGCGCGCTGCGCTCGCGCATCTCCAGGTGGCCCAACGCCCCGATGAGCTGCGAGGCGTGCTCGATGATGAACAGGCAAGGGCGCTCGCGATTCTGCAGGCAGAGGCGGATCTGCTGCAAGGCGTGGTCGATGGGGTCTTCCAGCTTCAGCGGCTGCGGCGCGCGCCCGGTGGGGCGGATCGCCTCCTTCTCCATGCGCGCCACCAGGTCGTCGTAGAGCTTGCTCATGGTGTTGGCGTCGCGCACGTCGGCAAAGATCATCCCGTCGACGAAGTTGTAGGTGGCGATGATGTCGTAGCCGCCCTCCACCTGGTAGCGGAAGTATTCAAAGAGCGCCTCGCGCAGCAGCCCGAGCGTCCACATCTGCCGCTCGACCCCCAGCGGGTAGAGGAGGGTATCCTTCACGTTGCCGTACAGGTAGACCTGGGTTTTATACGTCATCAACCGGCGCAGCTCGCGCATCCAGCGCGGCAGCAGCTCCTCAACGTCGGGAATCGTCGTCATGGCGTGTCAACCTTTCGCACCTGGGGCGGTGCGGTGAGATGCGGCGCGGCGGCCTCCTCCACGTGCACCACCGGCAGCGCCTGCCCGGCGGTGAGGGTGCGGCGGAACTTCTCGGTGACGGTGACTTCGCGCGCGCGCAGGGCGGCGAGCACCTGGTCGATGATCCCGCACACCTTCTCCTGCGCCGCCGGTTGCGCGGTGACGCCCTCCTCGGTGGCGACCATCGCCGTGCCCAGGCGTCCCTGCGCGTCTACGTGGAATTCCAGCCCCACGCCTTCGCCGAGGCTGGCCACGGAGGCGCTCTCCGACGGAATCTCCGCCACGCGGTAACCGAGACCGAGCAGCACGTCGGCCACCTGCCCACGCACGTATTCGGCGGTCGCCTGTGTGGTGAGGATGCGTCGCGCGGCGTCGAAGAGGGTATTGGCCTCCTGCGCCAACGCCTGCACGGGGGGCAGTTCCCGCGCGTCGGCGAGCAGCGTCGCCAACCGCGTCTGCAGCGCGCGCGCCCGCTCCACCAGCTCCGGCAGACCGCAGTTCAGGGTGGCTTCCAGCTTCGCCGAGGCCTCGCCCACCAAGGCACGCAGCTCTTCCGCCTGGGCGACCCGCAGCAGTTGGCGCTTCGCCAGCTCCTCCAATTCGCGGTACAGCCGCTGCCGGAAAAGGGTGAACCCCTGCCCGGCGACGCCCGGCTGCGTGGCCGCCAGCGCGTCGAGGGTGTCCAGTTGCGCGAGCAGCGCCTTGCGGCGGCCCGGCGCGGCGGCGGCGAGCAGCGGGGAATCGATCTCCGTGCGCAGCGCCGCCGCTTCCGTGCGCAGCGCCTCGCGCTCCTCCGCCGGATGCCCCACGCGCAGCTCCAGCAGTTGGTGGTACTTGCTCAGGTGTTCGACCAGCGCGTCGGGGTCGGTGCGCACGGCGTCGAGCAACTCGGCGCACCGCGCGGCCAACGCGGCATCGTCCACGGCGACCGGTGTGGTGGCGATCTCGGTGACGGCCTGTGCCAGGAAGGCGGCCGAGGCGTCTACCGCCGCGGTGACCTGCGTCTGCGCCGCTAGCGCCGCGGCCTCCGCGGTCACCGCCTGTTGCGCCTTGCCCGCCGCCACGCGTCCCTGCCGTTCCTGCTCCGCCCGCGACTGGAACTCCGACAGGGCCGCCTCGTAGTCGCGCTGCAACCGCTCGACGACCAGGTACACGCCGTACCCCGCCATGGCCATCCCCGCCTGGACGAAATCCACGCCCACCACCGTTTCCGTCAAACCGCTCACATCCATCGCCTCCGCTTTGGTGTATTCCACACGCGGCGGCGAGGTTCCTGCGGGGTGCGGGGGGCAATGATCGGATGGGAGGAGCGTGGGTGAATTCACCGATTGAAATCTGGAAACATTTACGTCGTCGCCGTATCCCCGTACCACCGCCCCATCGGCCCCCACACCACGGCGCAGAGGGCGGTGAAGAGGGTGGCCATGAGGGCCAGGCCCCAGGCGGGGGCGAGGCGGGCGATGACGACGCCGGAGAGGAAGGGGAACAGGAAGGCGCCCACCGTGCCGGCGGCGACGAGGATGGCGGTGACGGTGCCGGAATAGGCCGGGTGGCGCGCGCCGCCCAGGCTGACGATGAGGGGCCAGACGCCGCTGAAGGAAAGCCCGGCGGCCACCGCGACGACCCAGAGGCGCGCGGGGCCAAGGGGGAGGAGGAGCAGCGCATAAGCGGCGACGCCGGCCAGGGTAAGCACGCGCAGCACGGTATAGCCGGAAAAGCGGCGGCAGGCGGCGGCGCTGGCCAGGCGTCCGGCGCCCATCACGCCCCAGAAGAGGCCGGCACCGAGCATCGCCCGCGCGGCGGGGACATGTTCGCCTTCGAGCAGCGGGCTGATCCAGTTGCCGAGGCTGAGTTCGGAGCCGACATACAGCGCGATGGCGACGGCCAGCGCCACCACCAGCCTATCGGTGAGCACGCGTTGGGCCACGGGGAGGGTGATGGGTTCCGCGCGCACGGCCGGGGGTACGTGCATACCCCAGGCCAGCAGCCAGGCGACGGCCCCGAGGCCGGCAATGATCAGGTACGCGGGACGCCAGGCGCCGCCCGCCAGCCGCAGCCACGCGGTACCGGCGATGCCCAGCACCGCCCCCAGGTTGAAGGCGATCTGCAGCAGATTGATGTTGCGGTCGACCCGCGGGGGGTCGAGGTCGGCAACCACGGCCACGCACATGCCCTCCACCGCACCGCCGAAGGCACCCGCCAGCAGGCAGGCCGCGGCGATGAGAGGGAAGGTGTGCGCCAGCGCGAGGAGGAGGAGGGATACGGTATACAGCCCCTGCGCGACGAGGAAGACGCGCCGCTTGCCGAAGTGATCGGCCAGGTAGCCGCCCAGCATCACCGCGAGGATGGAGCCCACATACGTCACCGCGAGCAGACTGCCGGCGATGTCGACGGGCATATGGAACTCGACCGCGATGGCCGGCAACAGCGGACCGAGCAGACACCCCGCCGCGCCGAAGAGCAACAGAGCGAGCGTGGGGGCAAGAACCGCCAGGAGACGAGGTAAACGCACGGGCGACATTGTACGCGTCTTTCCCCGCGCATGGCAACTCGCGACGCTTCGGCCCGCTTACCTGTGGCCAGACCCCACCCCGGTCCCCATATGCGTCAACTAATTATTACCGTTTGCCTGTTATCCCACCCGACGATAAATCGTCGGGTCGGAGACCAGCGTCATTATTAAGCTGACGCATATGCCCCCGTTACCCCTGCAACTGCCGCAACGCCTCGTAGACCGCGATGGCGACGGCGTTGGCGAGGTTGAGGGAGCGCACGTGGTCGGTGCACATGGGAATTTGGATCACTTGTTCGGGGTAGGCATCCAGCAGCGCGTCGTCCAGGCCGTGGCTTTCCGAGCCGAAGACCAGCGCATCACCGGGGGCGTACCGGGCATCGAAGTGCGACCGCTCCCCGCGCGTGCTGAAGAGCCACACGCGTGATGGGGCGGCGTCGCGCAGGTAGTCGGCAAAGACGGCGTGGCGGGTGACGTTGACGGCGTCCCAGTAGTCCACCCCCGCGCGGCGCAGCGCCCGGTCGTGCAGGCGAAAACCCAGCGGCCCGATGAGATGCAGCGGCGCCCCCACCGCGGCACACAGGCGCGCGATGTTGCCGGTATTCGGCGGAATTTCCGGCTCCACCAGCGCCACCTGCAGCGGCGGGTCGGGCCAGACGAAGGGGAGATCGACGCGGCGGTCGTGGGGCATGGTCAACTCCCGGCGGGTGCGCACAACGCGCGCAGTTTCACCATCCGCGTGAAGGCCTCTTTCGGCGCGTCGTCCTTATTCAACACCCCGCTGTGGGGCCAGAAGACAGGTGCGGCGTCGGTGAAGCTCCACCAGGTGAGGGCGGTGATGGTGGGTTTGCTCATGCAGATGGTGTAGAACTGCTCCACCCAATCCGCCTGGGTGGCCTCGCTCCAGCCCTGGTGCCACAGGCCGACCTCGTTGCCCTCGGTAATCATGGCGTTGGGGTCGTGGCCCATGGCGGAGGGGGTGCCGAGTTCGGTGATGTGGATCTCCTTGCCCAGCGCGACGTAGGCGTCGAGGAGGCGCGAGATTTCCAGCATGTCCCAGGGGTATTGCAGCAGGCCGCTGCCGTAGTAGAACTGGATGCCGACGATGTCGAAGTCGATGCCGGCGTCGAGGCAGGCGCGCAGGTATTCCAGCGTGGTGACGCGGCCCGGCGCCCCGGCGGCATACTCGCCGAAGGGGAGGCAGACGTTGATGACGCGCTTGGCCCCCGGCGCCGCCTCGCGCGTGGCCTCGGCGGCGATGCGCGTCAGTTCCACCATCTGCGCGCTGCTGAAGGCGAAGCTGTTCGCCCACGGCAGGTCGTGCGCCTCGTTGATGATATCCCAATAGTCGATGAGCCCGGCGAAGGGGGGCACGTCGCGGAGGATGCGTGCACGGAAGGCGTCACAACAGGCGGCGAAATCGAGATGGCGCAGATGCGGAGGAATGCACGGCGTATACGTCCACACCAGCGGATGCCCCTTGAGCGCCACGCCGTGCGCGTGCAACGTGCGGGCTTGCGCCAGCAACCCGTCGTGTTCTACGCGCCCCGGTTCCGGCTCGACGCCGCTGAGGTAGAAGGGCATGGTGGCATAGTTGAGCGCCTGCAGAAAGGCGTCGCCGCGCCGGGTGTCGGGCACGTATCCCCCGCTGGGAGTGCCGAAGAGGAAACCGGTCAGCCCGCCGGCCTCCCGGCGTCGCGCCAGGCGCGCCTGTGCCACGGCTCCCGCCAGCGCCTCGCCCGCGGGGACGCTAATCGCCAGTGCGGCGTCCGCCGTGTCGCTTGCCTTCGCCCGCTGCCCCGCGGCTTCCAGCGCACGCGCCTCCCGCGTCAGTGCGGCTGATTTGTCGATCTCCGCGCGGATCTCCGCCGGCACGTCGGCGCCACCCTGCGCCAGTGCGTCATCGAGGAGCTCCTGCCGGCCTGCGGCCAGCTCGACCGCCAGGATGTAGAGCGGCCCGCCGTCCAGCAGGCGCGTGCGCAGGATGGGGTCGCCGAAGCCCGCCACCGGGTAGCGCGTATACAGCCGCCGCGTCATACCCAGCTCACAGTACGCCGCCAGCCGCCCGTACTCAAAATCGAAAGCGCGTTCGCGCGGGCGGTCGTCGGTGTCTGCCAGGTAGATGCAAAAGGCGCGCGAGCCCGCTTCCGCCGGCCACTCCGCCAGCGGCGCCCCGTTATGATATACATCGAATGCCAGCATGCTGTGCTCCCCCTTCCCCGCCTATCATACAAGACTTTCGCTTGCCACGGTACCACCGGCACGCGGGTACGTTGGTCACGTGCCGGTGGTACGCTTGGTGGACGACGCAATCGTTTTTGCGGAAGGACATTCCCCGCGTGCGTGGAAAACGAATACCGAACATCCTGCAACTCGGAACGGACGGAGTATCACTCATGGCACCATCAACCACGCTCACCCTCGGCCCGGTGGAAATCGAGCTAATCTCGCGCGGCGAGGCGTTCCTCGGCATCGGGCGCGTCTGCGTCGGCAACCGCGTGCTGCGCGACGGCACGCTGCCGCTGCGGCCCTTCACCGCCACCCACGACGGCGTCGAATTCGACGACTACGTGCTCCTCGGCGTCGAACAGCACGGCGACCGCGTCGTGCTGCGCACCACAGCCCTCGGCTACGGCGCCGCGGTGCCCGCGCTGCAGGACCACTCCCTCGACCCGGTGTGGAGCATCCGCCCGTGGGACCGCCGCGTGCTGGCGGAAGCGGAGATGACGTGGACCATCGAGGCGGAGACGCGCGAGGTGGGTGGGCGCACGTGGACGGGGCTGGCGTACCAGTTCCAGTGGAGCGGCCCGGAGATCTACTATATCACCGACCGCGCCACCTGGGAGCTGTGCGGCGACGCGGTGGGCGTCACGCTGCTGCGGCAGCAGATGGGCGGCGACCCGGTCGCGACCATCGCCGCGGACACGCGATACTCCACCGCGGGGAACATCGGCTTCCCGCTTAACCCGGTGATGACCCACGATTGCCCGCGCTGGGCCTCCGAGCAGGGGTTCGACTACCAGTACAAGGGACGCGACGCGCTGATCGGTCTGTTCGGCGCGTGCGGGCTGATCCGCACCATTATCACCCGCGACCCGGGCGACCCGAGCATCCGCCATTTCGACAAGCAGATCTTCGACCAGACGGGTGACGCGGCGACGATCCGCAAGTTCATCGGCACCGCGGAAGTGGGCGACGACACCGATCACCTGAACGCGTGGACGGCCGTCTTCGACGCCGACCAGGACGCCGTACTCGGGCAGTTCGGCATGACGCGCACCTACGCGCGCACCACGCTGAGTCACAACTTCTGGAACAAGTTCACCTGCGACAGTTACCTGGTCGACCTGATCCCCGCCGCGACGGCGCTCGGTTTCCAGCAGGTCTTCATCGACCCGTTCTGGGAAAACGACATGACGAAGGCGAAGACCGGCGTGCTGCCCCAATACCTGGGCGGCAACATGTGCTGCCCGCACGAATACGAAGTGGCGGAGATTCAAGGCGGCATCCCCGGCTATAAGCGCATCGCCGAGATCGCCCGCGCCGGCGGGGTCGAGCTGATCTCCTGGATCGGCTCGCACCAGAGCCAATCGTCGCCGTACCTGGCCAAGCACGGGGTGCAGGTGGTGAAGGGCCCGGACGGGCGCCACATGTACGGCTCCGGCTACGACGCCATCTACGGCATGGATTTGGGCTCCGACTTCGGCCCCATGTTCCGCGACGCCGCCATCCGCGCCAGCGCGGCTACCACGGTGAGCGGGTTCCTGTACGATTCGTACTATAACTTCGGCTGGATGCCCGTCAACTTCCACACCCCCGACCCCGCGCATCCCAACAGCGGGCAGCATGGCACCTTGAAGGCGCACACCCAGTGGCGGCAGTGCGCGGAGATCCTCGCCGCGTGGCAAAAGGCCGGCATGCACATGCTTATCGAGTCGCTCGGGCCGTGGGGGCAGCCGCAGCACGGTGTGCAGGGCAACTACCGCGCCGCGGGCGGCGCGCTGGCCTACCAGTGCTCGGTCAACATCGGCTACTCCGTCATCCCGACGCCGGACACGTCCACGGGGAAGGAAGCCGTCGGGCCGGAGTTCTACTTCCGCCTGCTCTCGCACAAGGCACCGAGCACGCTGGGCCTGTGGGTGGACGGTAAGCGCATCGACAGCGTGGCCAGCCCGCTCATCCGCAGCAGCAACCTGGCTTACCGTGCCGTGCAGCCGGGCATGCACACGCGCACCCTGCTGCACGACGACGCCGGTGTGCTCTGGCATGACCGCAACGGCAAGCTCAGCGCCGTGTATAGCTACGCCCCCGGCCGCCTGCCCCTCCCCGTCGGCACCGCCTATGTCAACCGCATGACCGGCGAAACGGGCACTGTGGGCGCCGAGGGGTTAGCCGTGGAGGCGTGGACGGTGTATGGGGTGAATGGGTAAGGTTGCCCGCGACCCTACTTCGTCACTCGTTGTCGTATTTCGTCGTCGTAATTCGAATTACGATTACGAAATACGACGACGAGTGACGATTTTTTTGCCCACCCCACCGCATTGACAACCCCCCACCCTACAGCATAAGATGGGGCCATCGTTACCCGTGTAACCATCCTCACCCCCGGCAAGGAGATCGTATGCGTCTGCGTTTGTTGTGTTTCCTGCTCCTCTTCGCCCTGCTGCCGGCGTTGGCCGACACCGGCCTGGCACGGCATAAAAAGATTTACGCGGTGCCGGCGCCGGGCACGGTGAAGATCGACGGCAAGTTCGACGACTGGGACCTGTCCGCGCAGATTTACATGTACGTCGTGTCGGAGACCGCCGACATGCAGAGCGCGCGCTTTGCCATGATGTACGACAAGGACGCCCTCTACGTCGGCGCGGTGGTGCGCGACCGCACGCCGATGATGAATCGCCACGATCCCGCCGTCGATCCCATGTGGGCATGGGACGGCGACTCCTGCCAGTTCCGCCTCACCCTCGACCCGGCGATGGGCTACCCCATCAACATCGGCTGGGGCAACGGGGCGATGGAGAATATGAACGTCGTACACCTGACGCTGTGGCAGTATACGGACAAGCAGCAGCCTTGCCTGCAAGTGAGCGGCAGTATGAAGTACCAGCCGATCCGCGCGGCGTGGAAGGATGGCGTGGTGCCCGCAGACGCGTTTCAGGCCAAGTATCTAAAGATGGACGACGGCGGCGGGTATACCTTCGAATACCGCCTGCCGTGGAGCACGCTGGGGGCGAAGGCGCCGCTGCACGGCGGGGATCTTGTCGCCGGCACGGTGCAGTTCAACTGGAGCAACGCCGACGGCTTGCATACCGGCGGCGGTTCGGCGTGGTGCTACGATGTGATGAACGGCCCCGGCTTCCCGTATCAGAGCACGGCGTGCTGGGGGAAGATCATCTTCTCCGACAAGGGGCATCTGCCGAAAAGTATGGTCGAGGAGGGTGTGCTGCCGGAGAAGCCGCTGCCGTTGAAGTTCAAATACACGCTGCCGGAGGACGGGCAGATCACCATCCAACTGCATGACAAGGACAACTACATCCGGCGCATCCTGGTGGCACAGGGCGACCGCGTGAAGGGTGCCAACACGGAATCGTGGGACGGCCTGGACGACCAGGGCAACCCGCTGCCGCCGGGCGACTACACCTGGAAGGGTGTCACCCACGCGCCGATCACGCAGAAGTATCTCTTCTCGCCGAACAACACCGGCACCCCGAGCTACCGCACTGACGACGGCACCGGCGGCTGGGGCGGCGACGAAGGCACCCCGCAGGACGCCTGCGCCTTCCCAGGCGGCACGCTGCTCTGCTGGAGCGGCGCCGAGGCCGGCTGGGGGGTCATCCGCGTCGACCCGACCGGGAAGAAGCGGTGGGGCTCGAATAGTTGCGCCAGCTACCTGGCGACAGACGGCAAGCGCTTCTTCACCGCGGGCAGCCTGGGCTACGACACCAGCGCCGGCGTAAAGGTCTTCGACGTGGCGGATGGACGCCCGCTCAACTTCGGCAACGGCAAGCCGGAGATTTTCGCGCCCGCTGGGGGTGACGCGAAGACGAACGGCATCTCCGGCCTCGCCAGCGACGGCGGCACGCTGTACGTCTCCTACGTCTACCGCAACCTGATCGGCCTGTTCGACGCGGCGACCGGCGACCTGAAAGGCACCTGGACGGTGCCCGCGCCCGGGCGTCTCGCCGCCTGCCCCGACGGCACGCTGGCGGTGGTCAGCGGCAACAGCGTGCTGCGCGTGAAGGACGGCAAGGTCGCGACGACGCTCGACACGTTCCTCGACGCCCCGCAGGGCATCGCCGCCGACGCTGCGGGCACGCTGTACGTGAGCAACGCCGGTGCGCTGCAGAATGTCTCCGTCTTCGCGCCGGACGGCACGTATCAGCGCGCCATCGGCAAGGCGGGCGGGCGCCCGCGCAAGGGTGCCTACGACCGCAACGGCATGCTGGAGCCGCGCGGCCTCGCCGTGGACGCCAACGGGCACCTGTGGGTGACGGAAACGCTGGACGGCCCGTTGCGCGTCAGCCTGTGGAACGCCGCCGACGGCGCCCTCGTCAATGAATTCTTCGGCGGGTGCGCCTACTCCGGCTGGGCGACGATGGATCCCAAGCACCCCGACGAAATCTTCTGCCATGACAGCGTGTGGAAGGCCGACTGGGCGAAGAACACCTGCACCCCGGTGAGCACCATGTGGCGCGCCACCACGGAAAACATGGTCAACGGCGCGACGGACTATCACGTCTTCACCGCGAAGAACGGCCACCAGTACGCCTGGGGCGTTATCGACTACAGCCGGATGCTCTTCGAGCGCGAAGGGGATGTCTTCAAGCCCATCGCGGGCACCATCCGCGTGGCCTTCGGCCCCTACGGCAGCGGCGTCATCTATCCGGTGATGAAGGGCATCTACGACCGCACGCAGGCGGGCGCCTTCTTCTGGCAGGATAAGAACAACGACCAGACGATCCAGGAGGACGAGTTGTCGATCTCCCCCGCCGGGCGCGGCGAGATCACCTTCAACTGGGTCGACGACGAGCTGAACGTGTGGTGCGACGCCGGCTACATCATCCACCCGACGCATATCGAGGCGGACGGCCGCCCTGTCTACGACTTCACGAAGCTGGAGCCGATCCCGTGGCACGGCGGCAACGCCAACGCCGGCTCGCTGTGGCTGGACACGCAGAGCACAAACGTCTACACCCTGGCGCCGGATCAGCACCCCGGCCTGGCATGCTGGACGCGCGACGGCAAGATGGTCTGGGGCGTCCCGACGGTGCAGGGTTGGCAGAACGCGTTGGGCCTGTCCATGGTCACCGCGGGCAAGCTGCACGGGTTGACGATGCCGCTGGATGTCGCCGGCGACTTCACCGGGTCGGCCAGCTACTTCGGGCCGTACCACATCTTCACGCGCGACGGCATCTACGTCGCCAAGCTGATGCGCGACGGGCGCGACGGCAAGGGGATGGGCGCCGACATCACCGCTTCCGAGGTCTTCACCGGCCAGCTCATCAAGCCGGACGGCATGAACCGCTACTTCCTGCTCGCCGGCGCCGCCGACGCGCGCGTCACCGAGATCTCCGGGCTGGACACGGTGAAACGCCTGCCCGGCGGCACGCTGACCCTCTCCGCCGATGACGCGAAGAAGGCCGCCGACGCGCTGGCCGACTACAAGGCGCTGTTGGCGCGCGGCAAAACACTCTCCATCGCGCGCACCCGCACGGCCCTCGACACCGCCGACCCGGCGAGCAAGGCGCTGGACAACGGGCGCAACTTCACCACGCGGCTGGCCTATGACGAGAAGAACCTGTATGTCCGCTACGACGTGAATGCCCCGGCGGAGCTGACGAACAGCATCGCCGATCCGCGCCTGCTCTTCAAGGGCGGCAACTGCCTGGACATCCAGCTCGCCGCCGACCCGACCGCGGATGCCAAGCGCACCACCCCCGCCCCGGGCGACCTGCGCATCCTGGTCACGCGCCAGGGGGACAAGCCCATCGCCATGATCTACCGCCCGAAGGTGGCCGGCTTCAAGGGTGACCCGATCGTGCTCAAGAGCCCGACCGGCACGGAGAGCTTCGCCGCCATCGAACCCAGCGACCGCATCGCGCTGGCCTACACCAAAACCCCGACGGGCTTCACCGCCGTGGTGACGATCCCGCTGGAAGTCCTTGGCTTGACGCCTAAACCCGCGCAGCAGATGCGGCTCGACCTCGGCTACCTCTACGGCAATGCCACCGGCAACGCCTCGGCATCGCGGTCGTACTGGATCAACAACTCCTTCGCCGCCAACGTGACGAACGACATCCCCAACGAAAGCCGCCTGGAACCGAAGGAATGGGGGACGGCGGTGTTTGAATGATTGCGGCGTGATGGAGGGTTATGACTCACAGGGATGAAAGGGATTTTAGGGATCGTGATTTAGTGCAAGATTGATGCCGGCACTGTGTGGAAGCCGGCGACCGCCGCGCTCCGGGTGCGGTAACCTGCATTCGTCAGTAACAAGGAGAAAAGCTGCTCTCCCTGGTATCACCGAATACAGGTTACCATTCACGGAGCGCGGCGGTCGCCGGCTTCCACACGGTGCTGGTTCCCTCACAGAATGCAAAGGCGAATCCCCGTTATCCCAGGTGCGGCTTGGCGAACCGGCGCGCGCCTGTTACAATCGCAGGTACTGGAGGCATCGCCATGCGCAGCTTACTCGGGTTATTGCTCCTGCTCGCCGTCGGGGGATGGGCGGCGTCGTTGCCGTGTACCATCGATGAGGTGTGCAAGCGTGTGCCGGTGCTGACGCACGACAACAGCGGGCGCTTCCCCATGATCGCCATCGAGGCCTTCCGCTTGTCGCCGACGGACCGGTCCTTCGAGGACGCGAAACCGTTGCCGGCGGAGGCGATCAAGGCGCTGGCGCAGCGTGGGCTGACGCAGTGGATCCCCCCCGACGCGCGCTACATCCCCTTCGCCAAGGCGCTGCAAGACGGCGGCGCGGCGGTGATTATGATGCAGGGGGAGGCCTTCAACGGCCCCGCGGGCGACGTGCCCGACGGCCTGCACCAACTGCCGGCGGATTTCAAGCGCGACCCCGACCAGCCCGCGCAACAGCCGAAGTATCCGTGCCCGCTACTCACTGCCGGGTGGCAGGTGAAGGCGGATAAGATACGCGACACCATGCGGCAGTTCAAGGCCGCGGGGATCAACATCGACGCCGTGTGGCTGGACTGGGAGATCGAGCCGTACCCGGGCAAGTCGGAGTGGAACGAGGCAAAGGCGTGCAGCCGTTGCCGCCAGGAGTTCCCCGCCGGCGTGCTGGACGATTTCGACCGCTACCGCGCCTTCATCTTCCGCCTGCGCACCGCCCTGTTCAGCACGTATCTGGTGGCGCCGGTGCTGGAAAGTTACCCTGGATGCTCGGTAACGAACTGGGAGGTGGTGCTCTCCTCGCCCGACGTGCCCACGCCGAGTTGGTCGGGCACGCGCACCTTTCCCCCCGTCGGGCTGGGCCTCTTCACCGCCGCCAACCCGGTGGCGTACGGCAACACCATCTGGTACCGCTACCACTGGAAGAAGGAGTGGGGCTGGCCGCTGGACGTGGCGCATATGGACCGCGTGTATACCTCGGTGATGCTCGGGGAGATCAGCAAGCATGAGGAGAACGCCATGCGGCTGGCGCCGGAGACACAGAGCATCCCGTGGGTGGACTTCTTCTGCGCCGACGACCGCGACGAGAAGATCCCCATCCTCTCCCGCCCGCGTTACCGGGAAATCCTGCGCCACTGCTGGCTACGCGGCGCCGATGGGATGCAGATATTCAACCCGGCCTGGTTCGACGCCAAGGACCCCAAGGCGCCGATCATGTTCGAAGAACTCGAGGATGCGGTGCAGGTGTATGACGAGATGCTCGCCTACCGGAAGTTCCTCGACCGCGGCACCGTGATGCACACCGCGACCTTTGCGCCCACCGAGGACGGCCCGGTCTGGTCCGGCCTGCGCCTGGGTGACGAAGCGGTGGTGCGCGGCTTCACGCAGGGGGACAAACCCGTCACCGCCGGCTTCACCCCCTTCGAGGGCGCCGACCCCGTCTCCCTCACCTGCCCCCCCGCCGGCGCGACGTACCTGCTCAAGCGGGAGGGGGCGAAGGTGGTGGTGACGGCGCTGTAAGCGGCCTAAAGCGGTAGGTTACCGGGCTCCGACCAGCGCGGACCCCACCCCCCCGCCCCTCCCCCGGGCGCCTCGCACGACTCGGCTGGGAGAGGGGAGTACCGGAGTGAAAAACGCGAGACTTATACTTTCTATTGGACAGCAGTGATTCAGGATTCAAGGAGATTGGGGACGTCTTTTGCCTGAATCCTGAATCCTGAATCCAACTGGCTGGCTGCACTACGCTGTTCCCGGGCGAGCATCTTCGGTCTGATGACGCAATCCCTATAGCGCAGATGCCCCTACCCCTCCGTCAGCGCCTCTTTGAAGCGCTTGACGGCGCGTTCGATGTCGCGCGAGGTGGTGCCGGTGACGATGGCGCCGATCATCAGGCCTTCGATGCCGCACTCACCGGTGATGAGGGTGGCTTCCTCGGGCCGGATGGCGCGCTGGGTGGGCACGATGATGGGGATGTCCACCGTGTCGTGCAGGTCGCGATACGCCGTCAGGTCGGCCATGGTGAGCGGCTTTCCGTACCCCTGGTGGGGCACGATGGCGGCTTCCAGCAGGTCGGCGCCCAGGTTTTCCAGCGCCAGCGCCTGGTGGATGGTGTAG
This sequence comes from uncultured bacterium, assembly GCA_903928345.1. Classification (GTDB taxonomy): domain Bacteria; phylum Armatimonadota; class Hebobacteria; order CAIYQO01; family CAIYQO01. The sequence goes on along the minus strand of CAIYQO010000294.1, from coordinate 14,333 downwards.
TTGGGCTCCAGCGCCACCGTTTTGGCCATGCGCGGGGTGTGCCACATCCACGCGGGCATGTGGGAGAGGTAGAGGTCGAAAAAGTCGATGCCCATCTCCTCCAGCCCTTCCATCTCCTCCGGCGTGGCCGGGTCGTCGGCGCCCGCCACGATACCCACGGGGCCGGGGAAAGCGGCGAGGATGGCCTCCAGCCGCGCGCGCTCCTCGTCCAGCGTGCCGAAATGCGTGCCGCTGGCGGTATGCTCCACGCGGATGTGCACCTTCAGCACGTCCGCCCCGCCGTCCCGCGCCGCCTTGGCGAGGTCAGGGTCGTTCTTCGGCAAACTCATAATTAACGTGGGCCCCTGCTGGAGCACCTCGACAATCCGACTCATGCGCTCGTTCCTCCGATAGCTTTACTTTCGGTTCCGGGGGGAAAGCATCCTGCCGGATGTCAGCGCAATCCGCAATACCGTCCAAAAAGTCGTTCCGCGCTCCCGCGCGGCCCTCACCCCAACCCCTCTCCCAGCGGGAGAGGGGCTCTGACGGATGCGGACATTTGAACGGTATTGGCTCAATCCGCAATCCGCAATAACCTACTCCCGCCCCGCCCCATCCACCAACGCTTCCAGTGGTTTCGTTTTGCCGGTGGGGTACGCGGTGAGCCAGGCGAGGACGGGGTCGCGCCAACTGAGGGCGGCGACGGTGGGGTTGGGGTCGGCGTCGCGCAAGGCCTTGTCCTGACTATACATGTAGCTGTTCACCAGCACGCGATAGGCGGCCATGGGGTTGAGGGGCTTGCCGGTTTTCGTCAGCACGTACGTGTCACCGTCCTTGCGCAGGCCGGCCATGCCGGCTCGGTGGGCGGGGTCGGCCAGGTAGTCGCGCAGTTGCGCCCCGGGTAAGGTGAGGCGCAGCAGCGTGTTGTCGAAAGGCATTACGCCCATGATGGTGTTACGGGTAATGGGCCCGGCGGGGATATCCTGCCGGAACCCGCCGCTGTTGGAGAGCGCCACGTCGGCCTTGGGGTCCGCCGCCAGCCAGCAGTCCACGATGAAATTGTAGACCGCCCGGCGCGGGAGCCCGGCGGCGGTGTAGCCGATGGGCGTGCCGAAGTCGCGCACGTTGCGTGCCTGCCAGGTGGCGAGCAGGGCGTGCAGCGTCGCGTCGGTGCGGGCGGGCGCGGGTTGCACCACCTTCACCAACTTCTGCGTCACCGTCACCGCCTGGGTGGCGGGGTTGTAGTCCAGGTCGACGCGGTCGTAGCTGCGGAAGTACTCCCCCGTGTTGACTACCCACGTGTCGCCCACCTGATCGGCGGCCAGCGTGTGGTCGTGCCCGCCGAAGATGACGGGGATGTGCAGCGCCGCCGCCTGCTCGGCCAGCTTCACCATCTCCGGGTGCGGCGCATGGGCGACGACGATGATGACCTGCGCCCCCTTGGCGCGCAACTCGGGCACCACGCGGCGCAGCGTCATGAGATACGCCTGGGTTTTGAAGGGGGAATTCGCCACCAGGGAGACGTATTCGGTGGTGGTGAGCCCGATGATGCCCACCTTCACCCCCTGCTCGTCGTTGATCACGTAGGGCGGCAGCAGCGTCTCCGGCGAATCGTCCGCCCGGTTGCGGATGTTGGCGCAGACGTAGGGGAAGTGCGACGCTTTGAGGATCTCCTTGAAGCGCGGCAGGCCGAAGTCCAGCTCGTGGTTGCCCAGCGCGCTCACGTCGTAGCCCATCAGGTTCATCGCCTCCAGCATCGGCTGGCCTTTGTACGCGGTGGAGACGGCAGGCCCGGTGAAGTTGTCGCCGCAACTGATAAGGAGGAACTTCTTCGGCGTGTAGCCCTCTTCGCGCTGCCACCACGCCAGCATCTCCGCCGCGCCGCCGCTCACCTGCCCATCCTTCACCTCCGGCAGCACCCAATCGTGCATGTCCCCGGTGGCGAGGATATGCACCGGCACCGCCGCCAGACGCACGGCGAAGCAACAGGCGAAGACGAACAAGGCGAAACGTCGCATGGAAAAACTCCTTGGAATGGATGAGGGACCGGTAAACAACTAAAATTCCCGCCCGGCACGCCCTACACCTGCCCGTTTGGCGCGCGCAACGGTAACTTTCCGCGAATTCCTACATCCGTCGGCTGCGGGCGTTGAGGAGGCGCAGCTCGGAGAGGGTGCGCTTGGCCAGCTCGCTGACGCGGTTGTTGCGTTGGGAGAGGCGCTCCAGCTCCGGGCGGGCGTTGAGGGCCTTCAGACGGTCCATGTAAACGGCGGCCATCTCCTCGCTGCTGCACGACCACGCCTGCTCGGTGAGGCTTTCGATCTGCTGCAGTTGCGTGCGGGCGGTCTGGTAGGCCTGCTGCAGCAGCGGGCGGCGGCGCACGGGGGTTTCAGCCAGCGGCAGGCGGCGCAGGTTGCGCAGCACGACGATAGCCTCCTCCGCCGCCTCGATGATCGGCGCCTCCTCAACGATGCGCAGCGCCTCGTTGAACGCGCCGATGGTGCCCAGCTCGCGCACGGCCACGCGCGCCACGCCGGCCCGTTGCGGGGCATCGGTCAGAGCGATTTTTATGAGTAACCCGTTAAGCGCCAGCTCGCCGCCGTCAGGATTCATGGTGCGGTTGATGTCGCTGATGTCCAGCACCGCCGCGGTTTGACGCACCGGGTGCGCCTCGGGCGTGTCGATGAGGCGTTCGAGCAGGTTGGCGTACTGCAGCGCGGGGAAGGCGTTGCGCGCGGCGTCCAGCGTGGCGGAGACGGCGGGGTCGGACCCGGTCAGCAACCACGCGAGCAGCGTATCGCTGTCCCCGGCGGCGGCAGCACGGCGGATGCGCTCCTGCGCCGGCAGCAGCGCCGCCAGCCCCGCGGCGCCCGCGGTGCGCGGCCCCTGGTCGTACATCTGGTACAGCACCAGATAAGGCGGCGCAGTCGGGGTGACGTCCAGCACCCCACTCTGGCGCGCCTGCTTGTAGGCGTCGCCCACGGCGCGGAAGGCCTCCGCCAGCCCGGCATCCGGGGAGGACATGAGCATCTCCACCGAGCGGCGGGCCTCCGGACGATCCTTGAGAAAGAGCAGCAAGCGCGGTTGCGCCTCCGTAAGCAGCGCCATCAGGTGCAGCGCGCGGAAGCAGACTTTCGCCCAAAACTGATTCCCCGCGTCGCGCGGCTGAGCGGCGGCGAAGTCGAAGAGGGTGGCGAAAGCGTCGAAGGCCTCCAGCCGGTAGAGCGCCTCGATGAAGGCGCTCAAATCGCGCCGGGCGTCGAGGATCTCGCGCGCGTCCGCCTCGCTGGGCGCGGTATCCAGCAACTGGTGGCGCATGAGGTAGAGCAGCGCGGCGGTCTTTTCGTGCCGTTGGGCGGCAAACAGATCAGGATACGACACCGCGGCGCCGGCCTGGCGCAGGCGGTCGAGGGTGGACAGGTCGGCGGCGAGCAGATGGTACGCGCGGCAGAGCGACGCCTCCACCTCGTTCGTGCTGGAGGCCAGCGTGGGTATCCCGTTATCCAGCAGCGTCAGGGCCGCCGGAATCAGATACTCCGGATCGACGAGTTGTTTGTCGAGTGCGCCGGCAGACATAGCCTTCCCCCCCAACGATCGCGATCATCACTATTATATACCCAGGGCTATGTATTCGGCCACGGGGCGGCGTATTTATTACGCGGCGCGCTTGTCGGAGCCGGGATTGGGGGGAGATGGGTGGGAGATGGGTGACGACATGATCTTGCCCCGGTTCGGACAACGCGACAATCGCCACGACTTGCCCGCCCGCGCCGGGGGAAACGTAGGGGACGGTAGTCGATATCGGAGATGACGCGCATGCAAGAGTTACCGCCCGGCGAGCAGCAGGAGATTCTTAGCCTTGGCACGTGGCTGGCGCTCGTTATCTTCATTCTCCTCGTGTTTGTCGCGCTCATTGTGCTGGCGCCGAACCTGTGACTTGCCGTCCGTCGCCCCGCCCGGTACAATGGGGGTGACATGACCAACGCAGCAGTACCGGCGGACGACGCACCCTTTCCGCGCCTCGGGCTGGATATCAGCGAGCGGCGCATCGGGCTGGCGATGCACGACTCCCCCCTGGCCGGGCCGCAGCCGCTCTTCACGTACGCGCGCACCACGCGCGCGCAGGATCTGGAGCGGCTGGCGGAGTGGGTACAACGCTACGGGGCGGGCGCGGTGATCGTCGGGCTGCCGCTGAACATGGACGGCACCCCCGGCCCGCGCGCGCAATGGATGCACCGGTTTACACATGAGCTGCAGCGCCGGGTCACGGTACCCGTGCGGCTGCAGGACGAACGGCTCACCACCGTGGAGGCCGAGGCGCTGCTCGCGGAGCGCGGCGCGCGCGGGGCGGACGTCGACGCGTTGGCCGCCGCGCTGATTCTGGAACGGTTTGCACAGGAGACCCATGGCGACACCGCTGCCACAACCTGATCCGGCCCCGCGCCGTCGCGCGCTGTGGCTCATACCCGCCGTGCTGGTGCTCTGCCTGGCCGGCGTGGCGCTGCGCATCTGGGGGCAATTGCACACGCCGCTGCACCTGGCGGAGCCGGTTATCATACAGATTCGCCACAACAGCAAGCTGGCCACGGTGGCGCAGAGCCTGCAGGAGCGCGGCCTCGTCCCCAATGCGCTGGCCTTCCGCCTCTACGCGCGCCTCACGCATCGCGCGGGCAAGCTGAAGGTGGGCGATTACGCGGTGAAGGACGGCATGACGCCCGTCGGCATCCTCACCCTGCTCAACTCGGGCCGCGCGGTGGCCTTCCCGCTCACGATCCCCGAGGGCAAGTGGCTGAGCGAATACCCCGCCTTCATCGGCGAGCGCTGGCCCGACGCGGCGCACGGTTTCCGCGCGCTGGCGGCGAAAAGCGCGCGCTACGCCGCGCACGCGCCCTTCGTGGAAGGCGACTCGCTGGAAGGGTATCTCTTCCCGAACACCTACTCCTTCGCCACCGGCGCCGGCGCGGACGAGATGATCCGCGCCATGCTGAAGGGGTTCCACGACACGCTGGAGGCGGAATACCACGCGCACCCGCCCGCGGACGGCCGTTCGCTGCGCCAGGTGCTCATTTTAGCCTCGCTGGTGGAGGCGGAGGCGAAGGTGGAGGCCGACCGCCCGCAAATCGCCGGGGTGCTGATGAACCGGCTGGCACACGGCATCAAGCTGCAATGCGACGCGACGGTGCTCTATGCGCATCACACGCGGTTAAAACGTGTACTCTTCAAGGATTTAGAGATCGATTCGCCGTATAATACGTACAAGTATGCGGGGCTGCCGCCGGGACCCATCTGCAGCCCCGGGCTGGCGTCGTTCCGCGCGGCACTGGCACCGGACGCGGTGCCGTATTACTACTATGTCGCAAAGAGCGACGGTTCGCACATCTTCTCGGTCACCGCGGACGAACACGCGGCGGCCATCCGCACGGCGCGGGGGAATAAGTAAGGTATGACGCAACGGGGAATGGGACGCGAAGACGTGCACCGCACCGCCTGGGCGCAGGAGAGTTACCCGCACCCGATGGCCAGCTGCCTGATGCCGGTGAGCGCGCTGCTGGCGATCCTCGCGGTGATGCTGTTCGGCTTTCAGATGTGGCAATGGTCGTTGCCACGCGACACCACTGTGCCACACGTGGTGGCGCTGCCGCGCCAGGAGGCGGAGCGCGAGCTGCGCAACGCCGGGCTGGTGGTGCAGACGGAAGAGAGCCTCACGCCGAGTGAAACGATTCCCGACGGGTCGGTGATCTCCTCCACCCCGGAGGCCGGGCGCCGCGTGAAGACCGGGCGCATCGTGCGGCTGGTCATCAGCAACGGCACCGCCTACACCGTGGTGCCCGACGTGCGCGAACTGCCGCAGGGCGAAGCGCGCGAACGGCTGCAGGCCGCCGCCCTCAGCGTCACCGATGACGAATACACCCCCGACGAGAATATCCCCGTCGACCGCGTGATCGCCGTCACCCCGCCCCCGGGCACGCGCATCAAACGGCTGTCCACCGTGAGCTTGAAGATCAGCGCGGGCACCGCCGCCCAGCAGAGCGCCGAGGATCAGGGACGCACCACCACCATCACCGCGAAGGTGCCCGCCGACGCCACGGCCGCCGACACCGTGCGCATCGACGTGACCGATGACGAAGGCCAGCGCACCGTCTACTCCGAAACCCACAACCCCGGCGAAGTCGTCACCCAAACCGTCGATGGCAAGGGAAAGATGCTCATCGAGGTGTATTTCGGGGACAAGCTGCTGTTGAAGCGGAAGTACTGATCTACAGGGACTGTCCCGTGGCGTTGCGGCATAAGCACCGGCTTACAATGACGTGACGCTATACGTAATCAGGAGACGGTCTAGTACTCTACAGGGGCTGTCCCGTGGCGTATCAAGCGATAGGATCGCTACGCCACGGGACAGCCCCTGTAGTATTCCGACGGTTGGCGGGATATCACGGGTTTTTCAGTCGCGAGAGAGAATGCTGGTACCAACGTTACGGGACAGTCCCTGCAGTTTTACCCCGCGAACTCGAACTCCCGCGTCCACGTCTGCACCTTCCCCGGCGCCACGTCGATGGCGATGAACATCTCGGCGCTGACGACTTGCGCGGTGCCCCAGACGGCGAGCAGGAGGAGGGGGAAGTCGCCGGTTTCGCGCACGGTGAGGCCGGAGGCGTGGGTGAGCGTCCAGGTGGTGTCCGCGACGGAATGGAACCCGGTGGGCCGGCAGTAGAACGCGCCCTCGATGGCGCCGGGCCAGGTGATGGTGTGGCCGTCCACCGCCAGCGCGGCGGGGGTCTCCGCCAGCGCGATGGGGTACGGCAGCGTGAGGCGGTAGTCCGGGCCGATGCCCCGGCCGTCGAAGGACAGGAAGTTGTGGCTGTACTCGTGCGTCACCAGCGGCTTATCCCCCACGTTCTCCAGCCGGTAATGCACGGTGAGGCGGTTGCCCGCTACGGAGGCGGTCTTGGTATACCGCGCCGCGTAGCCGCGGGTGGGCAGCGGGTGCTGGGTGAAGGTCACCGCGTCGGCGGTAGCCTCGATGGTGAGCGGGAAGGGTGTGATTTGGTACGGTCGGGCGAAGGAGTAGTCGCGCGCGTCCTCTTTCGTAAGCAGCCCCACCCCGAGCTTGGGGAAGGTGTCGCCCGGCGCCGCGTCGTCGTAGCCGATGGGCAGGAAGATGCCGAACTCGGTGCACAGCCCGGCACCGCCGGTGCTGCCCTCGCCCGGTTCCGGCACGCAAAAGGTGTGCGCGCCATCCAGCGTGACCTGGGTGATGAAGCCCGTCCAGTCGAAGCGGCTGCCCGCGTAGTAGGTGCCCGGGTCGGCGATGTCAACGGTCAAACGGTCGGTGGTCAGGCGCATGTCGCCCCCCCCGCTACCGATTCCATCGGGCTCCACAGCCGCTCTTCGATATCCACTTCGGCGTGGCAATACATCGGGCGCTGGCGATCCAGGTTAGGCAGCCCGTGGATGAGGGCGGGCACCTCCCCCAGCGCCGTGGTGATGGTGCCGTGGCCGACGTGGTAAAAATGCCCGCCGTCGAAGCCGCACTGGTTCACCGCCGCCAGCACACGCCCGTAGCGCTGACAGTTCATGACCGAACGCCCGGGGAAAAAGGTCATTTCCAGCAATTTGAAGTAGATGTCACGCCCGGCCGGGGTCTTCAGCTCTTCGGTGGTCACGCGGTCTTCGCGCCGCCCCCCGGCGCCGGCGGGTAGCAGTTGCAGCTCCACGCCGTTTTCCGCCAGGATGCGGTCAATGTCGGTGATGCCGCTATCCGCGCAGATCGTCACCGCGCAGCGCACGTCCTTGATGTCGAAATAGGTGAAGTGCACCGATGTCGGCTGGCCGATATTCTCCAGCGCGTCGGGCTCGGAGATGAGCGCGACGGCGGCGTCCAGCGGGCGTTCGGCGGGAGTGACACGGTGCTTACGTTGCACGATGAAGCGCCCGTCCGGCCACACCACGTAGTGCGCGAGGTGGCGCTTGTCACCCGCCCGCTCCACGAACCCGGCGCCGATCACCACGCCGGTCACGCGCGCCAGCCCGGCCAGCTCACGGTAGATCGGCCCGTCGCCGGCGGGCTCCGCCGCGTCCAGCACGGCGGGATACGGCCCGTAGCCGGTGGCGCTCAACTCGGGGGTGAGCAGCACGTCCGCGCCGTCCTCCGACGCCCGCCGCGCGAAATCCGCGATGAGCGCCAGATTCTCCGCCACTTGCCCGGGCCGACTCATCGTCGACCCCAGCGCAATATGCAACAGCTTCGCCATGGGATGATACCTCGGGGATGATACTTCGGCGCGGGGGGCGGAGTTCCTTTTGGATGACGCAGGGGAGAGGCGAACGAAGGGAAACCACAGATTTCACAGCGGAAGGGGCCGGGGTGAGGTTACGCGGTCACGGCTCGGTGCAACCGGATGGTATTTCGTCTGAACCTGGATTTGCCGGATTCAAGGATTACCATGATTACTGTGAGGCGTCAATCAAGGTAATCCTGACATCCGATGAATCATGGTTCAGACAACCCTCACCGCGCTTGCGAGAAGATGAGCAGGAGGGCCATGAGGACGAGGGCGACGGCGGCGCCCCAGAGGACTTCCGCCAGGCTGTGGATCTTGCCCTCCACGCGGCTTTGCGCGACGAGGATGGCGATGCAGAGGGCCAGGATGGTGATGTAGGTGCTATGGCTGTAGATGGCGATGGCGCCGAAGAGGAGGAAGGCCACCGCGGTGTGCCCGCTCACCGCCCCGCCGCGCAGGATGGTGCCGTGGCCGACTTTGATCTTCGCCAGCGCCACGATGATGCTCACCACGCCGACGGCCAGCAGGATGAGGATAATCTTATTGCTGGGTTGCTGAATCTGCTCCAGCCCATGCAGCCACGCGGTGAGCGCGGCGATGGGGTGCGGGATGTTGTCGTAAAAGAGCGCTTTGCCGAAGACGGCGAAGCCGACGATGGTGGCATAGGCGCTGGCCAGCAATACGCCGGCCGCGGCGACGTCCTTGGCGATCTTCGCCAGCGGGTGGTAGCTCTCGGTGATCATATTCACCACCACCTCGATGGCGGTGTTGAAGAGTTCCGCCACGAGTACGAAGGCGGTGCCGGAGAGGACGAGGAGCACCTCGACGGTGGTGAGATGGGCAAAGTAGCAGGCGAGCAGCACCACCATAACCATGAAGACCTGGAAGCGCACGTGTTTCTGGGTCCAGAGCACGTGCGAGAAGCCTTCGAAGGCATGGGCGAAGCTTTCGCCGATGTGCTTATTCTGCATCGGGCCGACCGCCCGCGGGGCCGGATGCACCGGCGGCGGTGCCGGGTGCGCAGACTCGCTCCCAGATCGCCGCACCCGCTCGGACCATCGTCGAAAAACCCTCGGTAGTGGCATCGTCATATCCTAACAAGTGTAACACACCGTGAATGACCAGTTGCGCCGCCTCGTCATCGAGACTGCGCCCCCCCGCGGCCGCCTGGCGCGCGGCGGTGTCCACCGACACCACGATATCCCCCAGCAGGCGCACCCCGCCGGGGTGCGATACTGCCGTCTCCTGGGAGAAGGAGAGCACGTCCGTCGCGGTATCCATGCCGCGATAGCGGGCGTTCAACGCGCGTATAGCGTCGTCGTCCACCAGCAGAATACTCACTTCGACCCCGCGCGGAGGAATGCCTTCCGCCTTAAGCGTTTCTTGTGTTGCGCGGCGCAACAACTGCTGCCGCACCCGCCGAGATTGTTGGTTCTGAATGAGTGTGGCCACGTGGTCGTGCGCCCTCCCCGTCTTTCTTTATCTCAGGATACTCGATCCGGGTATAAGTGTACAACCCCGACAACATGCGCACGAAGACGTCGCTGATGCGCTGCAGATCGCGCAGGGTGATCGCGCAGTCCGCGAACTGCCCGTCGTCCTGACGATTCCGCATGATCTCGCGTACCATGTGCTCGATGCGGCTCGGGTTCGGGTCCTTGAGGGATTTCACCGACGCCTGCACCGAGTCGGCGAGCATCACCACGGCGGCTTCCCGGGTGGACGGGCGCGGGCCGGGGTAACGGAATTCGTGCTCCTGCACCTGCTCGCGCGGGTTCGCCGCCCGGGCGCGGTGGTAAAAGTACGCCGCCAGCGAGGTGCCGTGGTGCTCGCGCAGGATCGCCGTCACTTCATCGGGCAACCGATGCTGCTGCGCCAGTTCGATGCCGTCGCGCACGTGCCCGACGAGGATCAGGAAGGAAAGCTTCGGCGCCAGTCGCGTATGCACGTTCTCCTCGATGCCCAACGGCGCCTGGTTCTCCACGAAAAAGGCGGGACGCTTGAGCTTGCCGATGTCGTGGTAAAGCGCCGCCACGCGGGCGAGCAGCGCGTTGGCGCCGATGGCGTCCGCGGCAGCCTCCGCCATGTTCGCGACCATCATACTCGAATGGTAGGTGCCCGGCGCCTCCTGCAGCAGGCGGCTGAGGAGCGTCTCGTTCGGGTTGGCGAGTTCCATCAGCCGGTAGTGGGTGGTGATGCCGAAGGGGCGCGCGAGGATGTAGATGGCCCCGACCGCCGCGAAGGTGGCGCCCAGCGTGCCGATGAGGGCGATGAGCGCCCAGGCACCGAGCGCGCCGAGGTGGCCGTGCAGCCCGCCGCCGGGACGCAGGCCCTCGATGCTCACCAGCAGCACCAGGTTGATGCCGATGAGAGCGAGCACGGTGGAGGGGGCGCGGCGCGCGGGCCAGATGGCGGAGATGGCCATCACGCCGGCGAGCGACGAGCTGAGGGTGAGGATCACCCCGGCGTACTGGTAGCCCGGCGCGGTGGTGAGCCCGGCGGTGACGGCGATGAGCAGGGTAGCCACCACCGCGGTCGGTACCCCGAGCAGCCCGGAGATGGCCATGCATCCCGCCGGAATGGCGAGCAGACCCACCAGATATTCGTGGCCGGTACCCAGAGTGACGTGCACCCACAGCGGGGCGATGATGAGGCACACGAGCAGTAGCAGCTTGGCCGGGCTGGAGTAGACGGGTTGCGCGTAGTTGCGCAGATAGACGCCCAGCGAGATGAGCGCGAAGAGGATGAGGCCGAGGATGGGCAGCAGACGGGTGAAGGGCGCCGGGGTGAGCAGCCCCTTGGCGCGCAACTCATCGAGCAGGTCGGGGCTCGGGCTGTCGCCGGTGCGCACGATCACGTCGCCGGTGTGGTAGGTGCGCAGCGCACGCGGCACCTGGGCGCGGGCTTCGTTCTGCCGCTGGCTGGTCTGCGCGTCGTCGCGTATCCAGGTGGGGCGCAGCGCGGCGTGGGCCAGCACGCGGGCCAACTCCGCCTGGACGTGGTCGGGTACGCGGGCGGCGGCCAGCGCGGCCAGCCGCGTCACGGCGTCCTCCAACCCGGCGTCCCCATCGATGCGCCCGGCCATCACCTCGCCCAGCAGCGCCTCGGCGGTGTCGTGCAGGCGTGCGCGCGCGGGGTCGGGCAGGTCATGCACGGCGCGCGCGGTGGCCGCGCTGACTTTCAACTGATCCAGCGCGTCGAGGTCTGCCGCGGCGAGCGGGGCGTCGGTGAAGTGGGCGAAGATGCCGGTCAGGTCCTTTTTCGCGTTGTCCCGCGCACTCGGGTCGGCCATGTAGACTACCGGCACGTGACTGGCGGCGTCGGCGCACTCGCGCTCCGTCTCCACCGGGTCGTAGAGCTGCACCATTTCCGGCGTTTTGATATCGTGCGTGGCGGGCTGATTGGGGCGGATCTGCTCCAGCGAGTCGCCGAGTTGATACAGGTCGAGGTGCAGAAAGATGAGCGTGGTCAGCACGGCGGTGGTGCAGAGGAGCAGCACCAGACGCGCGACCGTCTCCCAGCGGGGCCAACGGCGCAGGCTGGTGAGGGTCGGCGGCCAATGCGGGAGCAGGGTGCTCCGACGTGTCATGACGCTCCTCGCGGCCCCTGTCCCTGGCGGGCTTCATAGGCCTGCACGATGCGCTGCACCAGCGGGTGGCGCACCACGTCGCGGTCATCGAAGTTGATAAAGGAGATGCCCGGCACATCCTGCAGCACGGGGCGCACTTCCACGAGTCCGGAGCGCTGTTCGGTCGGCAGGTCGATCTGGGTGATGTCGCCGGTGACGACCGCGCGCGAGCCGAAGCCCATGCGGGTGAGGAACATCTTCATCTGTTCGGGCGAGGTATTCTGCGCCTCGTCCATGATGATGAAGGCATCGTTGAGGGTGCGCCCGCGCATGAAGGCGAGCGGCGCAATCTCGATGATCTTCTTCTCCATCAGGCGCTCGACTTTCTCCATCTCCAGCATGTCGTAGAGGGCGTCGTAGAGCGGGCGCAGGTAGGGGTTGATCTTCTCCTGCAGGTCGCCGGGCAGGAAGCCCAGGCGCTCGCCGGCTTCAACCGCCGGGCGGGTGAGGATGATGCGCTGCACCAGCTTGGCGTTGAGCGCCGCCACCGCCACGGCGACGGCGAGATACGTTTTGCCCGTGCCGGCGGGGCCGATGGCAAAGACCAGCTCCTCGCGGTGCATCGCGTCGAGGTAGGCGCGCTGGTGGGTGGATTTCGCCTTGATCTGCTTGCCGCGATTGGTGGTCAGCACCACGTCGCTGAAGACGGCCTGCGTGGCATCGACCTGGTGCGTGAGCATGGCGGAGACGGCATATTGCACCTCGGCGACCGTCAGCGCGTGGCCGCGGCGCACCAGGTGGCACAACTCGTCGAGTAGCTGCACGACCTGTTCCGCCACCGCGGGCGCCGCATGCACCTCGATGGTGGTGCCGCGGAGTTGCAGGGTGGCGTGAAAGGCGCGCTCGATGAGGCGGAGGTGGGTATCGCGCGGACCGAGTACGGCGAGGGCTTCGTCGAAATCGGTGAAGGTTAGCGCGGTGGCCGGCACGTCGGCAACGGCAGACGCGCGGCGGGCCGTGGACAGATCCACATCGGACAAAATAGACTCACTCCTTTGACGACCGAGCCACGAGGCAGCGGCGACCAAAATACGGATACCCCGATTCGGACACGACAACGCGGAGTTGTCGCGCGGGGTACCGTGCGCGGGGCATGGGAGCTGTGAAGGGGCGCGCCGCGCCCCGACGACGGCGGCTATTCGCTCGTAGAGGTGGTGCGTTTGCGGCGGGCCGAAGCGGCGGCCAGACGGCGGCGGCGCTCACTCGGCTTTTCGTAACGCTCATGGCGACGGGCTTCTTCGAGCACGCCAGCCTGCTGTACTTGCCGTTTCAACCGGCGGATTGCACTATCGAGATTCTCGCCATCGCGAACATCAACACTGACCATTCTTCAGTCAACTCCTTCACCGCATCGGTTTACCCGCTACCGGAGAAACACGTGCTTATCGCGAGGAACATTATAGGCGACACGGCGGCGTATGTCAATGCGCGCGGTCGACGAATCCGCCCGAACACGCCGGCGCCTCAGGCGGCCGGTGCCGGCGTCGCTTTCGGCGCCTCTTTCGGCGGGTCGGCGTGGGCCAGCGGGATCAACTCGTTGGTGGCCTTCCCCTTCTCGTCGATCTTCCACAGGCGGAAACCGATAGGCTCTTTCGTCATATTCTTCACCGACGAGCCCTGGGTCACCATGGCGATGCCGTGGTAGTCGCGCACGATGCTCATGTGCGTATGGCCGGACAGGTAGGCGGTGACGTGGTGGGCCACGAGCAGGTCGAGGATCGGCATTCGGCGCGCCAGCGGCACGTTGTAATACTCATCCTTCTCATCCGGCTTGTTGTCGAAGAGCGGGTGGTGCCCCACCACGAAGAGCGGCGCGTCGGCGGGGGCGTCCGCCAGCGCTTTCGTGAGCCAGGTCAGCTCCGTGTCGCCGGCGTCGCGCCGGCTGTCGGCCCACAGGTTGGAGTTGGTGAGGACGAAGGTGGTGCCCTTCACCGTCACTACGCGGCGGTCGGGGCCGAAGAGGCCGGCGTATTCCGGCGCGTCCCACTTGTCATGGTTGCCGGGCGCCACGTACCAGGGCATGGTGAACTTGGCGGCGGCGGCGGCAAAGGCGCGCGCGTCGTCGGCCTTCCACGCGTTGAGCAGGTCGCCGCAGAGTATCACGCAGTCCGGCTTCAGCGCGTTGATCTGCACCACCGCGCGCTGGAAGGTCGCCAGATCCGCGTCCTCCCCCTGCCCCAGCCCGAGCTGCGGGTCGGCCAACTGCACGAAGGTCATCGGCGTCGCCGCGCGGAGCGGCAAGAGCATACCGGCCAACACGGCCAGGAGGATGAGCATACGCATGGTGGTACTTCCTTGGCGATATCATGTCGCCGCTTACCCTCTGCATCCCCGCTTTGCTCACCCGTCCTGGCCATCCGGCATGACAGCGGGGTGTCACTCAGGTACACTGAGGGACATCTTGTTTGAAAGGTCGGGGAGAAGGGGTGTGCGTGGAGGCCGGT
>CAIYQO010000293.1 GCA_903928345.1 uncultured bacterium | reverse complement strand
GGCGCCGTATGGGGTCACTCTGGACGCCGAGACCCTGGTGCAGGCCGCCGCCGCCTAGCCGAAAATCGCGAAAACCTACCCGCCAAGGGGCACGGGACGCGTCGAGCAAGCGATTGGGTTAGGATAAACCTGAGGAACACCCCCGCATCCCCGGAACGGGGGATGCGGGGGTGTTCGGTACGCGGGCCGACCTACGCGCTAATCGCCGGCGTGCACCAGCACCTTCACACGGCGTTTGCCGGCGCGAAGGATGGCGCCTTCGGTGGGCACGACCAGCGCTTTGGGATCGGTGATCGGCGCGTCGTTCAGGTAGACGGCGCCTTGCTCGATGAGGCGGCGCGCTTCGCCGCCGGAGGCCGTCATGCCGATCTCCGTCATCAGGCGCGCCAGCGGGACGGAGGTGCCGAAGACGGCGGTGGGCAATGCGGCGGGCTCAGCCACCGCGCGGAAATCATCCAGCGTCTGCGTGCCGCTGAAGGTGCGTCGAAAGTCGTCGGAGGCCTTGCGTCCTGCCTCCGCGTCGTGCAACTGCGTCACCAGGTCCACCGCCAGCCGGTCCTTCGCGTCGCGCGGGTTTAGCGTCCCCGCCGCCATCGCCTGCACCATCGCCTCGATCTCCGGATAGGGCACGTCGGTCAGGTATTCGAAGTACATGGCGATGAGCGGGTCGGGCAGGGACATCACCTTGCCGTACATGTCCCCCGGCGCGTCGAGCACGGCGATGTAGTTGCCCAGGCTCTTGGACATCTTCTTCTCGCCGTCGGTGCCGGGGATGAGGGGCCGCGTGATGACCACCTGCTCCGTCATGCCGTACTGGCGCTGCACGTCGCGCCCAACCATGAAGTTGAACTTCTGATCCGTGCCGCCGATCTCGATGTCCGCCTGGATGGCGTACGAATCGTACCCCTGCACCAGCGGGTAGAAGAGTTCGTGAATGCCGATGGGTGCTTGCGCGGCGAAGCGTTTGGCAAAGTCTTCGCGCTCCAGCATCTGCGCCACGGTGAACTTGCCGCCCAGGCGAATCATGTCCTCCGAGGTGAGCGCGCCCAGCCACTCGCTGTTGTAGCGGATTTCCACCTTGGACACGTCGAGAATCTTCCCCGCCTGGTCCACGTAGGTGCGCGCGTTGGCCTCGACCTGCGCGCGGGTGAGTTGCGGCCGCGTGGCGGAGCGCCCGCTGGGGTCGCCGATCATCGCGGTGAAGTCGCCCACGATGAAGACCACCTGGTGCCCCAGCTCCTGCGCCGCGCGCAGGGCGCGCAGGTGCACGCAGTGCCCCAGCGTCAGGTCCGGCGCGCTGGGATCGGCGCCGAACTTCACGCGCAACGGCCGCCCGAGCTGCAGCTTGGCCGTCAACTCCGCGCGGTCGATCATATCCACCGCCCCGCGACTCAGCTGGGCGATCTGTTCCGGAATCGTAAGTTTCATAGGGGTATCCTTTCCCTTCCCGCCCGGGAAGGGGGAGCAAGCGAAAAGGCACCGGGGGCGGGGAGGACATCCCCGGGGATCAGACCCGCGATTGGGTGGCCATCACCAACGCCGCGAGGCCGCTGAGGCACATGGCGCCGACGGTGCGTGCCAGAAAGATCGGCTGCACCGCCGGCTGTGTATAGTGCAGCACGCCGGCCAGGGCCGCCACGCCGACCGCCGCCAGCAGCGGCATCGCCAGGCCCAGCAGAATCGCCCAGGTGCGCAGCCGCGCGTCCCACGCGCCGCCGCACAGGCGCCACTGCAGCGCCCCCACCGTGCCCCCGGCCAACGTGGCGAGGAGGAGATTCGGCGCGAGCATGCCGTCGTCCACCACCCCACGCTGCCACAGCGCCACCCCGGCCAGCACGGCCAGCCACACCACCGCCAACACCACGCCGGCGCCTTTGGCCGCGCCGACGTTGGCGCTAAGCAATTGCCCGCCGTGGTTGAGGGGGTGCAGGCACTCATAGCAGCGCACGCCCACCGGCCCGTGGTGCATGCAATCCGGGCACAGCGCGCGTCCGCAATGGCCGCAGCTCACCAGCGTCTCCCGGTCGGGATGCTTGTAGCAGCGGGGCATTTTATTCATCACCGGTTGGCCGAACGGCGGCATCGTCATGGCGCTATTATAACGGATAATGGGGAATTGCGGAAATGCCTGAACCTTGATTCGTCGGATTTGCGGATTACCATGATGACCCCCTTCGGTCATCGACAACAGGAAAGGAAAATCAAGGCCATCCTTTAATCCGACGAATCAACGTTCAGACGAATCCACCCGCGCACGGAATTTACCAGATACACCGCCTCGGCGGCGGCAACATCGTCCCGCGTCAGTACGGTTTCCGTCAAGTGGCCGGCGGCGAGGAGGTGGGCGCGGGCGGTGCCGGGGAGGAGGCCGCCGGCGACCGGCGGGGTGTAGAGGCGTCCGTCGCGGCGGATGACCAGGTTGGCGATAGTGGATTCCGTCGCCTCGCCGCGCGTGTTCCAGAGCAGCACGTCGTCGCACGCCGGGTGCGCGGCCCGCGCCGCGTCGTAGAGCACCCGGTGGGTCGTTTTGTGGTAGAGGAAACGGTTTGCCGGGTCGACCGGCTCCGCCGCCCAGGCCACCCGCCAGGGACGGCGCGGGCGGTCGGGGGTGAACGGCACGGCGGTGAGGGTCAGCGCGCCGTCCCCCGCCGCCAGCAGGCGCACGCGTTGCGGGGTGTGCCACGCGCGCGCGGTATCGTGCAGATATGCGGCCACGGTGTCCATGTCGACGCGGTAGCCGAAGTAGCGCGCGGAGTCGTGCAGCCGCGCCAGATGCTCACGCAGCAGGCGGAAGCCCGTCACTGGGCGCCAGAGCAGCGTCTCCAGCAATTGAAAGTCGGGGAAGGGCGCGGTGAGCACCAGCGCTTTCGTGCGCACCTCGTCGTATTCGTCCGCCGTGTCGGAATCCCACACGATCCCCCCGCCGGCGCCGTATTCCGCCGTCCCCGCCTGCCGATCGACGCACACCGTGCGAATCGCCACATTGAATTGCGCCGCGCCGTCGGGGTCGAGGCAACCGATGGCGCCGGTGTAGACCCCGCGCGGCTCCGGCTCCAGCGCGCGAATCAGGCGCATCGTCTCCACCTTCGGCGCGCCGGTGATCGACGCGCAGGGGAAGAGCGCGCCCAGCAGGTCAACGAAGGACACCCGGCTGCGCGCGCGCACGGTGGAGGTCATCTGCAGCACGGTGCGGTAGTGCTCCACGGTAAACAGGTCCGTCACGTGCACGCTGCCCGTGTCGGCGATGCGCCCCAGGTCGTTGCGCAGCATATCCACGATCATCACGTTCTCGGCGCGGTTCTTCTCCGAGGCGTGCAGCGCGCGCGCTTGCGCTTCGTCGTCGGCCCACGTGGTGCCGCGCGGCGCGGTGCCCTTCATCGGACGGGTGACGATCTCCTCCCCCTGCCGCGCGAAAAACAGCTCCGGTGATGACGAGCAGAGGGTGAAGCGATCAATGTGCACAAAGGCGGCGTAGTCGGCGTCCTGGGCGCGACAGAGGCCACGGAAGAGCGTCCACGGGTCATCGGTGAAGGGCGCACGCAGCCGCAGCGTGTAGTTCACCTGATACGTCGCCCCCGCGGCGATGGCCGCCTTGATGCGCGCGATGGCCTGCGCGTATTCGGGGTAGGCCACGGAGAGCGTCCACGGCAGCGCGGGGAGCACCGGGGCGTCGCGCAGGAAGTCGGCTGAGAGGGGCGTCACGCGGTCGTAGAGGCCGAACCAGAGCAGCGGCAGCGGGCCACCGGGGTGTGTCACGAAGGCGGGATCG
Organism: uncultured bacterium; assembly: GCA_903928345.1. GTDB lineage: Bacteria > Armatimonadota > Hebobacteria > CAIYQO01 > CAIYQO01. Next base: position 16,744 of record CAIYQO010000293.1, on the reverse strand, counting down.
AAGGCGGGCGCGGCTTCGTAGCAGAGGAAGCCCGCCGCGTGCAACCCCGTCGCCACGGCGCGCTCGATTTCCGCCAGCGCGGGAAGCACGTCCGCCACGGTGGACGCCTGCACCACGCGCACAGGGGCGCGGTAGGCGCGCCAGCCATCGGGAGTCTGGAGCACCACGTCGCCGGGGGCGGTCACGCGTCGTCCCGGCGCAGCGCCGCGTCGAGGGTGAGGGGAATGGCCCCGCCGTCCCCGAGCCGCTGTTGCAGCCAGTAGAAATATTGCGTGATGATGGGCGCGTCCAGGGCCGTCTCACGCAGCGCGGGGATGTCCGTGAGCACTTCTTCCAACGCGCCGTCGCGATACACGCGCCCCTCGTTGAGCACGATCACCCGGCGCGCGAACTCTGGAATACGGTCGATCTCATGTGTCGCCACGACCAGGGAATACCCGTGTTCCAGGTTCAACATGCGCAGCAACCCCACCAGCGCGCGCGCCCCCGCCGGGTCCAGCCCGTTGGTTGGCTCGTCGAGCACCAGCAGCGGCGTCTGCATGGCGATGAGCCCCGCCAGCGCCACGCGCTTCTTCTCCCCGCCGGACAGGTGGTGGATGGGCCGGTGCAGCAGGTGTGGGATACGCATCAGCGCCAGCGCGGATTGCACCCGCTCGCGCACCGCGTCGGGCGGCAGCCCCAGGTTCACCGGGCCGTACGCCACGTCTTCGCCGACCGTGGGGCAGAAGAGCTGGTCGTCAGAGTCCTGGAAGAGAAAGCCGATCTTCTGAAACGCCCCGGCGCGGGTGGCCGCGGTGAGCGTCGTGCCGCCCAGGCGAATCTCCCCCGTCGTGGGGGTCATCAGCCCCGCCGCCAGCTTGAGCAGCGTCGTTTTGCCGCTCCCGTTCGGCCCGCACAGCGCCACCGCGTCGCCTTCGTGCACGGTGAGCTGGATGGCGTCGAGGGCCTGAATCTCCGCGCTGTAGCGCAGCGTCACGCCGGCGAACTCCAGCACCGGTGCCTCCGGGTGCACGGGCAACGTGGGGAAGGGCGCGGTGGTAAGGGGGACGGCCATCATTCCCCTCCCCGCGCGAACATCGCCCAGTAGATGCGTTCGGAGCGGTCGTAGGCGCGCATGAAGATCTGCGCCGCGATGCGCCCCACTACCTGCGCCTCGCGGCGCGCGGTGCTGCGCCCCCCGCGCGACTGCGCCGCCAGCCGCATACGCAGGAATTCGTCGTAGAGCAGGAAGGAGTAGCGGTACATCATCGCCAGCGTGTCGATCACAATCTCCGGCAGCCGATACCAGCGCAGGGTCGCCAGCACGCGCGGGAAGGGCGTCGTGACGAAGGTGAGTGCCAGCCAGACCATATCACAGTAGGCACGCACCGCTACCAGCCCACCCTGCTGCAGTCCTTCGCGATACAGGACGAGGTGTCCCCAGGTGGCGAGTGGGGTCGTCCCGAAGCCCAGCGCGAAGCCAAGCAAGGCGATGCACGAAGCCCACAACGGCGCCAGCAGGAATAAGCGCAACCGGCGGAACGGCGGGCGGGACCAGAGGAGCAGCAGGATGCCGATCAGCAGCACGGCGCCGCTCAGCCAGGGAATCGCCAGCCAGATATTCAGCACCACCGCCAGCACGAGCAAGGCCAGCTTAACGCGGGCATCCCAGCGGTATGCGCCCCGTGCCGGTACCTGCTCGAACTGACGCTCGGTGATCAGCACGTCCTCGAGATGTAGATGCGCCATTGCTCAGTCCTCAGCAGGAGTCGGCGTGGGAAGCGTCGGCTTCTCCTTGCGGACAAACAGCAGGTGCCACCAGCGACCAAGAATAAACCCGGCGATACCGCCGCCGAAGAGCAGGATGCAATTCCAGACATCGCCCAGGGATTCCGTGTTCAAATACGGCGCTCGCGCGGGCACGCCCGCGTCCGCGGCGACGCGTTCGTTCACGGCTTCATCCAGGCCGAGGATGGGCGAGGCCTTTCGCACCACCTGCGCGGGTTTGGCGGGCGCCGTTTGCGCATGGGCGGGCATCCCCAGCGCCACGACCAGGAGCAACCCCAGCACGGTGGTGGCCCCGAGCAATACTTTGCGCGGCGTCAGCACGCGCAGGGCCTCCAGCACCTCGGGGCGTTGTTGATAGATATAATGCAGGGCAAAGCCGGTCAGGAACATCTCGCCCAGCGCGATCGGCCCTTGCGTGGGCAGATAGGCGCCATAGATAAACAGCAGATACTGAACGAGGGAGAAGTGCGCTTTCGGGCCATGCACCAGCGCCAGCGCCAGGATCAGCCCGGAGACGGCGTAGGTCGTCACGTCACCGAGCAACCCCGCCAGCGCGCCGGACAACCAGATCGGGAGTCCGCACCGTTTCGCGAGATGAAAGACCAGCCAGCCGACGCCGGCGCCGGCGACGCCCAGCGACAACACGTTGACGCCGAGGGTGGAAAAGCCCCCGTGGGCAAAGAACGCCGCCTGCAACAGCAAGGAGAGCACCGAGAGGGTGATGGCAATCCAGGGTCCGAGCAAAATACCGGCCAGCGGGGTGCCGCAGGGATGGGAACAGGTGCCGGTGAAGGCCGGCAGCGGAATCAGTGACATGAAGAAGATGAACGCGCCCGCCATACCGAGCAAGGGTTTTTGTTGCGGATGCTCCTTCACGAACGCGCGCATCTGCCGGACGCCGACGCCGGCGAGGCCGGCCGCGACGGCGGTGGTCGCGATGGCGGGCACGCCGGTGATGATGCCTTCGGCGATATGCATGACCCTGCTCCCCTTGGCCGTGCGGGGCAACAAAAAACCCCGACGTGCATCGGGGTCGGCGAAACGCGAACCTTCAGGGGGCTCCACGTGCACGCCAACCTCCCGCGAGTTGACTCGTGCGATTCCCCCGGGCCGGTATCCTGGCTTCCGCGTCCTCCTACCGGCCGCGCCTTCCCGTCTAAAAAAGACAGTGGCATCTCGCAGCTTTCGTCAGCGGTGACAGTTGCGGGGCAGCGTCGGATTCCCACCGACTTCCCGGCATACAGGGAAAAGTTCCATGTCATTCTAGCAACCCCATCCCTCGTCGTCAAGGGGGTGACAGGGTTTGCGCGCGCCCACATACCTCCATATACAGCGCCGCCAGGTGGCGGGAGTTGTCGTCGGCGTCGTACTGCGCGTGCACCACCTGCTGAAAGGCGCGGGCCCGCGCGGCGGCGGTGCGCGGGTGCATCTGCACGGCGCGCACGGTCTCCACAATGTCCGCCACGTCGCGCGGGGCGATAAGGTACCCGAAACGGTCGTCGATCAACTCCTCGATCCCCCCGATGCGCGTGGCGATGATCGGCACCCCCGCCGCCCCCGCCTCCACCAGCACGGTCGGCAGCCCCTCGGAGTAGGAGGGCAGGATGAAGGCGTCCACCGCGGCCAGGTAGTGCGGCACCAGCTCGTTCGGCTGCGTGCCCACGGGCAAGGCGCCCGGCGTGTCGCGCGCCGCGCGCAGCAGCGGCCCGGGCCCCACCAGTACGCCGGAGACGCCTTCGCCGTCCAGCACGCGCAGCGCCTGCAGCAACTCGCGAATCCCCTTGGCGTCCATCATCCGCCCGATGTAGAGCAGCAGAAAGCGCTCTGCCGGCAACCCCAGCGCCCGCCGCGCCGCCGCCTTGTCCGGCAGCGTGGCGTAGGGTCGCAGGTTGATGCCGATGGGCATGGCCAGCGGCAGCCGCCCGGTGCGCGCCTCAGTGCGCGCGGCCAGCGCCTTGCTCACCGCGATCACCGCCGCGGCCTCGCGCACGGCGCGGGTGAAACGTGCCCGCGTGAGGGGCGTCAGGTCCGGGTAGCTGTTCACGTCGGTGCCGTGTAGGGTGAGCACCACCGGCACGCGCCAGCGCGTCGCCAACTGTAGCGCCAGCACCCCTTGCGGGTATGCGTAGTGCGCGTGGATCACCTGCGGCGTCTGCAGCGGTAAGCGCGCCAGTGCCGGGAGCATACTGAGGTGCGGCACGCCCCACACGTTTTCCGACGGGGTGGCGGGGTAGCGCGGGCGGAAGACCTGCACCCCGTTGCGCTCCTCCGCCGCCGGGTCCAGCGTATACGCCCGCCAGCGCTCCGTCAGGCGGTCGAACAACGGCGGTACCCACGGCGTAGGGGCCACCACCTGCACGGCGATGCCTCGGCGCTGCAGTGCTTCCACCTGGGTGCGGTGAAAGATGCCGGGCGCCGAATTGGCGTCGCTCGGATACCCGGACACCAACCATAGCGCGCGTAACGTCTCCATCATCCCCTCGCTTCCGGCCTGGCCGCGGGCAGCGCGGGCTCCCGCGGCGGATTATCCTTGCGCCTGGCGGCTTGCGCGCAGACCAACCCCTCGACGAGGGCGACCGCCAGCCAGAAGTATTTCCGATTGAGAATGTCCAGGAACGCCCCCTGCGTGAGATACGCGAGCAGGATCCCCTGGACGAAGAAGAAACGCGGATCGCTCAGCGGGCGCCAGAGCAGCGGCAGCAACCAGCAGAGCAGAATGCACAACCCCGGCACGCCCATCTCCGTGGCGGTGGAGAGGTAGATGTTGTGCGGGGCGCGCCCGGTGAAGATCTCTCCCCAGCGCTCCACCGCCAGCCGCGTGTCGAGCATCGCCTGGTAGTCGAAGGCGTCGCCGAAGTTGCCGTACCCCACCCCGATCAGCGGGTGCTGCAGGAAGATGGTAACGCCGACCTTCCAGATGTCCGTGCGCCCCTCGCCGCCGGTGGAAACGGCGGTATTCATGCGGCTGACCAGGTACTCGCCGACGTCCGGCAGGCGTGAGACGCCCACCGCCAGCATCCCCGCCCCCACCACCACCGCGATGAGCGTCCGCCGCGACAGGCGCGGCACGTAGACGAACCCCAGCGCCACCGCCACCCCGATCCACGCGCTGCGCGTGCCGGAGAGCAGGATGCCCGCCAGCAGCACCGGGCTGAGTGCCAGCGCCACCCAGCGCAACACGCGCGGGCCGTCCGTGGTCGCCACGCGATGGCACAGGAAGAGGAAGGCGGGCATCAGCGCCGCCGCGAAGTGCGCCACGCTCTGCTCCGTGAAGGCCGATACGCGCTCCGTATTCGCCACGCTCATCCCGCCGAGGTAGTGGTACACACCGAGGAGCGCGGTGATCGTTGCCCCCAGACTGAAGGCCCACAGCACGCCGGTGAGCTGCGTCGCGTCGCGCGAGATGGCGTCCGCGACCACCAGCGCCACGATGAAGAGCTGCAGCAGGGTGAAGAGCGCGTCCAGCGAGGCATGGGGCTCCGTGGCCCACAGCCAGGTGGTAAAGGCGAGCAGCAGCCACGCCCAACTCCAGCCGGACATCGCCCCCAGTCGCAGGCGAAAGCCGATGCGCCACAGGTAGCTGATCACGAAGACCACCGCCAGCAAGCGCGGCACGGTACCCAGCGCGCCGACGACGAGCGAGTCCTCCATGGGGATGGTGAAGGCGTAGAAGTAGAGGGCATACATCGGGCGCGTATACGCCAGCGCCACCGTGCCCAACCCCACGATGGCCAACACCAGGACCAGCAGCTCATTCCCCATCGCGTTCCTCCCACCAGTGCGCGCGAAACGCCAGCAGTATCAGCGTGTAATACACTCCCCAGGCGGGCAGCAGGCAGCGCACGCCCCACGGCCCGAGCAAGCGCAACGGCAAGGCGAAGAGCAGCGCCACGACCGCGGTGCCCAGCACGGCCAGCGCACCATGCGCGATGCGCCCATACCCGCTGTACGCCGCGTGCAGAAACCAGCCGATCGCCACCAGCGAGATGATGATGCCGCTGCCCGCCAGCAGGCGCACCGCCAGCAGCGGCGACCCGGCATGCGCCCCGATGGCGATGGAAACCCAGCGCATGCCGCACTCCACCAGCGTAAAGAGCAGCGTGGCCTCCTGCCACTCGCGCACGATGAGCAAGCCGCTCAACGGGCTGGAGATGAGCCAGAGCAGGAACCACGGCGCCAGCGACTGCGCATATACCCCCGCCGGACCCCAATGCCGCCCGAAGCAGAGGGTGAAGAGCGTCGGCCCGGCCACGAAGATCGCCCCATACAGTGGCAGCCCGATCGCCAGCAGACTGATCGTCGTGCGCTCCGTCAGCCGCCGCAGCGCCTCCGGCGACGCCGCCCCCGCCGCGCGCACGAAAAAGACCTGCCCGATGGCCTGCCCGATGAGCAGCGACGGCGCTCCGAGCACGCGATAGCCCAGCGCGTAGTGCCCCGTGACCGTCATGCCGAAATAGCCCACCAGCAGCAGCGTGGGCAATTGCAGGCTGACGATGTTGAGCAACCCCGCCCAGGTGGTGATGAGCGGGAACTTGCCGTAGCGCTTCATGGCGGTGAACACCCCGCGCCAGCGCACCCGCGGCCAGTTCACCTCGTCCCGCGCGGCGCCCCACAGCACCCCGCAGCCACTCATGCGTCCCACCGCGTCGCCGATCAGCAACCCGAGCGGCGCCACGTGGGTCAGCCCGCACGCCACCTGCGCCACCACTTGCCCCACCCCCTGGCTCATGCGGGTACGCGCGAGGTGCGTAAAGGCCTGTTGGCGCGCCGCCCACACGCTGAGCACCTGGTACACCCCGCCGCCGATGACGCTGACGAGCAGCAGGTCGAGATACGGGTGCAGCGCGTCGAGGTGCAGCGCGTGCAGCAGCGACACGCCCCACAGTCCGCACACCGTGAGCAGCGCCGCGGTGGTGAGGAACACAAGAAGCAACGACAGCCCGAGCAGGTGCGCGGCAGTCTCGTCGTCGGGCAGCGGAATGGCCTGCTCATAGCGCAGCGAGGAGATGACGCCGACGACGGACAGCACCGCGGTATAGGTGGCGAGCAACCCCCAGTCCGCGGGCGCGTAGAGGCGGGTGAGCAGCGGCGAGGCGAGCACGACCACGCTCTGGCCCACCACCGTCCCGCCGGCCAGCATCGCCACCTGTCCCGTAAATCCGCGTGTGGGCAGCCACGCCTTGATGCCCTGCTGCAACGGCCTGTCCCCTCTCGTGGCTCCAGTATACGAAAGGGGCACACCGGATGCCGTCCGAAGGGCACACGTCTCACACGCTCGGGGGCAGGAACGCGACAATCATTCGCCCCAGCGCCCGGCGGCCTTCCACTGTGCCGCCACGGCTTCCAGCCGGCTGTAGTCGTGCGCCCAGGTGGTGTAGACGAAGCCGCGCACGCCGCGCGCGCCGTGTCCTTCCGCCTCCTTCAGCGCCGCCTGCCACCCGGCGACGTTGTCCGGGTCGTCGTAATAGCCGGCGATGAGCTGCGGCACCCCGCGGTCGGCGAAGAACTGCAGCGACGCCGCGCCGCCCGTCCAGGTGACGACCACCGTCTCCGGCGGGATGCCCTCCCACGCGCCGCTCAGGTCGCCGTGCATCAGGCAGTATTGCGGTACGGCGTTGGCGTGTGGGTCATACATGTCGTTCCACACGAAGAGTTCGTAACGCGGGTTGATGCCGTGCAGCACGCGCGTGGCGCGGGTGAGCGCGTCCGCCAGGTAGGCGCCGCCGTTGGCATACCCGGTGCTCGGGTCCCAATTGCCCACGCGCCACTCGTCGTAGTTGATCATGAAGGCGTCGGGATGACCGAAGAGGGTATCCACCCGCGTCGCCAGCTCGCGCTGCACCACGTCGTAGCGCGCCAGTCCGGCGTTGGCGGGCGGGGTGGTCTCCAGCATGTCGGCGCGCAGGTACCAGGAGACGGCCAACCGCGCCCCGGCGGGAATCGCCGACCCGGCGGGTAGCGTCAGTCGCCCCTCCGCCACCCGGTAGTCGTCGCCTTCGCGATAGGTCGTCTTCCCATCGAATGAGGTCACCGTCACCGGCAGCGACGCCCGGCGCACGGTGCCTTCCAGCCCCACCTCGCGCAATGCCACGTCGGTGAACCACGCACGCCCGCGCACGCCATGCCCCGCGCGCGACCAGATGCCAAGGTACACCCGCACCGCGTGGTTGCCCAGGCTGTTGAAACGGACGGTGTAGCGCGTCCACTCCTGCGTGGCCGCCACCGGCGCGCCGAGGGCGAGGAAACGGTTCTGATACAGGGTCTCCGGTGCCCCATCGACGCCGGCGACGTAGAACTTCACCGTGTCCGGGTCGCTCAGCGCCGCCGTCTTCACCCGCGCGGAGAGTTCGTACGCGCGGTACGGCATCACCGGCACCTGCTGAATCGCCCGCCCGGTGCCATGTTGAGGATCACCGACGCCGGGGTCCTGCAGACATAGCGCGTTGCCGTCCACGCGGGCGATGATGCCCGGGCCGTCCACGCTCCACCCCGCCGGCGCGCCGTCGGCCCCCGCCGCGAAGCGGGCGTTGTGCAGCGCCGTCGCCGGATCGCCCTCCACCTGCGCCGTAGCGCCCGTCACGCGGAAAGGCGTGCCGCGCACCGGCAACGCCTCCGCCAGCGACGGGTCGCGATACGTCACCTGGCGCGGGTTGTAGGAGTACGGGATCAGCGCCAGCCCCAACGCCACCGCGCGCACCCGCACCCGCGTTACGTTCAGCAAGTACGCGTCCGACGCGGTGTCCAGGTCGATGTATTCCCCGTTGCTGTCGCCCAGCAGTACGCCGTTGTACCCCGCCGCCGCCCCGCGCGCCAGCACCGCCAGCGTCTGGTCCACCTGCGCCGGGTCGTTCAGATTGGCGAAGACGAGGATGTAGCGGTGGGTGAAGGCGTCCACCGGCAGCGCGGTCGCCGTCGGGCGCAACCCGAGCAACAGCAACACCAGGGGGAGCAGCAGTAACCGTGTGTATCGCATATCCGGAGGATACACCGCGCCGCGGGGCAATCCATCCGGCTGCCTGTACGCACGGGGAGACATGCCCGGCGCGCTGGAGCCCTTCCGCGCCATGCAGTCGCGCCGGATGCGTGACAATAGAGGCGTCATGATCGAACGGCGCCTGACCTTTCGCCTCGACCCGCCCCCGGAAGTCCCGGAGGCCGCGGCGCACCTGCAGCGAGCCGCCGCCTGGCGCACGCGACAGCGTGCGTGGCGGCGCCGCGCCGGCACGCTGCTGCTCACCTTCCTCGCGGTGTCCCTCGTCGGTGCGTGGTGGTGCTTCACCCGCCCCGCCGAGTATCAGACCGAGGCGCAGCTCTTCATCACCACGCGCCTGCAGATCACCGATAGCGGCACCGATCTCATCAACGGGGTGGACGTCGCCACGCGCGTGCGCTCGGTAGCCACATTAGTGAATATCCTGCGCACGCGCGATACGTACGACGAAGCCTTCGCCGCGCTACCCGTCGCGCTGCGCCGCTCGGGCTTCGGCGCCGAGAGGCTGGCGAACTACCCGGCGCGCGTGGTCACCGAACGCGACAACGACGTGGTGAGCATCGTGGTGCATGCCCGCACCCCCGCCGCCGCGGAGGCCTTCACCCGTGCAATCCTGGCGGCGGAAGAGCGGCGGAGCACGACCTTCAACGGGGCGATCATCAGCTTCGCCACGCAGCAGGTCAACGCGAGCCTGGCGCGCTGCGAGGACGACTTGGCGCAGGTGACCGCGGCAATGACGGCGGTGAAGGCCCACAGCGGCGTGATGGATACCCGCGGCGCCTCCCGTACCACGGAGGACATGCTCGCGGCACGGCAGGGGGCGGTGCTGGAGGCGGAAGCGACGCACACCCGCGCCGCGGTGACGCGGGAGACGCTGACGCGCACGCTGGCGCACCTGCCGCGCGAGGTGCTCCGCGATCGGCACGTGGAAGACAACCCCATGCTCTCCACCCTCGATGGGGAAATCAACGAATTGCAGGCGGAGCGCACGGCCTTGCTGCGGGAGTATCAGCCCACCGCGCCGGAAGTGCAACGCCTCGACACCGAGATAGTGGCGGCGCGGCAGCGGCGGGCGGAAGCGGCGACGCGCACCTCCGAAAGCCACGTCACCCAGGTCTCCACGATACGCTTATCGCTAGAGAAAGCGCTGGCGACCGCGACAGTAGAGGAGGGGGCCTCGGTGCGGACGCTGGCGGTGGCGCAGGCGCAAGTCGCCCGCGTGCAGGGACGGCTGCAACGCCTGCCCGCGGTGGAACAGCAATTAGTGGGGTTAAAGAGCCGGCTGATCGCGTTGGAGGGCGACCACGCCTTCCTGGCGGCGCGGCGGGCGGAGTTGCTGCTGCGCGCGGAGTCGGGCGGCTTGCCGGAGGCGATCCTCCTCTCGCACGGCGTACCGCCCGCCTATCACAGCGGCCCGCCGCGCCTGGGTTATCTGAGCGGTTTTCTCGTATTCGGCCTGCTGCTCGGTATCGGGCTGGCCTGGCTGCGAGAGCGCACGGAGACGCGGCTGGGGGATGTGGAGACGCTGGCGACCCTGGCCCCGTTGTCCCATCCCGTGCGGGTGCCCCGCGCGCTGCAGGCGCCGCTGGAGCCGTATCGCCTGCTGCGCGGAGGGGTGATGCTGGGCGCGGCACGCGTGGTACTCGTCACCAGCGCGGGGCCCGGCGAGGGAAAATCGACCACCGTCGCGCGGTTGGTGCGTGCTTATGCGCTGGCCGGGCAACGCACACTGCTCATCGACGCCGACCTGCGCCGCCCCGCGCTGCATGGGCATTTCGGGGTGGAGAACGTGCGCGGCCTGCGTGATGTGCTGGAAGAGGGAGAATCGCTCGACGCCTGCCTGTGCGATACCGCCGACGCCGGGGTCACGCTGTTGCCCGCGGGCCGCCCCACCCCCGACGCGCCGGAGTTGCTCGCCTCGCCCGCCTTTGCGGCGTTGCTGGCGACGTGCCGCGCGCGCTACGACTGCGTACTGCTGGACACCCCGCCGCTCCTCGCCCTCAGCGACACCCCGGCCCTCGTCGCGCGCGTCGACGGCGTCATTCTCGTCACCACCCCCACCCAGCGCCGCGCCGACGTGCAAACCGCTCTTGCCGTACTCGATCAGCTCGGTGCCGTGGTGCTGGGCGTGGTGCTGAATAAGGCGTGAGCGCAAAATGGGGACTGGCTCGAATTTTCTCTGATCCGCTTTGATCCATCGGGATCACTCCCGGAAAATTCGTGCCTGTCCCCACTTTGCGCGACGATTACCTGACAATCATCGTCTACACATCTTCACTTTGCATTACCCGTCACAACCCCAGCGTCTTCATCAGCCCGTCCACCTTCGCCTGCACCTCAGCGGTCATCGTCAACGCGTCGGGCCATTCGCGGGTAAAACCTTCGCCGGGCCATTTCTTCGTGGCGTCGATGCCCATCTTCGAGCCGTAGGCGGGCAGGCGGCTGGCGTGGTCGAGGACATCCACCGGGCCGAGGGTGAACTGCGTGTCGCGTTCGGGGTCGATGTTGTTGCCCACGCGCCAGAGCACTTCGTCGGGGTCGTGCACGTTCACGTCGGCGTCGACCACGATCACCGTCTTCGTGTTCGCGAGCTGCCCCAGGCCCCAAATGGTGTGCATCACCTTGCGCGCGTGGCCGGGATACTGCTTGTTGATCGCCACGATGACCAGGTTGTGGAAGGCCCCCGCGACGGGCAGGTGGTAGTCCACGATCTCCGGCGCCATCATCTGCACCAGCGGGAGAAAAAGGCGCTCGGTGGCCTGCCCCAGGTAGCCGTCCTCCATTGGCGGCCGCCCTACGATGGTGGAGGGATACACCGCATCGCGCCGGTGAGTGATCGCCGTCACGTGGAAGACGGGGTAGTCGTCGGCGAGGGAGTAGTAGCCGGTGTGGTCGCCGAACGGGCCTTCGCGGCGGCGCTCGCCCGGATCGACGTAGCCCTCGATGATGAAGTCCGCGTCGGCGGGCACTTCCAGGTCGCAGGTGAGGCAGCGCACCATCTCCACGGGCCGCTCGCGCAGGAAACCGGCGAAGATCATCTCGTCCACTCCATCGGGCAGCGGCGCGGTGGCGGCGTAGGTGATGGCCGGGTCGCCGCCCAGCGCCACCGCCACGGGCATGCGCTCGCCGCGCGCCTCGTGGATGGCGTAGTGCCGCGCGCCCGTCTTATGCACCTGCCAGTGCATGCCGGTGGTGGTCGCGTCGAAGCGTTGCAGGCGATACATGCCGCAGTTGCGCCGCCCCGTCTCCGGGTCGCGGGTAAAGACCATCGGCAGGGTGAAAAACGGCCCGCCGTCTTCCGGCCAGCAGGTCTGCACCGGCAGGCGCGTCAGGTCGGGCGGATCCATGCGGACCTGCTGGCACGGCGCGGTGGTGACCGTCTTCGGCAGATACCCCGCCAGTTGCGCCAGCCGGGGGAGCTGTTTCAGTTTGTCCACCATCGTGGTCGGCGGCTCGCTGCGCACCCACCCGCGCATGCGCTCCTGCAGCGAGGCCAGCGATCCGCCCAGCGCGAACTCGGTGCGCGCCAACGTGCCATACAGCCCGATGGCCAGCGGAAAATCCGCCCCGACCGGATGCTCGATCAACAGCGCCGCCCCCCCGCGCTTCACCACCCGATCCGCCAGCTCGGTGATCTCCAGATACGGATCTACCGGCTGCGCCACGCGCAACAACTCCCCCCGCTTCTCGAGCTGGGTGAGGTAGTCGGATAGGCTGGTAAAGGGCATGATGAGTCTCCTAACTCTCACGAGGAAAAAAGATAGAAAGAAATTCAAAGAACAGGCCTAATCCACCAGGTGCGCCTAAAATTGCGCAAAACCAGTAGACGGGGATCATCATGTCGTCGTTTAACTTTTTCATAAACGGCATGAACATGAATTGCATCTCATACAGAAGCGTAATTTGTATTTATGATACCTGAAGGCCTTATCAGGATGAAATATCGTATAGATGCAGATTGCCTCCATCGCCAATAGCAAAGCTACCCCGATGATAATCCCGACAATCTTTCCCATGCGCCCTCCATCCGCCTTCATAGGCGACGCAACTGTGTGGATAACGATTAATGGTACACCATGCGCGGGCACAAGGCAAAGTGAGGGTCAGCTTTTCAAAAACCGCCCCAACGGCCCATCCGCCTTAATGAACGGTGCCAGCTCCTTGTACGGCACGGCGATGAAGTAGTCGCCCTCTGCGTAGGCGCCGATGGCGTAGCGCGAGAAGATGAAGACGACGGCGGTGGGGGTAAGGAGGAAATCGTCAAGCAGGTTAGGGGTGACATGCGTTTCATCCGGATCACAATAGCCGCCCATCCGCTGCCGGCGTGCCGTCTGGGCCTTGGTATCAATGAAGGTCGCGATATCTTTACGGCTGTCGGCGGTGAAGAGATCGGTATACTTCAGCCGCGTGAATCCTTTCGCGGTGACGGCGTAGTTGAAGGTGTACCATTCAGTATTCGGGTGCATGCCGCCAGTGTCCTCGAAATCCAACACGAGCAGGCTTATGAGCCTAGGCGAGTACCAGGCGATGTCGATATTATAGATCAGGCTAAAAGTGTGATCTTTTAGCCAGTCAGGCTCTTCGCCTTTCGTACCCTTTGGTGTTTGCGCGATAAATACTGCGGCCTTCCCCTTCGTTCCTTTTGCGATAGTGCTATTCAGCGCGGCGGGTACGCTCGGTGCGAGGAACTGCGGATACCAGACATCGGTGGTCGTGTGAATTTTCTTCAAAACGACGTGCGCTTTCTCAAACCGCGCCACCGCATGCAACGCCACCGGGAGCGTCTTCTTTTTTGTAACATCCTGCCATGTGCCGGTAATCGTCTCTAATTTCCCGTCGAGGGTAAGGTGGAGGGTGCCCGACGGTTTGTCGTCCGGTGTTTTCTCCGCCAGCGTCGCCGCGCCGTTCTTGAGTGTGCCAGTGAGGGAGAGCGTGTCGCGGAGGAGGTTGTCGGCGTAATGCGTCGGCACTCGTTCGTACCAGTAGCTCCCATGAATCTTTGCGTGTTCGAAGGCCAGTGTCATCTGCACGGGCAGCGTACCGACGGTGCCGGTGTAATACAAGCGCGACGTCCACGGCGCCGCCATCCCCTGCGCGCACACCTGCAGCGCAGCACCGAAGAGCAGACCGAACCAGAGCAAACGGTGCATGGCAATCCTCCCCGAAGCGAGCGTACCCAATGCTACACGATCTACCCGCCGAACGCAAAATCAGCCGTCCGATTTAGCATTTTTCACTTTTCACTTTCCATATTTCACTTTGCATTCGTCCTTTGACACCCCTCGCCTTCCTCCCCTATACTGACCCCATGAAATCCGTCACCCTTCTCGGTTCCACCGGCTCCATCGGGCGGCAGGCCCTCGATGTTATCCAGGCGTTCCCCGAGCGGTTTCGCGTCACCGCGCTGGCGGCGGACCGGCAAGTAGAGCTGCTGGCGCGGCAGGCGCGGGCGTTTCAGGCTGAGACAGCGGTGATCGGGCGCGAGGCGCTGCTGCCGGAGTTGCGGGCGGCGCTGGCGGGCAGCGGCATCCGCGCGCTCGCGGGGATGGGCGCACTGGAAGAGATCGCCGCCGCCCCGTGCGACGTGGTGCTGGCGGCGATGGTCGGCGCGGCGGGGTTGCGGCCCCTCCTCGCGGCGGCGCGCGCGGGCCGCACCATCGCGCTGGCGAACAAGGAGCCGCTGGTGGCCGCCGGGGCCATCGTGATGGAGACGGTGCGCGCTTATCACGCCACCATGATCCCCGTGGACAGCGAACCGAGCGCCATCTTCCAATGCCTGCAGGGGCAGGATCGCGGCGGGGTGGCGAAACTGCTCATCACCGCCTCGGGCGGCGCGCTGCGCGACCTGACGCCGGCGCAACTGGCCGCCGTGACCCCCGAGGCCGCGCTGCAACACCCCACCTGGACGATGGGGCCGAAGATCACCATCGACTCCGCCACGCTGATGAACAAGGGGCTGGAGGTGATCGAGGCGCACTGGCTCTTCGGCGTGCCGCTGGCGCAGATCGACGTGCTCATCCACCCGCAGAGCATCGTGCACTCGCTGGTGGAGTTCCGCGATGGCTCGCTGCTGGCGCAACTCGGCCTGCCCAGCATGCGCACTCCCATCCAGTATGCGCTGGGCTACCCGGAACGCCTCCCGCACAACTGGGCACCGCTGGATTTGGCGACCATCGGCTCCCTGACCTTCGCCGCGCCGGACTTCGCCCGCTTCCCCTGCCCCGCGCTGGCGCGTGCCGCGGCGCTGGCAGGCGGCGACACCCCCGCCGTGCTCAACGCCGCCAACGAGGAAGCCGTGGCCGCCTTCCTGGCCCACCGCATCGGCTTCCTCGACATCCCCGCCCTCGTCGAGCGCGCCCTGACCGCCCACCGCCTCACCCCCGAGCCGTCGCTGGAAGCCATCCTCGCGGCTGATGCGGCCACGCGGGAGATGGTTGGGCATTGGATTGGGGAACGGTGAAACCACAGATTACGCAGATTTTCACCGATTTTAGGGCCGGGACGAAGAGCGAAAATAGCGAGGGGTTGTGCTGAGGTCACTGTTTGGAACAGGGCGGGAGCCCGGCTCGACCTTCTGCAGGGACTGTCCTGTGGTGCCCTGTGTGAAAATTCAGATCACGGAGTGGAACCATCTTTGGTCATGTGATCGCGTTCGAATGCCTGCAGGGGCTGTCCCGTGGCGGAGTAGTGTCCGAGGAGCCACGGGACAGCCCCTCTAGGTTAGCGATAACGCCCATTTTCCTGAAACAGCCAACTGGTATGTAAGGTTTTTTCGGCAAACGGTACGCAACGGGACAGTCCCTGTAAAAGAACGAGCCGGGCTCCCGCCCTGTTCCAAACAGTGACCAAGAATCCAACCTGATCGTCCCCCGTCATCCCCCCAGCGGATAGCCCAACACTTCCCGCTGCTTCACGTACCCCTGCGCGCAGCGGCGGGCGAGGGTGCGGACGCGGTCGATGTAGCTGGTGCGCTGGGTAACGGAGACGACGCCGCGGGCGGCGAGGGTGTTGAAGGTGTGCGCGCAGCGCAGGGTGAGATCGTATGCGGGGAGGATGTCTTCGCTCTCGAGGAGGCGGTAAGCCTCCTTTTCGTAGGCGTCGAAGAGGGTGCGTGAGAGTTCCGGGTCGGCCAGGTTAAAGGTGTAGCGGCCCCACTCGTATTCGCCCTGCCGGTGGATGTCGCCGTAGGTGACGCGCTCGTTCCAGCGCAGGTCCTGGTAGTGGGCGACCTTCTGCACCGCCATGGCGATGCGCTCCAGACCGTAGGTGAGTTCCACGGAGACGGGGAACAGCTCGAGGCCGCCGGCGATCTGGAAGTACGTGAACTGCGTCACCTCCAGCCCGTCCAGCCACACCTGCCACCCCACCCCCGACGCGCCCAGCGTGGGCGACTCCCAGTCGTCCTCCATGAAGCGGATGTCGTGGTGGCGCGGGTCGAAGCCCAATGCGCGCAGACTATCCAGGTAGCGCTCCTGAATGTCGTCGGGTGACGGCTTGAGCATCACCTGGTACTGGTAGTGACGGTAGAGACGGTAGGGATTTTCCCCGAAACGGCTGTCGGCGGGGCGGCGCGAGGGCTGCACGTACGCCGCCGCCCACGGCTCCGGCCCCAGCGCGCGCAAAAAGGTGGCCGGATGCATGGTGCCCGCGCCCACCTCCACGTCGTAGGGTTGCTCGATCACGCACCCCTGCCGCGCCCAGTATTCTTCCAGCGTTCGGATGAGTTCCTGAAAGGTCATCGCCGCGATTATAGCATAGATGGGGGTTGATTCACCACAGAGACACCGCGGCACAGAGGATATCGTCAGTTGCCGCGGCAGCAACCGAAAATTCTCTGTGCCTCAGTGCCTCTGTGGTTCACTCACCTCTAACTGAAGTTTTGATAATTTCGCCGCGAGCGCTCGGTCTTCCTCCCGCCAGCGATAGTGGGTCCTGCGTCCGCTCCGTGTGGGGGCTGTCGCTCGGTTGGTGCCCGGCTGTGTTCAG
>CAIYQO010000292.1 GCA_903928345.1 uncultured bacterium | reverse complement strand
CCATCTCAACAAGATGACCCGACCGCCGCGCAAACCGAAACAGGCACCGCCAACGGGTCATTGGGGGCCAGAGGAACAGCGCGCCTGGCAACTGCGGTGGCTCGCGGCGATCAAAAAGCGCCAAAACATTGCAGAGAATACCGGGGAGACGCCGGGCGCGCACGCGTGAATGGGCGGTGGAATGTCCCGGACATTGCAAGGAATGCGTATTGCTTGCAATGTGGACCAAATGCGAACACCGGCTCCCTGGCAGGGGAACCGGTGTTGAGAGGCGCCGTTCGTCGCGGCGGAAGGTCTTGTAACCATGTCTATTATAGCAGAAACGGCAGCGGCACGCCAGCCCGCTAATGACCTGGTCGACCGGATATGCACCTCACCAGCAGGGCAGTTGGCCATCTGTCGGGCGGAATGCCTGTGGAATGTCATCCGCGAGTATCCACTGGTACTGCGTCGATTCTACCGTGACCGAGAAACGCAACAAGAGCGCAGTGCGACCCATCGTATTGTCCCCGCAGATATCCCGGCGGCGTTGCTCACCATGCTGTATGGCGACGCCGCCTGGTTGCCTGGCGGCATGATCCGTGTCTTCGGCACAGGTGAAGAGCGAGAACGCATCTATCTGCAGCGGCTCGACCCCAGCGACCATCGTCTTTGCGTCATCCCGGAATACGCGCCGGCCCCGCGCACGCGCTGTATCGCGTTTGATTTCGATGGGCCGAACCACAGTAACCCGCTGAAGGATGCGCTGGGCAGTGCGGTGGTGGCCTACAAGCACCTCACCGGCTTGGGGTTACCCGCCTTTCTCGTGCGGTCACATAGCGGGCAGGGCTACCATCTCTGGATGTTCCTGGAGACGGAGATCGAGAGTCACCTCGCCCGGCATCTCGCCACCCACCTACTCGCCGGCGCAATGGATGATGCGAACGAGCGCGCGAAGGTCGAGATCAATCCCAAGTGGCACGTTCCAGGGTCGCAAGGCGCGTCGTTGACCTTGCCCTGGCATGCCGGCGCGATGCCGGGACACAATACGCTCATCGATCCCGGCACGGGTGAACCGTTGGCCTTGCCACCTGGCGGCGCCTTCGCGCGCATCAGGTATACACAGCTCAACGAGATGATGTTGCGGCTGCCGCCAATTCCGAGCGAGGATGATGAGCGCCAAGGTCACCTGGCTAGACAACAGCACGGCGCCGCACCGGACAACGCCTTCTCGTCCTGGGTACAACGGGTGTGCGGGAATGACGCGCTCATTCACCAGGTCTATGGTCACTATCTCACCGGGCTTTCACAACCGGGACAATGGCTGGAGTGTCGGGACCCCGCGTCGCCCAGCGGAGATCGCAGCCCGAGTGCGCGGGTCTACCTGGACAGCGGAACCTTCCAGTCGTTTCGTGGGGCGGGACGGACGGCGAGTATCTTTCAGATGATGGTGGAACTGGGCATCGTCGGCAGTACCGGCGAGGCCATGTGTATGGCTGAGGAGGTGACCGGACAAAAGCGGGCAGTCACACGCGGCAATCACCCGGCACCGTATGGCCAACGCATGCTGCCGTGTGAGGAGATCGAGCCCCCGACATTGACCCAGCTCCCCCTGCAGGATGCCTGGGCGCATATGGAAGAGATCGTGCAGCAGCAGATCGTCCCCTTGGTGCAACGGCATGGGCAGAGCGTGAATCTCATTCGGGGCGGCACCGGCGTCGGAAAGAGTAAACAGTTCGGCGAGCTGTTTGCCGCCATAGCGACGTGCCTGGTTCTCGATAACGATGAACAACCGCTCCGTGCCTTATATGCCACCCACAGTCGCGCCAAAATCGATGAACTGGTGCGGGACTATTTAACGGGACCGGATGGCGGGTTGTTGCCCGGAGTGGCCATTGCGTATCCTCGCTCGCCTGACCCCGAGGCTCCGGGGTTTTGCCGGCGCTACAAACAGGCGGAAGCGTTGACCAAATGCAATCAATCGGTCAATGCGTTACTGTGCCAAGCCTGCCAGCAAGACATGAAGACAAAAGCCAAAGCGAAGTGGGAGGCGATGTCGTCCAAGGAGCGCCGGAAGAAACCATTGAACACGCTCCTCACCCCCTGCCCCTATCTGGAAAACGGCAAGCAACTTGAGGATGCGCTGGTGGTCGTGGGTGTCCGGCATTCCTTTCAGCACGGCGGGAAGCTACTGGAGGATTTCGATCTCATCGTCATTGATGAACAATCTGAGGAGGCCTTTTTCCAGACGACCCACTTCACGGCCGCCGCGTTGAGCGTGTGGGAGCATCGCATGGCGAAGAAACACGACACGGCGGACGTGCTCTTCCCGGTACTCACAGTGATAAAGCAGGCGCTGGTGGCGGGGCCAGCGGAAGGATTCGCCCATGTCAAGCATGCCGTTCCCTTGTTACCGGTGCTGCAACGGTTGGACCAGGAGATCGGCACGAAGCTCTATGCGCTGCATGAACACTTGCAGGAGTTAAAATGGGAGGGGCATGCCCCCGGCAAGCCGGAGCAGGCCATCATGGGTACGTTTGTTGACCTGCCCACCAGTGACGAAGTGTGGGAGGGCAAGGAGGCGATTCCCATGCGTGGCCTGACGGCGTTGGTGGAGACCTTACGGACTGAGGCCATGGCCGGTCACGCGGTGCCGGAGACGCGCGTCTGGATTCGCTTGCCGTATAACAACGATCCCGGTGGCATCTTCACCGTCCTGCCGCGCACCCATCTCATCGAGAGTCTGAACAAGCGCGTGACGGTCTTCCTCGATGCCACCGCCTATGTGCCGATCATGGATCGCTTGTTCAACGGGGAATTGACCGTCTACCCGATTCCGGTGCAACCGAATATGCAGGTCCAGTTCTTTGGGGATATGTTGTACCGGTGGCAGGATCTGCAGGAAAGTCCTTGGCGCTGGGAGACGTTGCAACATGACATCCAACTAAAATGCGCCCGCTTCAACCACGTCCTGGTGATCGGCGAATCTGCTGCTGAGGAAACGATAGAGAAAATACTACCGCCCCACGCGGAACTGGAACACTGGTTCAGCGGAGAGATGGCCGGCTCGAACCGCTATGAAGACTGTGACGCGATGATCTGTATCGGGCATCCGCGCGAGCCGGTGGATGAACTTGTCTATCGCCTTGCCGCGCTCCGCTGGCCGGATGCGCTGGCGGGGGCGCTCCCGGACGAACGACCGGATCTCTTTGCGACTGAGGACATCCTCGCGCCGGTGGCCGGTTTTCAGGATACCAAGGGGCGACGCTGGGGACGTGTGATCCCGTATCCCGCTGATCCGGACTTGCAACACTATGCGCGACATCGCTATGCCACCACCATCACCCAGGCGGTGGGACGCATTCGCCCGGCGACGCCCGGCACGCCCAAGCAAGTCTTCCTCTATATCGGGGAACCCGCCCAGGAAATGCCGGTAGCACGGTTGATGACGCTGGAGCGTTCGATGGCCGAGGAAGACCCCGACTACCTACGCGCGCACCCGTATCGCCGAAAACGTGGGCAGGAGGAGTCGATGCCGCAGCTTCCGAAGCCGGACCGAAAGGCAGCCTCTTTTATCAAATATCTGCAGGCGGCGGAAGGGTTGCGCGCCGAGGGCAAGCCCGTCACCACCTATACCCTGCAGCAGGCCGTCGGTGGCAGTACGCGCACGGCGGCGCACTATCTGCCACGGATACTGGAGACGCTGGCGATCCGCAACTGCAAGCGGCAGGCGATGGAAGCGGAGTTGAGCAGCATCGTGGACCCCGAGTATGCCGGCGCCTGGGCGAACCTGGCCTATCGGTGTGCCGAGGATGCTTTTCCTTT
>CAIYQO010000291.1 GCA_903928345.1 uncultured bacterium | reverse complement strand
GGACATCGGATCGGCGAAGATGGCTACACAGGGACTCGGGGGCTTGTTCGGGTCGCGAAAGCCCTTGTCTCTCCTCCATGTGACCACCTGGGCAGGAAATTACCCAACGAAGGGGAAGTTCATTCAAACGGCTTCTTAGGCCTTGATCTTCACCAGCGCCTTCACCATCTTCCGGTCCAGGATGGCTTGGAAGGCGTCGCCGATCTTCTCCAGCGGGTAGGGGGTGTCCATGTTCAGCCAGTGGGCGGCGTTGAGCTTACCCTGGCGCATGTAGGCTACCACCTGCTCGTGGGTCTCCGCCTCGTCGTAGCCGCCCACGTAGTAGGTGAAGGTGCCGCGGGCGTTGAGGGGGTTGAGGGCGCCCAGGCCGTAGTCGTCCAGGCCGTACATGGTGATGATGCCGCCGGGCTTAAGCACGCCCAGCGCGGCGTCGAGGATGCCCTTTTTGCCCACGGCGTCGATGATGATGTCGAAGCCGGCGGGGAAGGACTTCAGCATGGCGGCGTTCACGTCGCCGTCCTTGTAGGAGAAGTAGTCCGCCGCGCCCAGCGCCTTGGCGGTGGCCTCGCGGCTGTCGCTCCCGAGCATGGCCGCGCGCGCGCCCAGGTTCACGCTGTGCGCCAGGAAGGACAGCCCGTTGCCGCCGCTGCCCAGCACCAGCACGTCCTTGCCCGGTCCGACGGCGTTCATGCGCGTCAGGTAGCTCAGCGTCTCGCGCCAGGTGATCATCATGGTGGCCGCGGCGGGGTCGATGTCCGTCGGAATCACCTGATTCACGCGGTAACCGCCCCACTCCGCCTCGGGCACGCCGTCGGCCTTCGCCGCCACGTGGTCGCGGGCGATGCCGAACTCGGCGAAGCCGCCCCAGTTGATGTCGAAGGCGCCGTCCGCCGCGGGCAGCGTGCCCACGCGGCTGATCAGGTCGCCGACCTTGTAGGTCTTCACCTTCGCGCCCACCTGCACCACGCGTCCCACGCTCTCATGCCCGAGCACGGTGGGATAGTTCACCGGCCACGGGAAGCGCCCGAAGAGCAGGTGCTGGTCGGTGCCGGTGCACGTAGCACCGTAGAGGATCTCGCACAGGGCGTCATAGTCGCCCACCGCCGGCTGCGGGATCTCATGGATCGCCAGCACACCGGGCTTCTCAATCATGGCAGCTTTCATCAATAACTCCTTCGAGAGAACGAACCGCAAAGACGCAAAGAGCACGAAGGACGCAAAGGACCTTTGTAAGGGAATATCAGGAAGATCGCTCCGCCTTCCTGCACCCAAGCCGGGCTCCTGCCCAGTTCCAAACGGTGACTAAGTGCCGACCTGATCTGTTGTCGTCCTTGCACACCGGCCCAATACCAATCTCCTCTGTGCCTCCGTGTCTCTGTGGTTTAATAACCGTGTCAGGCCTGCCCCGGCCCTTTGTAACCCGGGTTGCCGAAGGGGAGACCGAAGGGTTCGCAGTAGGGGCGGAAGGGCACCATCGCGGCGAT
Source organism: uncultured bacterium (assembly GCA_903928345.1). GTDB lineage: Bacteria > Armatimonadota > Hebobacteria > CAIYQO01 > CAIYQO01. The sequence goes on along the minus strand of CAIYQO010000291.1, from coordinate 7,357 downwards.
GGCGTCGAAGCGGGCAAGCACGTCGGCGGGCAACGGGCCCTTTTCCACCGCGGCGACGTTCTTCTCCACCTCTTCCGGCGAGCGCGCGCCCATCAGCGTGCAGGAGATATCCGGGTTGGAGATCACGAAGCGGATGCCGGCCTCGGCGATGTTCATGCCCAACTCGTCGAGGAAGGCGTAGAGCGCCTTGTATTGCGCGCGGCGGGGGGAGCTGAGCCACGGGGCGCCGTTGTTGACTTCGTCGTCGTAGCGGCGCGCCAGTGCGCCCTGCTGCAACGGGGAGCCGACCACCACGCCCATGCCCAGCGCCTTGGCGGTGGGCAGCACTTCGATCTCCGCCTCGCGCCAGAGCAGGCTGTAGTTGAAGGCGGTGAGCACCACGTCGAACTTGCCGCTGCGCATGATATGTGCCATCTCATAGGCGGTGGTGCCACCGAGGCCCACGTACTTCACCACGCCGGCGGCCTTGAACTCGTCGATCACCTCCAGCACCGGGCCGTTCACGCCCGCCAGATCCGTCCACCAATCGAACTGGCCCGGACGGTCGGGCTCGTGGATCATCAGCACGTCGATGTGGTCGCGGCCCAGCAGGCGCAAGCTCTCCTCCACGGAGAAGCGCAGCCCGTCGGCGTTCTGCGCATCGAAGGGCAGCGGCCGCGCACCGAGCTTGGTGGAGATGATGAACGGCGCGGTGACGCCGGCCAGCGCCTTGCCGAGGACTTCCTCGCTGTTGCCGTAGCCCGGCGCGGTGTCGATGTAGTTGACGCCGAGTTCCAGCGCCTTGTGCACCGCCGCCACCGCCGGGTCCTCCTCGCTGAACCAGGAGGCGACAAACAGCCCCCCCAGCGACAACTCGGTCACCTGCAGGCCGGTGCGGCCTAGCGTACGTTTGTTCATGGGTGAAAACCTCCGGAATTGGGTGGTGATCCCGCGAAAATTTAACGCCCGTACTATACCACGTCTCGCCGCGCAAGGGAACGGTGTCACGAGTGACGAGTTGGGGGCGGGTGTGTTAGAATGGACACCGAATTCACAGCACGCAAGGGGTGTTATGCAGTATCGTCCGTTGGGGAAGACCGGGTTGCAGGTGTCGGCATTGGCGATGGGGTGTATGCGGTTGCCGCAGCACGATCCCGAGTTGGCCGCGCAGGTAGTAGACGCGGCGATTGCCGCCGGGGTGAACTATTTCGAGACCACGCGGGGGTACATCAACGGGCGCTGCCAGCACCTGACCGCGCCGGGGCTCAAGGGGCGCAGCCGCGGGCTGATCGTCTCCGGCAAGACGGGCGTGGGCGAGGACACCACCGCCGACAATTACTTTGCGGAGATCGAACTGCAGTTGGAAATCCTCGGCGTGGACTATCTGGAGTTCTACCAGGTGGGCTGGTTCGGCTGGGACCGCGTGCCGATGCTCACGAAAAAGGGCGGCGCGCTGGAGGCGTTGGATAAGGCACGCAGCCAGGGGCTGATCGGCCACATCGGCTTCACCGGGCATGACTCGCCGGAGAACTTTACCAAGGTCATCGAGACGGGCATCTTCGAAAGCATGACGATCCCCTACTCCATGCTCAACCGCGCCTACGCGCCGACCATCGCGCGCGCCGGGGAGCTGGGCGTGGGGGTCGTCGCCATGTGCCCGGTGGCGGGCGGCATGCTCGCCAGCCCGTCGCCGCAGTTGCAGGCGCTCATCCCCGGCGGCGCGCATACCACCGCCGCCGCCGCGCTGCAGTTCGTGCTGGCGAATCACGCGGTGAGCTGTGCGTGCAGCGGCATGAACACGTTGGAGATGCTGGCGGAGAACGTGGCGACCGTGAACGCCTTCGCCGGAGCCAGCGCGGACGATCACGCGCGCATGGACGGCATTCTGGACGAATTCCGCACCCTCGGCGCGCGCTTCTGCACCGCCTGCGGTTACTGCATGACCTGCCAGCACGGGGTGGATATCCCCGGCAACTTCGGCCTGTACAACAACGCGCGCGTCTACGGCCTGGCCGGCTGGGCGAAGGGCCAATACGCCGGGATGGCCACCGAGAAGCGCGCCGACGCCTGCACCCAGTGCGGCGAGTGCGAGCCCAAATGCCCCAACACCCTCCCCATCCGCGCCCAACTCGAAGCCGTGGCGCGGGAGTTAGGCGGGGGGTAGTCCAAAAAACCGGGGGGAGCGCATCGCGCTCCCCCCGGGCCGTATTACATCTTCATGTCCCGCGTCGGGGGGGCGGGGTGGGTGATGTATTTCTGCGGGTCGGCTTTGAATTTGCGGACGCAATCGCTGCAGCAGAGGTAGTACGTCTTCCCGTCGACGACCACCGGTTTCATGGCGCTCTTTTTCATGACGGTACCGAGCACCGGGCAGCTGGCCTCATCGGCGCCGATGGTCACCGCCGCCGCGGCGGGCGCGGTGGCCGTGGCCTGGGGCGGCGTCGCCGACGTATCCGGGGCCGCCTGACGGCAGCCGATGACCCACAGCACGGCGATCAAGGCCACGGCGAGACCGAGGCCGGATAATAGTTTCATCCCCTCCTCCTTCCAGCGCGAACGCGCTATTTCTCATGACGACGCGCGGGGCGCGAGGTTCCTCACTTCGCCTTCACCTTTTTCGGGTCGCACAGGTGATCCTCTTTGTGGCTCACGCGCTCGCACTTTTTGCAGACGAAGTAATCCTTCCCTTCATCCTTGCGCTCCTTCACCTTCTCTTTGTCCTTGGCTTCCTGCTTTTTATCCTTGCATAATGACATGGCATACCTCCGGGTAGATGGCATTCAACGTTCAACGTTCAAGGGAGACCGTGGTTGCACCTTGTGCCTTCAACCGACGATTCAGGCGGCTGGTTGTAATTTGCCCGCAATCAGTATCAGTTAAACATGGCAGAGGTTATTGCGGCTGGAGCGCGAGCCAGGCGTCCCAGTGGGTGCTCTGCGTGAAGGCGAGGCTCTGGTAGGGTACGGCGACGGCGGAGAAGCGGGCGGGGGGCGGCACGAAGATCGACAGCCCGTGAGCGTTGGCACGCAGGGCCGCCGGGTAATCGACGACGACGGCGTTCGCCACGGCGCTTTTCACCGCGTTCGCCGGGCCGGCAAGCCAGGAGACGCGCGCGCTCACCTGGGTGGCGTAGTCGGTCAGGTCGCGATAGTCCGCGTAGTAGAGCTGCCCGTCGAGGGTCTCGTCCGGTTGGGCGAAGCTCTGCGTGGCGTCGCGCGCGGCGGCGAGCAGTGCGGCCTGGTTGGTATTCGCCTGCAGCGCCGTGCCGAAGGCCTGCACCGCCGTCGCCACGTCGATCAGTTTGGCGGTCTCCACCACCGACTGGTTGATGTCGATGCCGGTGCCGTAAAAATCCTCCGTGCGCTGGGCGATGCTCTGCGCCACCGCGCGCGGGGCGGCGAGGGGATTGGTGTGCAGATCCGCCAGCCAGAGCTGGTACTGCGAGCCGGTGGCCGGCGTGGAGCCTTCGTCCGCCACCAGGTAGGTCACCGAGTTGCGGATTTCATAGCCCACTTCCGCCATCTGCATCATGCAGGCGTCGGTGAGCAGTATGTCGATGGGCTGGTGCCCGGCCAGCGCCTGCGCGAGCCCGGGGGTGGAGATGTCGGCGCCGCCGTTAGTGTCGTCGTAGCAGATACCGCGCACGGCGGGGCGGCGCGTGCGTTGGCGCCACCCGCTGCCGTGATCCCACAGCACCACCAGGTAGTGCTGCGCCGGGGCGTATTGCTGCCCCCAGGCGATGAAGTCGCTCAACGTCTGCGGGTCGCCCATGTTCAGCTCGCCGAGGGGCGGGTTGTCCACGCGCGGGGTGGCGTCCAGCGCCACGCCCTGCTGCACCTCGAAGCGCCGGGTGTCGCTCCAGGTGCTCCCCTGGGCGCGGTCGAGCTGCACCAGCACGCGCACCAGCGGGGAGGAGCCGACGCTGGCGATCTTCGCGAAGTCGCCGGTGAAGAACGGCGCCGGCGTGCCCACGGCGTAGTCTTCCAGGTTGTTGTCGGCATCCATGTAGACGAGCACCGTCCACAGCGCCACCGTGCCGGGATCGACCACGTGCACAAGGGCAGAGGCGGTCACCGTGGCGTCGGCGTCGCTGGTGGCGACCACGTGGTAGTCGCCGGTGAGGACGGGCGCGGTGTAGCGGCCCGCGGCGTCGATGCCCCCCCCGGCGCCCTCCCGCACCGCCCAGTGCACGGTATGCACACCGGCGCCGGTGACGGTGGCGGTGAAGCTCGCGGCATCGCCGGGGCGCAGCGTGACCACCGTGGGCGTCACGCCGAGGAGGATGCCGCTCGCCACGTGCACCGGCACGCTGACCGCCGTGACGCCGGGCAGGGAGACGGAGACGAAGGTGCCCCCCGCGCCGACCGCCGTGAGCACGCCGAGGGTCGAGACGGCGGCCACGTGGTCGTCATTCGTATGCCAGGTCAAGTCCTTAGGGTTCACCACCACCGTCTGCCCCTGCGCGTCCGTCGCGTTCCAGACGAGGGGATAGGTCGCGCCGATGTATTGCGTGGGGGGCGCGGTGAGGGTCAACGTGGTGACGGTGGTGTCCAGGCTGATGGGCAGTATGGTGGTCTGCCCGACGGTCACGGTGAGGGTGCCGCGCCCCACACCCACCGCCACGCCGTCGCCCTTAAAGCCGGAGTAGGCGAGTGCGTCGAAGGTGTAGGCGCCGACCGGGATGGCCGGCATGCGCACTTCATCGGTTACGGCGGTGCCGCGCCCCTGGATGCGCGTGAGCAGGGGGGAGTCGGCGGTGCGGTAGAGGGTGACGGCGATGCTGTTGGCCGCCAGCGGAATCGCCCGCGACCGCGCCGGCCAGGCGATGGTGAAGGCTACGTCGCCCGTCGGCGTGGCGGTGGTTCCCCCCGGCGACGACCCGCTTCCCGCCTGGCCCGAGCACCCGCCCAGCCCGAGGAGGATCGCCAATACCAGCAGCGGGAGGTAACGCACGGGACCTAACCCCCTCGATCCCCCTTCCCTTGAGGGAAGGGGGAGGAAATGACAAAGAAATACCATCCGTGATACCAGTTCTCCCCCTCCCTCGAGGGAGGGGGTCAGGGGGGTAGGTCAGTCGTCGTCCTCGCACCCGTACGCCAGCATCATGGCCATGGAGAAGTTGTCGCGGAAGACTTCGTCGCCGGCGAGTTCGACGTAACTGACGCGGCGGGCGGCGGCGCAGATGGCGGTGTATTCGTCGCGGGAGATTAGCGCCATCTTCGCGCCCGCGCCGGCAGCGTTGCCCAGAAAGACCAGCTTTTCCACCGGGATATTGGGGATGAGGCCGATGCGCAGCGCGTGCTCTTTGGTGATGTAGGTGCCAAAGGCGCCGGCGATGTGCAGGCCGTCGAGCTGATCCGAGGTGTAGCCGAGTTTATCGAGCAGCGTGGCGATGCCGGCGAAGATGGAGGCCTTCACCAGTTGCACTTCGCGCACGTCCTTCTGCGTCAGCGTGATGTCGGAGCCGGTGCCGCTGTCCTGCGCCCATACCAGCACTACCTCGCCGTCGCGCAGGCGGGCGCGCAGCGCGTCGGGCAGGTGCGCCAGGTCGTCGGGATCGGCCAACCGGCCGCTGCTTTCCAGCATCCCCACGCGGCGCAGCTCGCCGATGGCGTCGATGATGCCGGAGCCGCAGATGCCTTGCGCCGGTTTCTCGTCGATGGTATGCACGTACAGGTCCTGGCCGATGGTCACGCCGTCGATGGCGCCCGGCTGCGCGCGCATCCCCTGCGAGATCTTCGCGCCTTCAAAGGCCGGGCCGGCGGCGGTGGAGCAGGCCACCACGTTGCCGTCCTTCGCCACCATCACCTCGGCGTTGGTGCCGATGTCCACCGCGGCGTGCAGCCCCGGCAGGTGTTCCAAATCGCTGGCGGCGAGCACGCCCACCGTGTCGGCGCCCACGAAGCCGGCGATGTTCGGCAGCGTGCGCACGCGGCCGCGCGGGTGCATGGCCAGGCCCAATTCGCTCGCGCTTAGTTGCATGGCGTCGGCGAACACCGGCGCGTAGGGCGCCTGGCCCAGCGGGCTGGGGTCGATGCCCAGGAAGAGGTGCGCCATGCAGGTGTTGCCGACCACCGTCATCTCGTAAATCTGCTCGGGAACCGTGTGCGCTTGCTGCGCGAGGGAGTGCAATATCGTGTTGATGGTGCCGGTGACGGCCTGGCGCAGCGTTTCCAGGTGCGCGGGGCTCTGCTGGGCGTATTCGATGCGGCTGATCACGTCGGCGCCGTAGCCCGCCTGCATGTTCGCCTGCGACGCCACCGCGACCTCGTCGCCGGTGCGCAGATCGATGAGGTAGCCGACCACGGTGGTGGTGCCAATATCCAGCGCCACGCCGAAATGCGTGCGACAGGTGTCGCCCGGCTCCACGGTGATGAGGCAATCGTCGGCGAGTACCGCGGAGACGGCGTATTGGCTGTCGACGAGAGTCTGGTGCAGCGTGCGCAGCACCGCCAACTCGGCGGTCGCGAGGCCCGGCACCACTTCGCGCAGGCGGCTGAGGTCGTCACGGAAGTCGCGCCCCTCCAACGAGGGCTGCGGCACGAGGGCGCAGCTTTTGCGGGTGAACGGCGCGGGGGTGATCTGCCGGCGCAGCACGGCGCTCGCCTTGCGGTGGGCCAGATTGCGGCTGGCGTCGGGAATCTCCACCGTCACCGCCCCCAGCACCTGCGCCAGGCAGCTCAAGCGCACCCCGGCGGCGATCTCGTCGGGACGCAGCAAGCGCGTCTCCTCGCCGTCCAACGGGCTCAACGTGCCGTCGTGCACGCGCACGCGACACTTGCCGCAGCGCCCCTGCTCGCCGCAGGGAGCGTCGATGTGCAGCCCGGCCTGCCGCGCCGCGTGCAACAGCGTGACGCCCACCTCGACTTCCACCGACTTGCCTTCCGGCAAAAATGTCACCGGCGCCAGCGCCAGCGTGGTAGTTTCCCCGTTACCCGACACGCCATTTCCTCCCCCGGCGGGATCTCCCGAGCTTATGCCCACATTGTAGCAGAATCCGCCCCGGCTGACACCTGGCGGGTCAAGGGATATGATACTTCTGTAATCGCATACCGTCAAGGCGGGGGGGGGAGATAACGGGCCGTTTTGCTGCGGCCCGTTCTTAGCTCCTCGTCATTCCGCATACCTGTAGTCGACCCTCACCCCCTGACCCCCATATGCGTCAATGTACGATCACCGTTTGCCTGGTTTTCGACCCGACGATAAATCGTCAGGCTACCGGCTGCGCCCCTTCAAAGGGGCTTGTCAAGCGTGCGCGAACCTGGTTTCGTGGTGATTCGCCCGCGAGGTTTTCGATGGTAACGGTCTTTTCGCACATTGTAACGCCCACCAAATGTGAATACGACCATTCGGAGACTACTAAAGCCCCATTCATGGG
>CAIYQO010000290.1 GCA_903928345.1 uncultured bacterium | reverse complement strand
TTCGATGCCACTCTGGAAAGCAATGCTGGCACGATAGAATCAAAGAGCAGATGTGAGGTAACGGTTCTTGCTGCGCTGCGAACCTACTACGAGCCCTACAGCTTTTTCGCTTCTCTGTATTCGCGGCTCGCGGGTACGCTCGCCCTCCCAAAAATGTGAGCATGTCCCGTTTTTAGAACTTCCAACTCACCGTCGCATCCACTTCGTGCGAGTGGACGGTCAGGCCGTCGGTGGAGGGGTCGTGGCTCTGGATCAGGCTGCCGTCCAGGGAGAAAGCGAGGCGTTTGCCGGCGGCGTAGTGCCAGCCGACGCCGACGGAGGTGCGGTGGATATCCCCGGCGTCGCCGCGACCGGTGATGGACTCGCCGGTGAGGGTCAGGTCGTGCTTGGCGTTCAGCTTGTAGCCGACCACGCCATCGACCACGGTGAGGCTGCGACCGGGCAGGATGGGGGGGATGACGTTTTGCAGCGCGGGCGGCGGGGTGCCGATGAGCTGCGCGCGGCGGGTCTGGCCCTCCGTCTGCAGCAACTGGTTCACCGCGTCGTCAGAACCGCCGTAGATGCGTTGCACGCCCACGCCGAGGGTGGTGTGCGGCCGTGGCGCAACCTGTACCGACCCGCCGAACATCGACTGCCGCGTGGTGCCGCCGCAGGGGGTTTGCGTCGTCTGGTGCAGCGCGTAGCCCGTCACCCCGTTCGCGCCGCCGCCGGGGTGCCAGCCCGCGTCGAGGGCGGTGGTGGTCGCGGCGTTGATCCCGTAGGTGGTGTCCTGGTAACGGTTCGTGCTGTATGTCGTGTTCAGGGACAGGGATTTGCTCGCCTGCCAGCCGGCGCCGGCCGACGCGGTGCGCGTGCGCAACCCGGGCAGCGTGCCGGTGTTGGCGGAGAGCGACGGGTTGTTGGTGGTGTCCGCGATCAGGCCGTTCACGGTGAGCCGGTTGCTCGGGTGCAGCAGCACGGTGACCTGCATGTTCTGCCCCGCGCCGGTGGTCAGCACGCCGCCGGTGTTCGTCGTCGTGCTGTTCTGCGCCAGGCTGGCCCCCACTTGCGCGTGGACGTTGGGTGCATAGTTCATCGTCACCGTGTTCGTGCGCGTCTGCGTGGCGGTGTTCGGCGTCAGCACCGGCAGCAGCGGGTCCCCCGCCGGATAGCTGGTGCGGTCCTGCTGCAGTTGCGTGGCAATGCCCACGTCCAGATGGCGGATGGGCGTCCAGGTGACACCGCCACCGTACTGGCCGCTGGTGAGCGTGGGGGAGCACTGCGGGTCGAGGGCGTTCGCGGTGGCGTTGGTGCTCTGCTGCGCGTTCACGTTGAGCGCCAGGTTCTTCGCGGGCTTGTACAGCGCCGTGGCGCCCACGCCGCTGCCGGTGCTGTGCGCCGCGAAGCCCGGGCTGCTGTTCGTGCCGTCGCTGCGCGTCACGTTCACGCTCGCGTTCACCCGGTCGGTGGGCTGATACTGCAAATTCGCGGTGGCGTTGTTCGTCGCGCTCGACGCGCCTTCGCCGGTCGTGGTGCCGCGGTTGAGGGTGACGCCCGCGGTGAAGCCGGACTTCGTCCACGACGAGGTGAGCGCGTCGTTGGTGGAAGTGTCGCCGCTCCCCGTCAGGTCGTTCGTGCTGTGCGTCAGCGCCAGCGACGGCAGGCCTTTCGGGTGCACGTCGAGGGTATACCCGCGGTTCTCCGCGGTGCCCGCTACGCCGGGCGTCTGCGAATTGGTGCCGGTGGTGGAGAGCGTGAGCGCCGGCGCGGGGGCGAAGCTGGCCGACCAGTCCGCGGATTGCCCCGCCTGCGCCGCCCCCGCGCCGTCAAAGGGATTGAAGCCGGAATCGACGTTGCGGTAATGCGCCTGCACGTTGAGCTGGCTGGAGTGATACGTCGCGGCGGCGGACAGCGCGGCGTCACCGGAAAGGGTGGTGTGCTGCGCGGCGGCGATGTAGTTGATGCTCAGCGTCTGCCCGGTGAGCACCGCGGCGGGATTGACCAGGCGCACCGTGCCGGCCTGCTCGTCGAGCACATAGTCCAGGTCGCGGATCAGCGTGCGCGTGGGGGTGTAGAGCACCGCCGTGCCCGGCTGCAGCGGCGCGCGGGCGGTGTGCCAGCTCTGCGCCAGCAACGGCACGCCCGCCTGCAACAGCAGTGCCTCGCCGACCACCGGCTGAGCGGGGGTGTCGGGCGCCACCCGCAACCCGGTGCTCTGCGCCGTCTGCAGGTTGAGCGCCAGGTGCGCATCCGGCTGGTACGTCATGTCGAGGCCGTCCACCTGGTGGTCGATCGCCAGGGGCTGCACGCCGGTGAAGCCGACGTGGCTCACGCCCAGGGACAGGCCGCCGCCGACGGGCGCGCTGCTGCGCAACGCCGTGAGTTGCCCGCAGCCGTCGCTGTTGGCCAGCGTCTGGTATTGCGCGTTGATGTGGTCGTTGGGCCCGTAGAACTGCGTGCCGGTGAAGACCAGCGCGCCGGTGGTGGTGTCCAGCGTGTAGTCGGTGCTCCGCGTCCGTTTGCACCCGTTGACGGTAATCACCTCGCTGCCGGGCAGGATGGGCACGCCGGTGAGGTAGTATGGCCCGGCGGAGTACTGCCCCACGATGTTGTCCATCTTCGCCACCGGCACCACGCGGCTGAGCAGACCGGTGAAGCCACCGGCGCCATTCATCTGAAACCCCTGCACCGGGCGGTTGATGGTGGTGAAATCGTTGCCGCCCACCGTGGCATTGATGGTGCCCGCCTGGGTCTGCACCGCCGCGTCGCCGGCGGGGTTCAGCAGCGCGGTGGGGTCGTTCGGCGGCGCGGTGAGCTGCGCGGTGGGATACGCGCTGGCGCGCATTGCCACCGGCTGCGCCGCGGGGGCCACCGCCGCCGGCGCGTCGTCGACCACCGCGTAACCGTCGGTGGGCACCGCCAACGCGGCCATTGGCGGCGCCGCGTACGTCCAGAAAAAGACGCACACCACCGGCCAAACCAGTCGGGAAATACAGGGAATACGCATAAGCAGTTGGCAACAGGGGGAGAGAGCGGATATTTCGCAGCAGGCGGGGGTCGCCGGTCAACTCTGCTTATACCCGGTCAGGGTTATCCGGCAAACTGCCCGACTCGGCTGTAACATTTTCCGCGGGTGGAACGTAGGAGGGTGAAGGCACGAAACAGCACGGCGTAACGCGACTATTCCCCCTCCCGGAAAGGAGAAGCGCGCCGCATGACGTAATGGAACAGGGAGAGACCCGGTGGTGCTGCCGCGGAGGGTGTCTCCGGGGCAGCGTAGCCTGTCGGGAGCGGGATGGCGGATGTAATCACAGACGAGCTGATTATGGCGCGGGTGGTTGCGGGGGACATGACGGCGCTCGGAGAGTTATTCGAGCGTTATAAACAGCCCCTCTTCGCCTTCCTGTGCCGCCTGCTCGGGCGCCGCGACGTGGCCGAAGACCTGCTGCAGGATACCTTTTTACGCGTCTACGACCGCCGCCGCACCTTCAAGCCCTCCCTGCGCTTCGCCGCCTGGCTCTACGCTATCGCCCACCACCTGGCCATCGACACGCTGCGCCGCGACGCGCGCTGCGACTACCGCGACGAGGTGCCCGACACCCCCGGCGCCGCGCTGGAGGACGACGTGGCGCGCCGCCTGCTCGGTGACGAGGTGCGCCGCGCCGTCGCCGCGCTGCCCGCCGACCAGCGCACGGTGATTATCCTGCGCGAGTACCACGACTTCAGCTTCAAGGAGATCGCCGCCATCGCCGGCATCAGCGAGGAGGCCGCCCGCGTACGCGCCTTCCGTGCCCGGCAACTGTTGCGCACGGCACTGGCGGAATATGTGGACGACGCCGGTAACGTTTCCATCCCTTCGCACGTAACATCGACGGAGGGCCGTTGAAATGCGTTATCTGTTGCTGTTGTGCTGCCTGGTCGTCGCCGTCGCCGCGTGGGCGGACGGCATGATGTTGCCGGCGCGCCCGGAGATTCCCGCCTTCAGCGCGCCCTTTCACCGGGTGGACGTGGTCATCGACAAGCAGATCGCCACCACCACGGTGGATCAGGCGTTCCACAACAACGCGAGTCGGGAGGCGGAAGGCACTTACATCTTCCCCATCGCCGATGATATGAGCCTGACGAACTTCTCCATGTATGCGGGCAACGAGGAGCTGGAGCACCGCATCCTGGCGAAGGACGAGGCGCGGCGCATCTACAACGGCATCGTGGCGCAGCGGCGCGACCCGGCGCTGCTGGAGTGGATGGGCGAGCGCATGATTCAGGCGCGCGTCTTCCCCATCCCCCCTCACGGCGACAAGCGCATCAAGTTGAGCTACCAGGAGGTGCTGCCCGCCACCGACAACCTGGTGAAGTACGTCTACCCGCTAAAAACCGAAAAGGTCTCCGCGCGCCCGCTGGACGACTGCAGCGTGACGATCCACCTCACCGCCCCGCGCCCGCTGCGCAGCATCTACTCGCCCACCCACAACATCACCGTCGTCCGCGACGGCGCGTACAAGGCTACCGTGCGCTGGCACGCGACCCACGTGCTGCCCGACGAAGACCTGGCGCTTTACTACACCATGAGCGACGCGCCGGTGGGCGTGGACGTGCTCACCTACCGCGACCCGGCGCAAGGCGACGGGTACTTCCTCCTGCTCGCCGCGCCGAATCCCGACGTGCGCAAGGAGGACGTGGAGCCAAAGAACGTGGCCTTCGTGCTCGACACCTCCGGCAGCATGGCCGGGCGGAAGATCGAGCAGGCGAAGGCGGCGCTGGACTACTGCGTGGAAAGCCTGGATCCCCGCGACCGCTTCACGGTGATCGCCTTCAGCTCCGACGTGCGCGCGTGGATGCTCGGGTTGCAGGAGGCCAGCCGCGCGAACAAGGATCAGGCGAAGGAGTTCATCCGCGAGCAGCATGCCGCCGGCGGTACCAACATCGACGAGGCGCTGCACCTGGCGCGCGAGCGCCTGAACGCCGGCGCCGCGGGACGCCTGCCGGTGCTCATCTTCCTCACCGACGGCCAGCCCACCGTGGGGGTGACGAACAACGAGACGATTCTCGCCGACATGCACGCGCAGAACCCGCACCACATCCGCCTCTACGACTTCGGCGTGGGCGAGGACTACAACGCGCACCTGCTGGACAAGCTGGCGGAGGACAACGGCGGCTACGCGGACAACGTGCTGCCCAAAGAGGATATCGAGGTGAAGGTGAGCGATTTCTACGGCAAGATCGCCGCGCCGCTGCTCACCAATCTCGCCCTCGACTGGGGCAAGACGAACGTGCACGACCTCTATCCGAAGGAGCTGCCCGATCTCTTCAAGGGGTCGCAGCTCGTCATCGCCGGGCGCTATGCCCCCGGCGCCGGCGCAACCACCCTCACCCTCACCGGCACGGTGGGCGGGCACGCGCAGCGCTTCACCTATCCTCTCGCGCTGCCGGACAGCTCCTTCGACGACGAGTCGGTGCCGCGGCTGTGGGCCACGCGCAAGATCGGTTACCTGGAGGATCAACTGCGCCTGCACGGCAGTAACCCCGAGCTGCTGGAGGAGCTGATCGGCCTGTCGAAGGAATACGGCATCCTCAGCCAATACACGTCCTTCCTGGTGGACGTGGACGCCCGCGACGGCGCCCGGCTGAATATCCAGAACGCCCCCCGCGCCTCCGTGAATGGGGTGCGACACCAAGTTGAGTTCGCGCGGGGGGCCGCGGTGGGCAGCGCCGCGGTGGCGCAGTCCGTCAACAGCAAAAGCGCCGCCAATGCCATGCAGGCCGCCCGCGCGAGCGGCAACGTGGTGATGAACAACGCCTACGAGGCGGTGCAGATGACGCAACTGCGCAACGTGAGTCAGCGCTCCTTCGCGCAAAACGGTCGGCAGTGGGTGGACGTGAACTTCAACAATCAACACGTGGTGAAGGTGAAAGCCTTCTCCCCCGCGTATTTTCAGTTGGCGAACGCTCACCCGCGCATGGCCCAATACCTGAGCGTGGGGGACAACGTGACGGTGGCGCTGAAAAAGAGCGCCATCCAGGTGGATCCCGCTGGGCAGGATGCGGAATTCGCCGCGCCGGAGCTGAAGGCGCTGCAGCAGGAGATGACCGACGAGTTCGGCATCCCGCAGGCGCGCGCCATCGGCCTCCCGCTGGCCGTCGCGCCCATGCCCGCGCCGCGCAACCCGTGGTTCCTGGCCCTCGCCGGCCTCCTGGCACTGCCCGTGCTAGTCGCCTTCCGCCACCGCCGCCGCGTGCTGCGGGCGCGGAGGGGGTAGTTTTGTGAAACCACGGATTACACAGATTCTCACAGAGGATTGGGCCGAAGGGGAAGAGCGTCAGTGAAAAATGGGGACTGGCTCGCATTTTCCAGTCTCCGTGCTGGAAAGACGGTACAGGTTGCGGAAAATGCGTGCCTGTCCCCACTTTTCACGGCGAGAGAACGTATGTCCGACACCTGTCCTAACGAGCACGAATATCTGCCCCTCCTGCTGGACGGCGATCCCGGCGACGCGCGGCGCGCGGCGGCGGAGGCGCACGTGGCGAGTTGCGCGACGTGCCGGGCGGCGCTGGCCGCACAGCGCGGGCTGGCGCAGGCGTTGCAGGCGTGGGAGGTGCCCGCGGTCGATCCGCAGCTCTCCGTCGCCTTCGCCGCGCGGTTGGCGGCGCACCGGCAGCCGCGTTGGCATGGCTGGGCCTGGGCGGGTAGCGCGCTGGCGGCGCTGACGGTGGCGGCCATCATCCTGGCCCCGCGCCCGGCGCCGCCCGTGGCGCAAATGGCTCCGCCGATGACGCTCGCCATACATCCGCGGGAGGAAGCGCGGGCCGCCACCAACGCCTTCGCGGCCACCCCTCCACACGCGGTGGCGCAAAACATTAACGCGCCCGTGGGCGGCACGAACTACCGCCCGTCGGCGACGATGGCGCGCGCGAAGAGCGCCCGGCATGCGGTGAATGGCGCGGACACGGCCACCGTGACGCGCGTGGCGGTGAGCAGCCCGGAAGAAGCGGTGCAAACGTTATGGGCGGAAACGCAATGAGGATACTGGGGTTGGCATGGCTGCTGCTCGTCGGCCTGGGGGTCGCCGCCGCGCCACGCCTGTACGTGGTCAACGCCCTCTCGCAGGACATCTCCGTCATCGACATGGACGCCGACACGGTGGCCGGGCATATCGCGTTGGGCGCGCAGGGGTATCACGTGGCCTTCGCCCGCGGCAACGCCTACGTCACCGCCACCGCGGGCACCGGGCAACTGCTGGCGGTGGACGGCGGCGGGCGCGTCACCGCGCGGTTGCCGCTCCCCCTCTCCCCGCTCGCCACCGTGCACGCGTCACCCGACGGCACGCTGGCCTACATCGTCACCGCCGGGCCGACGGGATCGCGCAACAGCGTGCGCGGGTCGGTGCTCACCGTCGCGTTGCCGTCCTTCCGCCTGCTGCGCCGCGTCGCCGTGGGACTCAACCCGCTGGACAGCGTGCTCGCGCCCGACGGCCACACCCTCTACACCGCCGACTGGGCCAGCCGCACCATCTCGGTGGTCGATCTGGTGCATAACCGGCTGCAGGACACCATCCCCCTCGGCTTCAACACCGCGCGCACGCTGGCGCTGCGCCCGGACGGCAAAAAGCTCTACGTGGCCGTGGAGCCGCAGGTGCAAATGGTGACGCGCAACAGCAATGCGATGACGAACAACGCCCAGCTGAATGGGGCGCCGAATATGAGTCAAAGCGCCACCCAGAATCTCACCCAGCAGACGATGGTCTCCGCCGAGACGCAGTGCCTGTGGGAGATCGACACCGCCGGCGGCGCCGTGCGCAAGTCGGCCATCCCCGCGCTGGCGCCGGTGCTCGCGCTGGCCGTCTCCCCCGACGGCGGCACGCTATATCTGTACGGCCGCACCGGCCCGCAACCCACCTACGCGCTGATCGCCTACGACTTGAAGGCGAAGAAGGTGGTGCATGACTACGGCGACTTCGGCTACTGCGCCGCGCTGGTCGTCCACCCCGCCGGTGGCAAGCTCTACCTCATCGGCACCCCCGGCAACGCCGCGCAGGAGGCGCGCGCCCGCGGCGCCTTCAAGGCGAATACCGCCAACGCCGCCACCCACGCCCTCGCCGACCTGCGCGGCGTGGCGAAAACCGTCACCATCCTCGACCTCGCCCATGCCCGCGTGCTAAAAACCCTCACCGTCGGCAGCCTCCCCGAAGGCGCCGGGGTGCGGGGGAAGTGACGGGGGCGTGACAAGGTGAGGGGGTGACGGGGTGACAGGGTGACCGGAATACGCGCCCGGCTCCGATAAACAAATCACCCCGTCACCCATTCACCCATTCACCCCATCCCCCCGTCACACCTCGACCATCCCCCGCTCTTCCTCCGGCACTTCGTCGTCAAGTTCGGGCAGTGCCGTGTCGGCGGTGTCGGCGCGAGCGCCGAGGAAGAGGCTGCGCAGGCGTACCGGGTGTTCGGCGAAGAGGGCCAGCGCGGCGATGAGGTAGAGCAGCGTGAAGAGCGGATGCACGTGCTCCGCGGTGATGCCGAAGGGCGCCAGCGCGGCGATGCGCTCGGCGATGGCGGGCGGCAACGGCGCCGACGCCAGCCACCCCATCAGCGGCGGCAGGATGAGCTGGGCGGCGAACAGGCCGAAGAGGAGCAGCGCCTGCCCGACGGAGAGGCGCAGCAGACTCAATATGACGATGCCCAGCAGCGACTGCGCCGCGGTGAGCATGATTTCGTGCATCTGCGACACATTCATCGGCAACGACCCGTGCAGCGTGCCGCGCGAGACGGCATAGACCCACGGGATCATCCCCACCAGCAGCGTCCACTGGTTCAGGTTCGACGAGAGCAGGCTGCCCAGCGCCATGCCCGCCTTTTTGCGCAGCGCGAACATGATGGCCACGGTGAATTCCGGCGCTTCGGAGGCAAGGGGCGCCAGCCACTGGATGAGCACCGCCTTGTTGATATGCAGCAGCGCGCCGGTCTGGATGAGGCCCTCGGAGAAGGGTTCCGCGCTGGCGGCGATGACCCCCGCGGCGAAGAGGAACATGCCGGCGATCGCCAGCCGGCGCGGCACGGTGCGCAGCCCCACCAGCAGCTCCGCCGGGCCCTCCGCGTCGCTCTCTTCCACGGGCCGTTTGCCCGCCACCGTGATGTACCACGCGTAGATGGCGAAGAAGACCACGCCGTCGAACCAGCACAGCCCCAGATGGAAGGCCGCCCACTTGAGCGGGATGGTGAAGGCGTACGCGGTGGCGAGGCCGAGGAAGAAGAGTTCGGTGCGGCGGTCCTTCTCGATGTGCACGGCCTTGCGCGTTTTGAACCAGAAGATGGTGGCTACCACCGCCCACGCCGCGCCGATAATGAGCCGATTGGCGCCCGTCATGTTGGCAATGGCGAGGGGCGCATAGGCCGGGTCGTGCCCCGCGCGCCAGGTGATGTACATGTCCACCGCGTATTCGGGCAGCACGGCGATGAGCGCCACGATAGCCAGCGCGAGGGTTTGCGAGATGTCCTCCTGCGCGGCGTCGCAGGCCCAGAGGAGCAGAAAGGAGGCGCCGAGTACGGAGATGCCGCAGGCGAGGGCGGTCACCCAGGCGTGCGGGCCGTGGAGAAGGGTCGCGCCGAGGCCGGTAAAGCGCAGCACCATGCCGGGCAACGTGGCCAGGACGGCCAGCGCCAGGGGCAGGAAATATTTGCGGACGCGTGTCATCTTACCTCCGGTGCGTGGCGCTCGACCAGGCCACGCGACACTTCGCGTAGCCAAAGGTCTCGCATCCGGACGGTGAGAAACTGTATTGCAAATGCTCGTAGGTGTATCGCGAACCATCCTCCACAAGACGGCTGCGAGCATTTGCAATACAGTTTCCAGGTCCTGCCGGCAGGCCAGGGGCAAATGCCCCGAGCTTGTTGACCTGCCAAGAGCCGGCACGCGCCGACCCTGCTACTCCCCCCTGGCGGGTTCGCCGTCAGTATACCGCGGACGGGAGGATTCCGCAACGGCGTTTAGAATCGTGCTCGTGCTCGTGCTCGTCATCGACGCGCCAAGCTCGAGGGGAACGTTCGATTACGAGCACGAGCACGATTACGATTATTTCCCCCGCCTCAGTCCTGCTGCTCGATCTCCTTGAGGAAGAAGAAGGCCGGGTCGCCGATCACGCCCCCATCCTGCAACTGCCGGTGGAACTTGAGGGAATCGACGAAAAACTGGCCGGTCTCCAGGCTGTCCCACTCCAGCATCACCGTGACCATCGAGATATCGTCGGCATCGCGATACAGTTGGAAGTTATGCTCCCCGCCCGCGCGCCGCCAGGAGTCATCGGCATCGAATTCCGCCTTGAACTGCTCGAAGTCGATCACTTTGCACCGCATTAAGATATTCAACATGGCACCCCTCCCCGCCAGCAGCATTCCCCGTTTCCGGCAGATGCTGACGGTGAAGATGGCACAACGCCCGTTCGCGCACGAGCACGATTTACTTCCCGCGCGTCCACGCCCCCTGCGACGTTGTCAGCCGGCGGTCGTACAGGTTGGGCCGCGTGGGCACGTGGAGGAACGTCGGGTAGAGCACGCGATTCATCAGCAGCAGGTTGAAGGAGGCGATTTCGTAGCGCTCGTAGTTCGTCAGCCGCGCCACCACCGGCCCGCGGCCCGCGCGGATGGCGTGCCAGGCCGCCGGATGGCCCGGGTGTTGTTGCAGGAGACCGAGTGCCGTCAGCCGGTTTGCCTCCCGGCCGATCTCCTCCGACGCCGATGTATTTATCGCGTTTCCGTGCGCGGGGAAGAGTGCCACGTCGTCCTTTACCGCGTTCAGCGCGCGTTCCAGCACCGCCTTCGCGGAGCGATGGGTCGCTGGGTCGTGGGTGAGCAGCGGCGCGCTGGTAGCCGTGGTCAGGGCATCCAGCGCGATAGTCTGGTCGAGGTAGGAGCGCCGCGTGTCGCCCAGGATGCGCGTTTTCGCCGCCGGATAATCCGCCTGCGCGGCGGCGAAGGTCGTGCGCGCCCGCGCCAACTGCGCCCGGTCGGCGGCGGTGAGGTGCGCGCGCAGCAGATCTCCGGGCAGGCCGGGTGCCTCCACCGCGGCGAAGGCGGCGGGCCAGTCGGTGATGTCATACACGGGCTTGTCGCCGGTGGCGAGCAGCAGCGTCGTGTCGTAGCCGATGGTGGTGTCCCCCGCGGCGTCGTACAGGTCGATCAGCCGGCCCCGCGCGTCGTAGGTGCGCAGCTCGTTGTCGGGATAGCACACGGTGACGAAGCCCGGCGCCGACCACGCTCCCCCGCCGCACGCGAAGACGCCGATGTCCACCCGGTTGCTCTCGATCGGCGAACCCGGCGCGATCGGGAAGCGCCCGTGGTAGGGGATGGTCAGCTCCGCCGTCGCCCCGTGGTCGCGCGTGCGGATGCGGATGCGCTTGGCGTCGCCCTGCAGCACCACCCAGCGGAAGGTCAGCGGGCGCCCCTGCACGTCCACGCTCTCGCGGGCACTCACGGTGAGCCGGTAGTCGCGGTCGAGCCGCCGGTGCACACGCGCGATAACGCACGGCGTGTCGCCGAGGCGCTCGTTCCCGCGCGGCGCGGTCGGAGCGGGCTCCGCCAGCACGCGCAATTGTACCAACGGGGGGATGGTCGCCGGGGTCATGGCGTGCGCCTGCGTCACCATGCGCACCATGTCCAGCCGCGTGCCGTCGAAGACGGAGGGGTTGGCCGCTCCGGTGAAGTAGTCCGCCCCGCCGTAGGCACCGCGCATCAACGCCTGCAGTGTGGGCATCAGCAGGCCGCGCGTGCGCAAGAGGCTTTTGACCTCCGGCGAGAAGGCCGCCATCGTCAGCACCGCGGCGCGCAGGAAGGGTTGGTCGGAGCCCGACGACCCCCGCGACACCAGCAGATACGGCGTGTTGACGGGCAGCAGGTCGCCATGCCCGACGCGCCCGTTGTGCCCGGGGCGGTAATCCAGATGGCCGGGATAGATGTACAGGTTGTTCCCCCGGTACTGCGCGTAGAGCGCCGCCAGTCCCGCCGGGGAGAGATACATGCTGCGTGGGTTGCTGCCGTCCGTCTCCGGCGGGCCGGAGGTGGAGGAGTTCCCCACCGTCGGGTGCGGCAGCACCGTCCAGGCGGTGGCCCAGTCGGCACCCGCCCGGCGCGCGTCCTCGGCGTACATCTGCAACTTGAGCTGCGGGAAGGCGTGCAGGTCGAGCATCGAGTGCGTGCGGTCGCGGTTGTCGTACCAGTCGTTCGCGTTGCCCGCCGCCGTGCCCGCCGCGAACCACCCGTTCACCAGCGCGCCCGCCTTCTCGTCGCCGCGGTAGGGGATATTCGGCGGGGTGACCTCCACCACCGGCGCGGTGGGGAATTCGACCGTCAGGTGGGAGAGCGCTTCCTCCACGCGCTGGAGATCCGCCGCGCTTGCCGACGGCGCCAGCGGCCCCGGCCCGACGAAGGTCAGCGTGCCCCACGCCGCGTGGTTCATCCAATAATAATCGCGCTGCGGGTGATCGGGATGGTACAGGTCCACCACGCGCAGGGCGGGCATCTGGTGCGATTCCTTATCACCCCAGAAGGCCTCGATACCCAGGCGCAGCGCCTCGTCCGCGTGATAGGGCCGCCCGTCGCGCCGCAGCATCGCCCATGCCACGCGCATCTCCTGCGTGTAGCCGCGCCCGTCCGTCTGCGGCACGAAGGCACACTCCACGCCGTGCCCCAGCGCCTCGTCGAGCGACTTCTCCACCGTCTGCCCGGGCTGAAAGCTGCCCCACACCGCGTGCGCCGTCGCCCGCTTGCCGTCGGTGTACCAGTAGCTGTCCAGGTGCAGCAAGCGCCCGCCGTCCGGGGGGCCGAGGGGCTTTTCGGGCTCGCACCAGAAGCGCAATTGCACCGCGTCGCCGCACCACCCCTGCCCCGGCTCGCTCACCGGGTCCACGTGGTTGACCATGGGCGACAGATCGAAGAAGCGGAAGGCGACATACAGCCCGTCGGCGTCGTACATCGCCGCCACCCGCACCGCGTGCGCCGGCGTCGTCACATCGTCGCACAGCAACACCTCCGCCCGCGTGTCCCAGTCGTCCAGCCGCCCGTCGATGGTCACCCGCCCCGGCGCCGGCACCGCCCGCAACTCCGTATTCGACGACGGCACCGCGCGCAGCAGCATCGGCAGCGCGAGCAGGGAGATCAGCAAACGGAAACGGAAGGTAGGCATAGACCCAAGTTCGGCGGCGGGCGGGGGAAATCCTGCGGGGGGATAGGAGAGCGAGTAGGGAAGGCCGGGGGACCGATACGGACGGACTGCCGGCGCTGGGCGTGTGTATGACCACAAATTACCCTACGCAGCAGGGATTGATGATTTGCTATCTCGCGCATACCGACACGGGGTAGGATTGCAGCACGGTTTGGAAGGACGGCGGCAGCCCCGCGCCCGGTAACGCTGTAGTGCCCAGGTGCGATTCTCAACAACACGGATATTGGAAATCGCGCCTGGGCACTCTCAACTCCATCCGGGCGCGCGACTGCCGTCATGCTTCCAAACCGTGCCGGTCTGCTTTCCCTTCCCTATGGTCGAGCCGGGCTCCCGCCCAGTTCCAAACAGTGACTGGCCATACAACAGCACAGGTTGTCGCCTTGCCACCCGGCCCAATCTTCATCTCTCTGCGCGTCCTTCGTGTCTTTGTATCTTTGTGGTTCGTCCTCCTCATCCCGTCCCGTCATCAAATCTCCACATTCCTCCGCAAGGACTTCCCCCCGTCCGGCACGAAAAGTTAGTGACGTGCACGCACTTCGTCAACTCTTTCGTTTCATGCGCCCCTTCTGGCTGCCGGCCCTGCTGGCGCCGTTGCTGATGACCCTGGAAGTCTCCATGGACTTGCTGCAGCCGCGCTTCATGCAGCACATGGTGGACTACGGCGTGAAGCAGCACGACGCCGCCTTCGTGCTGCACTCCGGGCTGTTGATGCTCGGGGTGGCGGTGGTCGGCTTCATCGGCGGCGCGGGGTGTACGTACTTCTCCACCATCGCCTGGCTGCGCTTCGGCACCGCCATCCGCGACGCCCTCTTCACCAAAATCCAGGGGCTCTCCTTCGGCAACCTGGACCGCCTGCAGACGGGCGGACTGGTAACGCGGCTGACCAACGACGTGGACCAGGTGCAGGAAGCGGCGCTGATGTTCCTGCGCATCCTGGTGCGCGCGCCGCTCCTCGCGGTGGGCAGCCTCATCATGGCCGCCCTCACCGCCCCGCGGCTGCTGCCGCTGCTCTTCATCATCGGCCCGCTGGTCATTTTGCTCCTCGCCGTCATCAACGCCTGGGCGCACCCGCTCTTCACCGCCATGCAGGAGCGCCTCGACCGCGTGAATACGCTGGTGCAGGAGAACCTGGCCGGCGTGCGCGTGGTGAAGGCCTTCGTGCGCGGCGCCTACGAATCCGACCGCTTCGAGACGGCCAACACCGATCTGCGTACCGCCACCGTGCACGCCTCCGTGATGACCGCGGGCGTGATGCCCGGCATGGTGCTGCTCATCAACGTGGGCATCGTGGGCGCGCTGTGGTTCGGCGGCGGGGCGGTGATCCGCAACGGCCTGCAAACCGGCCAGCTCCTCGCCTTCATCAACTACCTCTTCCAGATGCTCTTCGCGCTGATGATGGTCGGCATGATGATCATGCGCGTCACCCGTGCCGACGCCTCCGCCGAGCGCATCCTGGAGGTGCTGCACGACGAGGCGGAGGTGCAGGACCCGGAGGAACCGGTGCCCGCGCCGCGCCTCACGGCGCCGCCCCCATCCCCGACCCTTCCCCCCGAGGGGAAGGGAGTGGCCGGAGAAGCGTATGCGGATCAAGCTCCCTTCTCCTCGGGG